>CAYWDR010000043.1:0-18869 GCA_964457075.1 uncultured Solibacteraceae bacterium
GCCCTTCTTCAGCTACGGCCGCAGCAGCACCCTCAGCTTCATGCTGGCCCTGGGGATGGTGATGTCGATCCGCAACCGGGCGCGGGTGCGGTGAGTTACTTCCTCGCGACCTTTGCAGGCGCGGCACCCAGCTTCACGACTCGCCCCCCATCCAACTTCAGCTCCCAGGTCATCACGTCGCCCTTCTTCAGGCCGATTCGCTTGAAGGTGCCCGAGGCGAATTCCACGAAGTAGCGGCCCGGCACCGTGCCGCCGTAAGTGGGGCAGCCGTCCCCCAACATGGGGCTGCAAGGCGGCACCTTTTCCAGGAACTCCACGACCTTCCCTTGGGCGTCCAGCCAGGCCACGTCCAGCGCGATGAGGCAGTTCTTCATCCAGATGGGGTGGTAGTCGTCCTGATCGTAAAGGAAGACCATGCAGCGATCCTGGGGGAGGTGCGCCCGCTCCATGAGTCCCTTGGCCTTTTCCTGCTGAGTGACGGCCACTTCCGCCGTGAACTTCTTGCCCTTCAAGTTCACGGTTCCACTTCCCCCCGCGAGAAGGGGCAGGACGAGGAGGAGGGGGGCGAGTGGGAGGCGCATCAGAAGAGTTTATGCGCGCATCCTCCCGGGTGTTCCAGGCATCCTGGAGGGATGGGTGGGAATCGGCTTCGGACATGGACCTTCATGGCCCTCGTGGCGGGCGCGGGCCTCGGCCTCCTCGCGGAGGAACCCGTCGCGCCGAAGGCCCTCCGGGCCGTCCGAACCCCGGAACCCATCACCCTCGACGGCAACCTCAACGAAGGCGCCTGGGCCACCACCGAGGCGGGCGATGCCTTCCGCCAATCCTGGCCCCGCTGGGGCGCCCCCGCTCCGCAGCGCACGGACGTGCGCGTGCTCTACGACGACCGCTACCTCTACGTGGGCGCCCGGCTGCGCCACACGCGCGGCCTCTCCAAGATCGTGAAGCGCCTCCACCGAAGGGATCAGGACAGCGTGAGCGACTGGTTCTCCGTGCACGTCGACAGCCTCCACGACCGCCGCAGCGCCCTCGCCTTTTACGTCAACGCCGCCGGGGTGCAGCGGGATGGCGCCTGGTTCGCCGACACCGCCTTCGATGGCTCCTGGGATGGGGTGTGGGAGAGCGCCGTGTCCCGGGACGCCGACGGCTGGACGGTGGAGCTCCGCATCCCCTTGAGCCTCCTGCGCCTCCGCCCCGAGGATGGCGCCAGCTGGGGCATCAACTTCGGCCGCAGCGACCAGGGCCCCCTGCGCGCCACCTCCTGGTGGAGCCTCGCCCCCCGGGACGAGAACACCTTCGTGAGCCGCTTCCCCGAACTCACGGGCCTCACGGGCCTGCGCCCCGCCCCTCGCCGGGAATGGGTGCCCTACCTCACGGCCCGGAACAAGTTCGCCACGGCCCAGAGCTGGGATGACCGCGGCGCGGAGCTGCGTGGCGGCGTGGACGGCCACCTCGCCCTCTCCGGCACCACCCAGCTGGATCTCGCCCTCAAGCCCGACTTCGGCCAGGTGGAGGTGGATCAGGCCGTGCTCAATCTGAGCACGACGGAGACGTGGCTGCCGGAGCGGCGCCCCTTCTTCGTGGAGGGCGCCGACCTCTTCGGGTTCAACGGGCCCCAGCTCTTCTACAGCCGCCGCATCGGCCGCGGCCTGGGCGCCCCCGGCCTCGCCGAAGGGGAAACGCTGCTCGCCATGGACCGCAGCCTCGGTCTCCAAGCCGCCGCCAAGGTGACCAATCGGGATGCCGGTGGCGCCCAGCTGGGCCTCCTCGCCGCTTCGGCGGAGCGGGCCACCCATCGCGTGCGCCTGCCGGACGGATCCAAGGAGGAGCGCACCCTCGCCCCCTCCCAGGATTTCCTCGTGGCCCGGGGCGTCCTCCCCCTCGATGCGCGGGGGTCCACCTTGGGCGCCCTGGGCACGTGGACGCGACAGGGCCACGGAGGCCGCCTCGCCGCCGTGGAGGGCCTGGACGGCACCTGGCGGAGCCCCGACCGCGCCACGGGAATCGAGGCCGCCCTCGTCCACTCCGAAGCGGGCCAGCCCGGCGATACCCGGGAGGGCTGGTACGCCCGCGCCCACGCCCAGCGGCGGTGGGATGGATGGACGACGGACCTCACGCTCGCCAACGCGGGCCATGACTTCAACCCCAACGATCTGGGCTACCTGGCCCGGGCCGATGAGCAGCGCCTATCCCTGCGGGCCCAGCGGCGCATGGAGCCCCTGGGCCCCTTTCGGGAGGCCTCGGCGGGCCTCTCCGCGGGCCTCGCCCGGGATCAGGCGGGCCATACCTTCAGCCGCTGGGTCTCCGCGGATTTCGGCGGCGGCTTGCCCACCTACTTCGGGCTCTGGGGCGGCACCACCCTCAGCCTCCCCGCGGAGGACGATCAGGAACTGCGCACCTTCCAGGCCCCCCAAAAGAAGTACCTGGCCCGGGGCACCGTCCCCAGCGCCTGGATGGGCTTCGATACCCCGGGGAACCGCCCCTGGTACGTGAGCGCCTCCTGGAACGGCACCTGGCACCCGGGCGGCCCCTCCACGGGACTGAGCCTCAATCAAGTGCTTCGCCCCACGGAGGGCCTTGAGATCGCCCTGGGCACGAGCCTTAGCCGCCAGGAGGGGGAGCTCCGCTACCTGGCCCCGGATCCCGTGGACGCGGACACGCCCCTCGTGGGACTGCGCCGCCTCAGCTCCTTCAACCAAAGCCTCCAAGTGGCCTACAGCCCCCGGGCCGACCTCAGCCTCCAGTTCCAGACCCAGTGGCTCGCCGCCAACTGGAACTACCGGGAGGTCCAGGCCTTTGCGGAGGGCGCCCTCGCCCCCAAGGACTATGAAGGCGATGGCGCCTTCAGCACCCGCTCATGGAACCTGAACGTCGTCACCCGCTGGCAGTACCGCCCAGGCTCCACCCTCTTCCTCGTCTACAGCCGCGGCGTGGCCACGGATGCCCTCATCAACGCCCGGGCGAGCCTCAGCCCCAGCCGCGATGGCTTCGCCCTCAAGGGCCTGCCCAGCGACGAGGTGATCCAGATGAAGGTCAGCTACCTCCTCAGGTGACCGAGTCCATCCACGCGGCGATTCGGCCCAGATCCGCCTCGGCGTGCCACCCGTGGAAGGCGACGCGCAAGTAGCCCTCCCGCACGGAGGCGTAGATCCCCTGGCGCATGCCGCGTTGCAGCAGGCCCGCGAGATCGCGTCTTCCACCTATCGGACCCTCCTCAGGAGGGTCCTCCCGCGGTTGCTTCGCATCCGCGGAGGCGGAGCCTTGATGGTGGAAACCCAGGATCGCCCCCAGGCGCCCGGCCTCCAAGAGACCCTCCATGCGCCTCGCCTCTTCGGCCCAAGGCCCCGTTGCCAGGCGCCGCAGCAGACCTCGCTGCAGCCCCTCCACATGGGCCTGGATGCGCGGAAGCCCCGCCCGGAGCAGTTCGCCCAAGGAGGCCTCCAAGGCCGCCGCCATGAGGAGGGGTGGGCTGCCGGGCTCCAGCCGCCGGCCGTCCTCCAGGAAGGGACGGTCGAAGTCCGTGCTGGGCCGCGTGAAATCCGTGCCCTGTTCCACGGAGAGCCAGGTGCCGGAAGGAAGGAGGCGGGCGCGAAAGGCGGGCTCCGTCCATAGGAAGCCCAAGCCCTGGGGCGAGAGGAGCCCCTTGTGCCCCCCCGAGGCGAAGGCGGCGACCCCCTCCAGCTCCGGCGTGTGCGTCCCGCAGCCCTGGATGCCATCCACCACGAGGGCCACGCCGCGGGCCCCGCAGCCCTCCGCGAGGCGCCGCAGATCCAAGCGCAGGCCATCCTGGAAGCGCACCCATGAGACGGCGAGGATGCGCGAATCAGGTCCCAGGGCCGCCAGCAGGCGCGCCTCGGGGTCCGCGTCAGCGGGCGGCGGCGTGCTCTCCAAGGCCCCCGCCCCCGCGAGGTGCCCCTCCCACAGGGGAACTTCGCGAAAGGCCACACCCCGATTCCGTTGCGCCAGCCAGGGCCATGCATTGGAGGGGAATTCGCCCAAGGGGGCCACCACCTCGTCCCCCGCCTTCCAGGGGTAGCCCTGGGCCACCACCTGGAGCCCGGAGCTCGTGGTGGCCGTGAGGCTCACGTCCTTCGCGCTCGCCCCCAGCAGGCGCGCCGCCGCCGCCCGCGTACGCTCCGGCAGGCCCACGAAATCCTCCTTCCACTTCAAATCCCAGGGCTGCAGCTCCTTGTACAGGAAGCTGCGCACGGCCCGCAGCGCCGAGCGGGGCATGGGCCCCTCGGAGCAGTGCATGAGCCAGAGGTGATCCGGATCCAGGCTGAAGAGGGCGGGGTTGAGGGGTGGGGTGGGCATGGGCCTCCGGGGCCGGGACCCCGGCCGCTTCCCAGCATAGTCAGGATCCCGTGCGTGCCGACCTCGGGCTCAACGCCCGGAAAGGTAGCGATCCGGGATGGGCTCGTCGCCCGTCTCTCCTTCCCAAAAGGCGCTCAACAGGCGCCACCGCTCCCCGTCGTGCATGAACTGGAAGCTATTGATCCCGCGCCTGACTACCGGGCCCTCCGCCTTCAGCCGCACCTCGTAGGTGCTGAACACATGGGCCACGTGGGCATAGATCTCCACCCGCCGGGCGATTTCCCGTTCGAAGAACCCCTTCTCCCACACGGGTTGGGTGAATTGGAGGAAATCCTCCAGCCCGAATTGCCGGAGCTGGGGCCGGCCTTCGGCATCCCGAACGACGAAGGCATGCCTCGCCTGCGGATGAAGCATCGCCCGGAGGGCGGTCAGATCCCGCGCCTTCCCCTCGGGGCCCGAAATCGTGGCATAGAGGGCGCCCACCGTCCCATCCAAGGCCTTGAGCCTCGCCTCGTCCCTCCCCCCCGTCTGAGCCAGGGCCATCACCCCGAAGGTTGAAAGGAAGAGCAGGACTTTTCGGATCACGAGGGGCTCCCGAGGTCTCCCCAAAGGGGGGTCTTTCAGGGATGACCCGGCAGCGAAAATGTTCCTATCCGATATCCGAGGCCAAAAGCGCCTTGAGGCTCACCGGGTACACTCCCTCCACCACTCCCCGCACGGCTTCGGCGTAGCGCTGGATCTCCCACTGGGCATGGCCTTCGGAGCGGAGGCGGATGAAGTGGGCGGCCGCCTGGAGGCTCACCGTCCAGTACACCTCCGAGTAGAGGCCCAGGGGCAGCACGCAGCGCGCCTGCTCCTTGCACACCCCCAGGGCGAGGAGGGCCTTGTACTGCGCGACGCTGGCCCGGCAGCTATCCAGGTAGGCCGCATGAGCCGCCCCCTGATCCTCCACGGCCCCCTCGCTGCCCTGCTTGTTCACCTTGGCCTGCTGGCGGAACACCTCGGGGACGTAGAACTCGTCTTCCGGGAACTCGACGTAGCGACCGGAGATTTCGTTGAATTCGGAATTATGGACGACGAGGCCGTTGGCCACGAAGTTGTGCCAGTCGCCCTTCACCCGAAGATCGAAGGTCTGCTGCATTCCCAGGTAGGTGATCCCCAGGACCTTCACGGGATGGGCCAGAAGCCGGTGATCGCCGCTTCGGCGCGGGGCCACTTCCCACGCGGGATCCAGGGCGCCGTGGTGAGCCTTGGCGAAGGCCAGCTCCGATTCGCGGTTCCGATGGACGGCGCGATGGCAGGGCTCGCAGAGGGAGGTGAGGTTCGAGATGTCCCGGCTCCGGGAGGGATCCATCCACACGGGCACGATATGGTGGGCGTGCAGCGTGGAAGCATGGGCCCCGCAAGACCCGCAGGCGTGACCGTTCTGGGCATGGAGGAGGGGCGCCTGGCGGGCCACCCAGGCGGCGACGCGCTGGCGCTCCGTGCTCACGCCGCCCCGCCAGAAGTTGCTTCGCTCACCGGAGCGGTGGAAGGCCCGCTTCTGGCGTTGGGCCAAGGTCAGGGTCATGGGCCCGTTCCGATAGCTGAGTCCCTCGTTCCAAGGGGAGGCGCCCTTCTCGAAACGGGTTTCGCCGGGCCCGAAGGAGAGCTCGTGCCGCTTCAGCCACTTCCGGATCGTGTGGTAGCTGCATCCCGCAGCCTGGGCCATCTCGTCCACGCTGGCACCGCGGCGCCTCAGGCCCGCCATCCACTCCCCGTCCCGGTAGGCCTCGGCGCCGTTCGCCATGAGGGAAGCCAAGCGCGTCATCTGGGGCTCGGCGCCCTCCGAATGCTCAAGGCCCACGGCCTCGCCCATCGTGCGCCACCCCTCGGGCGTGAGCACGAGGTGGTTGCGGGTCAGGCTGATCTGGCGTCCGCCTTCAAGATCGAGGCGATAAACGGGCTGGATGCCCTTATCCAGGACCTCCTCGATACGGCCCACCTCGAAGCTGTTCTCCGCCTCGTTCAACACTCGGAGGCGCATCTTGCGGATCCGGTTCTTCGCGGAGCGGAGCCGGGAGAATCGGTTCTCCCGGATCTTGCGCACCGTGGCCCGGGCCACTCCCGTGAGGGTCTCGATCTCGCGATCGGAGCGTCCCTCTCCGAGGTGTCGCCGGACGTCGGCGACGGCGGCTTCGGAGGGAGCCGTCCCGTTCGCCTGCCCTTCGTTCCAAAGGCGCCAAAGCTCGCCCATGGTCTTGCCCGTTTGGGGCGAGGCCTCCCCGTTCGTGTTCAGGAAGGTAACCACCGTGTCCGCGGTGAGGCAGCCGATCCGATGCTTCATCCACTGCCTAAACACGAAAATGGGCGCCTTGACGTGAAGGGTCATGGCCGTGTGGCGGAAGGGGGAGGTGTGCTCGTGCTTGGCGAGGTAGTTGATGAGCTTGGCGTCCCCCTCCTCGAAGGTGTCCTTGCGCTTGCCGTAGGAGACGCGCGCCGCGTT
Source organism: uncultured Solibacteraceae bacterium (assembly GCA_964457075.1). Taxonomy (GTDB): domain Bacteria; phylum Acidobacteriota; class Holophagae; order Holophagales; family Holophagaceae; genus JAFDVN01. The sequence goes on from CAYWDR010000043.1 coordinate 6,800, forward strand.
CACCACCGAGAGATCCGATCCCAGGTGGTCGATGAGCTTCACGAAGCCCTTATCGAGAACCTTGATTTCCGGTGACTCGGCCATGGCTGAACTCCTGCTTTCAGCTTCCCGCCCTCCCTGGGAGAATGGAAGGGCTGGATTGAGGAGGCTCACATGCGATTTTTCATCGACACCGCCAACATCGACGAGATCCGTCGCATCAACGCCCTGGGCGTGCTGGATGGGGTGACGACGAATCCCAGCCTCATCGCCAAGGAGACGGGCAAGCCCTTCGAAGCCATCATCAAGGAGATCTGCGGCATCGTGGATGGCCCCATCAGCGCCGAAGTCATCAGCCTGGAATCCGCCGGCATGATCGAGGAGGGCCGCAAGCTGGCGAAGATCCATAAGAACGTCGTCGTGAAGGTGCCCCTCACGGCGGAGGGCCTCAAGGCCGCCCACGCATTCAAGGCCGAGGGCATCCACACGAACGTGACCCTTTGCTTTTCCGCGACGCAAGCCCTCATGGCCGCCAAGGCGGGCGCCACCTACGTGAGCCCCTTCGTGGGCCGCCTGGACGATATCAATCTGGATGGCATGGAACTCATCCGCGAGATCGTGGCCATCTTCGAAAACTACGGATTCGAGACGCAATGCCTGGCCGCCTCCATCCGCCAGCCCCGGCACGTGACGGACGCCGCCCTCGCCGGCGCCCACGTGGCCACCATCCCCACGAAGGTCTTCGATCAGATGCTCAAGCACCCCCTCACGGATAAGGGCATCGAGGGCTTCCTGTCGGATTGGAAGAAGAGCGGCCGCTGAAACGGCGATAGGGTGGGACCATGCTGACCTTCGCCCTCGCCTTCCTCCTACAGGTCGCACCCCAGGCCCCGGCGCCCGCCCCCGAGGCCAAATGGCACGCCCAAGCCAACCACGACTGCATCTTCTGCAAGATCGTCGCGGGGGCGGCCCCCAGCCGGAAGGTCTTCGAGGATGACCACGTCCTCGCCTTTTGGGATATCCGCCCCCGGGCGAAGGTCCACCTCCTCGTCATCCCCAAGCAGCACGTGAACAGCCTCCAGGAGCTGGAGGAGCTGCCCGAAGCCACCCGCGCCGCCCTGCTCACCGTGTGCGTGAAGGTGGCCCGGGAAAACGGCATCCTCGATAAGGGCTTCCGCGTCATCGCCAACTCCGGCAAGGACGCCAGCCAGAGCGTCTTCCACTTGCACTTCCACGTGGTGGGCGGGGAGAAACTGCCGGAGGACGCCGTGCGGATGAAGTCGGGGACCGATTCGAAGTCTTGACGTCCTCATGCCCACCTTTTCCATTCCCATCCAACGGGCGGCCCTCTGGTCCCCGGAGCCCCTGGCCTTGGACCTTCCGGGGTTCGTGGACATGGCCGTGGGCCCGCCGGAGCTGCCCCGGGTGGAGGCCCTCCTCCGGCGGCGCCTCAGCCCCTTGGGCAAGGGCCTCCTTCATGGGGCCTGCCGGGTGACGGAGGGCCTGGGGCCCCTGCCCGCCGTCTTCGCCTCCCGCCACGGGGATCCGGGGCGCGCCCTGCCCATGTTGTCCGATATGGCCCTAGGGGAGGAGGTCTCGCCCACCACCTTCTCCATGAACGTACACAACGCGGCGGCGGGCATCTGGTCCATCGCCACGAAGGACACGAGCCCCATGACGGCCCTCGGCGCGGGCCCGGAAACCTTCGGCTTGGCCCTGCTGGAGGCCTATGCCCAACACCAGCGCACGGGCTCGCCCGTGCTCTGCGTCTATGGGGATGATCGGCTGCCGGAGTTGATGGCGCCCTACGAAGAGGATGCGACGCCGCTGCACGCGGTGGCCTTCCTCATCGGGACACCGGCCACGGTCCACCTCCGCGTCCGGCGCGTGCCGGGCGGAGCGGCTCCGGCCTCCTCCCTCCCTCAATCCCTTCACGCCCTTCAAGCGCTTGTGGGGGGCGAATCCGCCTGGGCCGGGCCAGCTGCCGTCTGGCACTGGGCCTGGGAATCCGCCCCATGAAGCGCCTTCTCAAGATCCTCGCCAGCGGCGTCGGCTTCGGCTCCCTGGGCGTGCTGGGCAGCCTCTTTTCCCTCTTCGCCATCCCCCCGATGCGCTTGCTGCCCGGGGGGAAGTCGGCCCTCCAGCGCCGGGCCCGGGGCTGCTTCTTCTTTTACTTCCGCACCCTCGTGCGCTTCCTCCAATGGGCGGGGATCTACAACCTCGATTTGGAAGCCATGCCGCCCCGGGGAAGCCTGGACGGCCACGTGCTCATGGCCACCCATCCGGGCTACCTGGACGTAGTGCTCATGCTCGGGTCCATCGAGCAGCTCACCTGCGTCGTGAAGCCCGCCATCTGGAACAACCCGCTATTCGGGTGGGCGGTGCGGGCGGCGGGCTACATCCCAGCCTTGGATCCCGATTGGGTGCTGAACCGGGGCGCCAAGGCCCTGGCCCGGGGGGAGACCCTCGTCCTCTTCCCTGAGGGGACGCGCACGCTGCCCGGCAGCCCTTACCGGTTCCAACGGGGGGCCGCCCATCTGCTCCTGCGCTCCGGCGCCCCCATCCTGCCCATGATCGTCACCTGCGACCCCCCCCTCCTGGCCAAGGGTCACCGCTGGTATCACATGCCCGAGCATCCATGCGAATATCGGATCCGGGCCTTGCATTCCGTCGCGCCACCCCCGCCGGATCCGGCCCTGCCCGCTCCCCTGGCCGCCCGGGCGATGACGGAGTGGCTTGAGGATCTGTTCAATCAGGAAGTCTATGGATCAGGACATCACCCCCCTCGAGATGAAGCGCTTCATCGTGAAGACGCTGGATCTGGAGGACACGCGCCCCGAGGATCTGGCGGATGACGAGCCCCTCTTCGGCGAGGGACTGGGCCTGGATTCCATCGACGCCTTCGAGCTGGGCATCGCCTTGAAGAAGGCCTACCGGCTGCGGCTGGAGGAATCGGAAAGCTCGGGCTTCGCCCACCACTTCCGCACCCCCGCCACCCTCGCCGCCTTCGTATCCAGCCGCCGCCAGGCCGTCTAGTTCCGCCGGAGTTCCCATGTCCATGACCCCCGAGGAAATCCATCAGAAGCTCCGCGAGGTGCTGGCCGACTCCTTCCGCCTGGATCCCGCCCGCGTCACCCTCGAAGCCCACCTCTTCACGGATCTGGATCTGGATAGCATCGACGCCGTGGAGCTGGCCATCCAGCTGCAGGAGATCACAGGCAAGCGGGTGAAGGCCCAGGACTTCAAGGATGTGCGCACCGTCGGGGACGTGGTGAAGACCGTCCACGCCATGCTCCAGGCATGACGCCCTACCCCGGCTCCCTTCAGGCGGCCCCTGAGCGGGCCGGGGCCTACACCTTCCGGATGGAAGCGGAGCACTCCGCCTACGATGGGCACTTCCCCGGAGATCCCATCCTCCCGGGGGTCGTTCAAGTGGAATGGGCGCTCCGTCTCGGCGAAGCGGCCTTCGGCCCCTTCGCCGCGTTTAAAAGCCTGGAGCATTTAAAGTTCCAGGGGACCATCACGCCCGGGGAAGCCATCACGCTGGCCCTCGCCTGGGATGCGGAACGGCAGGAGCTGGCCTTCGAATACGCGAGCCCCGAGGGACTCAAGTCCAAGGGCTTTGCCCGCTACGCGGCGAGGCCATGACCTTCCGCCCCTGCCTCGTCGTGCCCATCTACAACCCGGGGCCGGCCCTCGGCCGCACGCTGGAGGCGCTCCTCGCCTGCAACGTGGACGTCTTCGCGCAGGACGACGGAAGCGACGCGGCGACGCAGGCCGAGCTGGCCCGCTTCGCCGCGGCCCATCCCGCCCTCCACCTCTCGCGCTGGGAACTGAACCAGGGCAAGGGGGCCGCCGTTTGCGAAGGCTTCCGCCGCGCCCACGCCGCGGGCTTCACCCACGCCCTGCAGGTGGATAGCGACGGGCAGCACGACGCGGGCGCCGTGGCCCCCTTCCTCGCCCTGGGCGCGGCCCACCCCGGCGCCGTCATCGCCGGCGTGCCCGCCTACGAGGGCCCCGTGCCCCCCGCCCGCCGCTACGGGCGCTGGTTCACCCACGCCTGGGTGTGGCTGGAGACGCTGGGCTTCAATATCGGCGATAGCCTCTGCGGCTTCCGCCTCTACCCCCTGGCGCCCACGGTGGCCCTCATGGATCGCGTCGCCCTGCCCGCCCGCATGGACTTCGATACGGCCGCCATCGTGCGCCTCCATTGGGAGGGCCTGCCCGTGATCAACGCCCCCGTGAAGGTGGTGTACCCCGAGGACGGCGTATCCCACTTCAACCTCATGCGGGACAACCTCCGCCTCACTCGCATGCACACGCGCCTCGTGTGCGGCATGCTGCTGCGCCTGCCCAAGCTGCTCTGGCGCAAGGTGGCCCGGTGAGCGCCCCCGAGGAAGCCCACTGGACCCGCATCCAGGAGCGGGGCACGGCCTTCGGACTGCGCTGCGCCCTATGGACCTACAAGCTCCTGGGCGCCTGGGCCCTGCGCTTCATCACGGAGTTTGTGGCCGCATATTTCTTCCTCACCGGCTCCGAGGCGCGGCGCGCCTCGGAGAGGTACTTGAAAAGGCTTCATGCGCGGGGGGCGTGGACGCGGCCTGGGCGATGGGATGGCTATCGGCACGTGCGGACCTTTGCCATGTCCTACGTGGATCGGTTCTTGGCGTGGATGGATGCGGCGGACGTGCCCGTGGACTTTCCGGAGGAGGCGGCCTTCCTCGATCGCTTGCGATCGGGGACGGGGGCCCTCTTCATCAGCGCCCACGTGGGGAACCTCGATATGTTGCGGGGCCTGGGGGCCGCGCGGGGGTTGAAGGGGCTCAACGCCGTCATCTATTCCGAGCACGTGGCGCGGTTCCAGGATCTGTTGAAGGAGATCAATCCGCGCTACAACCTGGACCTCATCCACATCACGGACGTGGGGCCCGACACGGCCATGGCGCTGGAGGAGCGCATCGCCCGGGGGGAGGCCCTCTTCATCGTGGGGGATCGCTCGCCCGCCTCCGCCAACGGCCGCACGATGCGCGTGCCCTTCCTGGGCGGCGAGGCGGAATTCCCCATCGGCCCCCTCTTCCTCGCCCACCTCCTCCAGTGCCCCGTGTACCTATTCTTTTGCGTGCGCGAGGGGAAGCGCTACCGCATCCATATGGAGCCCTTCGCGGAAGCCTTCTCCCTGCCCCGGGGGCACCGGGACGAGGGCCTGCGCGAGGGCCTCGTCCGCTATGCCGCCGCCGTGGAGGCCCGCTGCGTGGCCACGCCCCTGCAGTGGTTTAATTTCTATGACTTCTGGGGCGATGATGCCGCCTCCAAACCCGAGTAGCCCGTGACGACCCCCCTCCGCGCCGAAGTGACCCTCGAGATCCCCTTCCACGACGTGGACGTCATGGGCATCGTATGGCACGGCCACTACGTGAAGTACCTGGAGATCGCCCGCACGGCCCTCATGCGCAAGGCAGGGCTCGATCTGCCGGAGATGGACGCCACCGGCTGCGGCTGGCCCATCGTCGCCTGCGAGCTCAAGTACATCAGCCCCCTGCGCTACGCGCAGCGGGTGAGGGTAGAAGCCGTGCTGGTGGAGTACGAGCAGCGGTTGAAGATCGCGTACGTGCTGCGGGACGCGGACTCCGGGAAGAAGACGACCAAGGCCACCACCGTGCAGCTGGCCGTGGACATGGCCACGGGCGAGGTGCGCTTCGAGACGCCCGCCGGCATGGTCGCTGCCATCGAGCGGGCGCGGGGATGAACGGATGAGCGTTCGTCCCGCCCACCTCTCCGCCCTGGGGATCTCTTGTGCCCTGGGCCGGGGCAAGGGGGCCGTGGCGGAGGGGCTCTTGGGGGGCGATACCTCGGGACTCGTCCTAGAGGAGGGCTGGCTTCCGGGCCGTTCCGCCCGCGTGGGCCGCGTACCCGGCGAGCTTGCGGAGCTGCCCCAGGCCTTCTGGAAGGACGACTCCCGCAACACGCGCATCCTGCTCACGGCCCTCTCGGAAATCCGCGATGCGGTCGACGACGCCATTACCCGCTTCGGCCGGGATCGCGTGGGCGTGGTGCTGGGCACGAGCACGTCAGGCATTGAGGCCGCGGAGCGGGCCATGGCCCACCGCCAAGCCCACGGTGGTTTTCCGGCGGAGTTCCACTACCAGCAGCAGGAGATCGGGCGCCTGGCCCCCTTCCTCGCGGAATTCCTCGGCCTCGGGGGCCCCGCCCTCACCGTCTCCACGGCTTGTACCTCAAGCGGGAAGGCCGTCGTCAGCGCGCGGCAGATGCTGGAACTGGGCCTTTGCGACGCCGTGATCACGGGCGGTTCCGACTCCCTATGCAAGCTCACCCTCAACGGCTTTTCAGCGCTGGAATCCGCCACGCCCAGCCTCTGCAACCCCATGAGCCGGAATCGCGCGGGCATCAACGTGGGCGAGGGGGCGGCCCTCTTCCTCCTCACCCGCGACACCTCGGAACTGGCCCTCCTGGGCGCCGGTGCCAGCAGCGACGCCCACCACGTCTCCTCGCCGGACCCTTCGGGCCGGGGCGCCGAGACCGCCCTCCGCGCCGCCCTCATGGAGGCCGGCCTTCGCCCCGAGGACGTGGGCTACCTGAACCTCCACGCCACGGCCACGCCCAAGAACGATGAGATGGAGAGCCGGGCCACGGCCGCCGCCTTCCCCGAGGGCGTCCCCTGCAGCGGCACGAAGCCCCTCACGGGCCACGCCCTGGGGGCCTCCGCCGCCCTGGAGCTGGCCTTCGCCTGGCTGACGCTCCACCCGGACTGGAATCCCAAGCGGCGCCTGCCGCCCCATCGGTGGGATGAGGAGGGGGACCCGAACCTGCCCCGCCTCGAACTCGCGGGCGCCGCGCACCGGCTGAGCCCCGGCCAGGCCGCCCTCTCCAGCTCCTTCGCCTTCGGCGGCAACAACCTCTGCCTCGCCCTGGGGCCCACCCCATGAGCCTCTCGTCCATCGAGCAACTCCTGCCCCACCGGGGCCCCGCCATCGTCGTGGATCGCATGGTGGAGGTGGACACCGAGGGTTGCCGCGTCGCCGCTCGCGTGCGACCCGGAGCCTGGTACCTGGATGCGCGGGGGGAGATGCCCGCCTGGGTGGGGCTGGAACTCATGGCGCAGGCGGCTTCGGCCTTCAGCGGGTGGCGGAACACCCTTTCCGGTCGGCCGGTGCGGGTGGGATACTTGCTGGGTACCCGCAGCTTTGACGCCACCGAGCCCGCCTTCCCCGTGGGGACGGAACTGGAGGTCGAGGTGAAGGTGATCTTCCTCGACGAATCCGGCCCCAGCGCCTTCCGATGTGAGCTGCGTCGCGCCGGGATCCGTGTGGCCCATGCCACCCTGAAAGCCATCGAAGTCCCATGACCCGTACCAACCTCTACCATTCCCGCCCCGTCCTCGTGACGGGGGCCACCGGCCGCCTCGGCCGGGCCATCGCGTTGCGCCTGGCCCAGGATGGATTCAAGGTCACCGTCCACTGCCGCAGCCGGGTGGATGAGGCGCAGGCCCTCGTGGCGACGATCACCGGGGCCGGCGGACAGGCGGATTGGATCGCCTTCGATATCGCCGATCGCGCCCAAACCGTGGAGGCCCTGGAGACGAAGGTGGCCACGGACGGCCCCTACTACGGCGTCGTCTGCAACGCGGGCATCACGCGGGATGGCGCCTTCCCCGCCCTCAGCGGCGACGATTGGGATCAGGTCCTGGCCGTGGGCCTCGACGGCTTCTTCAACGTGGTGCAGCCCCTCGTCCTCCCCATGGTGAAGACGCGCAAGGGGGGCCGCATCGTCACCATTTCCAGCGTCTCCGGCGTGGTGGGCAACCGTGGGCAGGTGAACTACAGCGCCGCCAAGGCGGGGCTCATCGGCGCCACGAAGGCGCTGGCCGTGGAGCTGGCCACCCGCGCCATCACCGTGAACTGCGTGGCCCCCGGCCTCATCGAATCCGAGCTGGTGGATGAGCTCGTGCTGGAGCGCGCCCTGCAGGCCATCCCCATGGGCCGCGTGGGCCAGCCCGAGGACGTGGCCGCCGCCGTGAGCTTCCTCTGCTCCGACGCCGCCGGCTACGTCACGCGGCAGGTGATCGGCGTGAACGGCGGGATGGTCTGATGCGCCGCGTCGTCGTAACCGGCATGGGGGGCGTCACGCCCCTGGGCGATTCCTGGGAGCTGATCTCCGCCAAGCTCAAGGCGGGCCAGAGCGGCGTGCGCGTCATGACCGAGTGGGATCAGCACGCGGAGATCCAGACGCGGCTCGGCGTCCCCGTCGATCACTTCGAGATCCCCGCCCACTATCCCCGCAAGATGGTGCGCTCCATGGGCCGCGTCGCCCTCCTGGGCGTGCGGGCCACGGAGCTGGCCCTTCAAGACGCGGGCCTGCTGGACGACCCCATCCTCAAGCAGGGCCGCGTGGGCGTCGCCTACGGCAGCTCCTTCGGCAGCATCGAGCCCATGCTCGCCCTGGGAAAGAACCTCGCCCAGGGCCGACTCACGGGCATCAGCGCCACGGGGTACATCCAGGCCATGAGCCACACGGCCGCCGTGAACATCGGCGTCTACTTCGGCCTCACGGGCCGCATGATCGCCACGAGCACCGCCTGCACCTCCAGCAGCCAGGCCATCGGCTACGCCTTTGAAGCCATCAAGTACGGCAAGCAGACCGTGATGATCGCCGGCGGCAGCGACGAGCTGAACATCTGCACGGCCGCCGTCTTCGACACCCTCTACGCCACGAGCACCCGCAACGACGATCCCGGCGGCACCCCCCAGCCCTTCGACCGCGACCGCGACGGCCTCGTCATCGGCGAGGGCGGCTGCACCCTCATCCTCGAAGACCGCGATCACGCCCTCGCCCGGGGCGCCCGCATCTACGCCGAGGTGCTCGGATTTGGCACCAACTCCGACGGCGCCCACATCACGCAGCCCCAAAAGGAGACGATGGCGGACACCATCCGCTTCGCCCTGGAGGATGCGGACTTGCCCCCCGAGGCCATTGATTGGGTGAACGCCCACGGCACCGCCACGGAGCACGGCGATATCGCCGAAAGCCACGCCACCCGGGAGGTCTTCCAGCGGGCCGTCCCCATCACCTCCCTCAAGAGCTACTTCGGCCACACCCTCGGCGCCTGCGGCTCCATCGAGGCCTGGGTGGGCATCAAAATGAGCCGGGCCGGTTGGGCCGCCCCCACCCTGAACCTGCGCAACCCCGACCCCCGCTGCGCCGACCTGGACTACCTCCAGGGCGCCCCCCGGAAAATGCAGGCCCAGACCTTCCTCAGCAACAACTTCGCCTTCGGCGGCATCAACACGGCGCTCGTGATCCGCTGCGTGGTGTGATCCGGGAGGCTGGGCTCCGTGCTAAACATGGCGGCCTAGCAATTGCCGCATGGCTCCAATCCCTGAATTGAGTCGCATTGGTGCGATCAAGGGAGCCAAGAGGGGAAGGTTTTTCATCAGCTTTTATCCGCGTTTATCAGAGCCAGCTTTTTCTTTTCAAACCAAAAGCCTGGCAATGATGAACGCCGATGAACGCTGATGGCATTTTCGATACTGACTCGGTCTGGTCGCCGATGCGGTACGACTTCGGACGTCGTGTCTAGAGCAGGGCCCCTATGGATGATCCGCAACGCTCGCCAACCCTGCGTGGGCAAACAGGCTGCCATGAGGGCCGGTGGGAAGATGTGTCCCTGATCGCTTCATGACTTGCTAGCATGATCCTTTCCCCCAGGAGCATAAATGCGTCAGTGGCTAGCCATGGCTTTGATCTCATCCCTCCCTGTCCTTGCCCAAGAAGCCCAACCCGCGCCGGTGGCAGGCCCTGAGTCCGCGGCCGGGGCCGTCACCACGCCCCTTGATTCCGCACCTACGGCCCCTGCCGTGGCCACGCCCAAGCCTGCCCCGAAGCCCATTCCCGCCCCGCTCCCCAAACTCGATAAGGGACTTTTGGATCCTGCCTGGTTCGGGGGCGAGGTCACCCTGGCCAAGTCCGGGGTTGAAGCCATCGATTTCATCTGGATCAAGCCCAACCTCAAGTTGGCCGGTCACTCCGTCTGGATGAAACCTTGGGAGGACCCCGCCATGCTGGATAAAGGCCGGGATGGGAAGGACAACGCCAAGGCCACGGTGCTCACGGATACCATTCCCTCCACCCTGCGCGGGGCCCTGACGGGCGCCTTTGGCACCAAGGCCAAGTTCTCCCGTAACGAGGGCGATTTGGAGCTCATCGGCCGCATCGCCGATTGCAATGCCGGCTCCTCCGCCGCCAAGTGGCTGGTAGGATTCGGCGCAGGTTCAGAGACCGTCACCTTCGATTTCAAGATCGTAGATCCCAAGACCGGGGAAGTTCTCCTCGCCGGTCATCACCGGACCATCAGCGGCACCAGCATGAGCACCATCGACGGCAAGCTCGTGAAGTGGGCCGATCAATTCGGCGCCTACCTCGCCCAGGCCGCCGGGAACTAAGCCGTGCGCCGGGGCCGAATCGCCCTCCTCCTCGCGGCTCCGGGGCTCCTGGCGGTTGCGCCCTGCCAGGCGCAGGCCCCGCCCGTGAAGCTGGATGACGGCCTGCTGGACCCAGGGTGGTTCGGCCCAGATGCCGTCTTCGCAAAAGGGGCTGAGGCTGACTTCGTGTGGGTGCGTCCGGGTCTGAAGCTCGACGGCCTATCCCTCCGCGCCGGAGACTGGGCCGATCCCGTCATGCTCAGGCCCGGCGCCGAGGGACGCGACCTTGCCACGGCCACCCGCCTGACGGACCTCTTCGCCCCCCTCCTAAAAGGGGCCCTGCGCACCGCCTTCAAGGAACGGGCGGCCCTCACCCGTTCCGGGGGAGACCTTATCCTCCTGGCACGCATCGTGGATGCCGAGGCTGGCAGCAGCTTCGGGGGTCGCATCGTGAGCGCCAGTGGGAACTGCAGCAGCGCCACCTGGGATCTCAAACTCGTCCGCGCCTCCGACGGCCAGCTGCTCCTGGCCGCCCACCACCGCACCCTGCGGGCGGGATTCGGCGGGTCGGGCATCGCCCGCATCGAAGAGCGATTTTCCAGCTGGGCGGAGGACTTCGCCGGTTGGGTGGCGGAAACCACCCTCCAGGAATCCGGGCGGGCCGGAGTAAACTAGGGAGTTTGCCCACAGTTGTCCGTGCCCGGAGCCCCCATGTCCCTCGAAAAGAAGCTTGAGACCCTCAAGGCCAAACACGCCGCCGCGCTCGCGGGCGGGGGCGAGGCCCGCGTCGCCAAGCAGCATGAGGGCGGCAAGCTCACGGCGCGCGAGCGCATCAACGCATTCCTCGACGAGGGCAGCTTCGAGGAGATGGATGCCCTCGTCGTGAACCGCACGCCCGGCATCGATAAGATCCCCGGCGATGGCGTGATCACGGGTTTCGGCCGCGTGGATGGCCGCCCCGTGGCCGTCTTCGCCCAGGACTTCACGGTATTTGGCGGCAGCCTCTCCGAGATGTACGCCAAGAAGATCTGCAAGGTGATGGATCAGGCCATGAAGCTGGGCTGCCCCATGATCGGCCTCAACGACAGCGGCGGCGCCCGCATCCAGGAGGGTGTCGTGAGCCTCGGCGGCTACGCGGATATCTTCCTGCGCAACACCCTGGCCTCCGGCGTCATCCCTCAGATCTCAGTCATCATGGGCCCGTGTGCCGGCGGCGCTGTGTATTCCCCTGCAATCACAGACTTCGTCTTCATGGTCCAGGACATAGGCCAGATGTTCATCACAGGTCCAGATGTCATCAAGGCCGCCACAGGCGAAGAGGTAACTCACGAGCGACTGGGAGGCGCCGAGAGCCACGCTAGGCTCAGCGGCGTGGCCCACTTCAGCCATGCCACGGAGGACGAATGCCTCAACGAGGTACGGCGTCTTCTGAGCTTCTTGCCCCAAAACAACATGGAAGACCCACCCGTTTCCACTTCATACGACGACCCTAACCGCATCGACGAATCGCTGGCCCGCGTTGTTCCCGATGACCCAGTGAAACCATACGACATGCGTGAGGTCATAAGCAGGATAGTAGACGATGGAGACTTCCTGGAGGTGCACCGCCAGTTTGCCCAGAGCATCGTAGTGGGTTTAGCACGCATGGGGGGGTC
>CAYWDR010000044.1:0-18831 GCA_964457075.1 uncultured Solibacteraceae bacterium
AAAAACTGGACGCGGAGAAAAGCAGAAGAGCTGAAAACGCCTGAAGTGCACCCAGTGGGAAGGAAAAGCGGGCGCAGAAGACGCAGAAGGCGCTGCGCGCCACGCAGAAACCGCCGAAGGGAGTGCGACCCACCCGAACCACCGGCCTCCAAGGTTCAGGGCGGGGCTCAGGCCGGCCTTTTGGTGAGCCGGCCTGAGCCCCGCCCTGAACCAAGGGCCGCAAGCGGCCCTTGGGCGCAAAGCGCCCGGAGGCCTCACTCCAGGGGCCTGCATTTTTCTGCGTCCTTCTGCGCCTTCTGCGTTCCTGCTTTTCTCGGCTTTTCTCCGCGTCCCTCCGCGAAGGCGCGCAGCGCCCTCCGCGTTCTCCGCGGCCAGCTTTTCTGATCCGGAATTCAAGGCCGCCCGAAAAAGGCCGCCCGCGAGACGATGAATGCCGGTTGAACCAACGGGCGTAAAAGGCATGGGATTCCTTCAAAGGCAGGGGAGTGTTCATTGCGCGACCGCCACCCGTTTTCGCGCCTTGCCACCGCTGCGCCCCGCTCCCAGAAAGTGGCGGCCCAGATCTTGGAGGAGGTCGACCCCGGCCAAGAGCTCGTCGATGCGGAGGTGTTCCTCCGGCGTGTGGGCCACGGAAATGGATCCGGGGCCCACGAGCACGACGGTGCGATCTGCGATGAGCTCCCGCAGCTGGGGCGCGTCCGAGCCGAAGGGCATGGGAGCCTGGGGGAAGCCGGGCACTTCCGGATATGCATCCCAAGGCTCCGCGAGGCGGCGTTCCGCGAACCCTTCCACGGGGCGCGTGGCCTCCAGGGCGGCGCCGAAGCGGGTGTCCGGCACGGTGCGCGCGAGGAGGTCGGCGCTGGCATGGGAGCTGACCACGTTGGTGGCCTCGCCGCCGCGCATGAGGCCGAGGTTCCAGACCTCGGGGCCCAGGTTCGCGTCCAGGGGCAGCGCCTCCGCGCGCAGCCGCGTGAGCCAGTCGATGAGCGACCAGCTGGCGCTGGCGCCCAGCTCCGGCGATCCGCTGTGGGCGCTCTTCCCCACGCAGCGGAGGCACCAGTGCTCCACGCCGCGCTGGCCGGCGGCGAGCTTCAGTTCCGTGGGCTCGCCGTTGATGAGGGCCACGCATCCGGATAGGCGTTCCTTCAAGGCCAGGGCGGCCTGAGCTCCCCGGCTATCCGTTTCCTCCCCGGCCACCCCCAGCCAGGCGAAGCCGCCCAGGCCCTCCGCCACCAGGCGCTGGATGGCCATGAGCTGGGCCACGATCTGGCCCTTGGCGTCGCAGGCGCCCCGGCCCCACACGGCACCGTCGCGCAGCGCCGGTGGAATGAAGGGCGGCACCGTATCGAGGTGGGTGCTGAAGAGGAGGCGGGGCCGGCCCCAGATGGCCAGCACATTGCACCGGCCATCCCCCAGGGGGTGCGTTTCGACCTTGTCCGCGCCCGCCTCGCGCAGGATGTCGGAGAGCGCCGGCGCCACCTCCGCCTCGCGGCCGCTGGTGGAATCCACCCGGCAGAGCCGCAGCAGCCACTCCTGGGCAAGCCGGGCTTCAGCGCGTTGCGATGGGGTGGACATGGCGAGGACCTCCAGGGTGTGGAGGTCCTCGAACCAAGCCGTGAAGGGGGATCCCCCGGGGGCTTCGTCCTCAGGCACTTCGCTCGGGGTGGCCCGGGCGACAGCCGAGGGGTATTAGCCCCGTCGTCCAAGGTGCGCGCGTGTGTCCCGCGAACCCTTCGGCGATCCTCCCCTTTCACCCGCCATCCCCGGATGCACATCCTCCGGCGGGGTACTCATGGGGATCGCTCCTCCATTGGTGAATCACACCTTGGCATGGCGGCCCGGGATTTCGCAAGCTTTAGTTGAAATCGCCGATGAATCGTCGATTTCAACTACGTATTAAATCAGCTATTACGATTAATTCGCGACTACTTGAAGGCTCAGCGCGAAGGATCGTCGGAGGGGTGGTCGGCCCCTTCCTCCCGGGGGTAGACCTCCTTCACGCCATCATCCAGGCGCACTTCGAGGCCTTTCCGGAAGGACTTGGCTTCGGCCTCGCCGCCGTAACCCCACCACTGAAGGCGGAAGGTCTTGGAATCCTGCCATCCGAGCACCTGGAAGGAGCTGGACCTCACCTGCCGGTGGAGGGGCCCGATCCAGCGCTCCAGGCTGGCCCGCACGGGGGCGCCCTCGAGCCGGTAGAGGCGCACGGAGGCGGCGTCGGGGGCGCTCCATTCCGTCACCAGCAGATGGCGGCCATCGGGGCTGAAGCAGGCGTCGGCGTGGCGCTCGTAGTTCAGCAGGCGGGAGGTCCCACCCCCCTTCAGATCGAAGAGCAGGAGGGCGTGCTCGGATTTCAGCGTTTTCTCGGGATAGCGCGCCCCCACGTGCACGAGGAGCCAACGGCCGTCGGGGCTTCGCAGCGTCTCGATGGGCCCGGGGAAGGGCGCGGGGGCGGAGGCGAAGGGAACTTCCTGGATGTGGGGGGGCGGAAGGAGGGGGATCATCGCAGCCATTCTTGCAGCAAGGCCTCGCCGGCGGGCCATTCTCCGTATCCAGAGGCGGCGTTCAGGTGGCCGCCCCCACGCACGAGCGTGAAGGCCGATCCCCAGGAGGCCGCCAGCCCCCGCGCCACCGCCTCCTCCAAGTAAGGATCGTCATCCGCCGCCACGACGTGGCTGAGGAAGGGCAGATTGAACCGGGGCGCGGGGGCGAAATTCCGAAGGGGGGGTGGACAGTCCCGCCGCTCCACGTCCGCGGGCGCCACGAGCAGGGCCCCCGCGATGGGGCGTTCGAAGGCCGCCGCCCAGTGGATGATGGTGAGGCAGCCCAGGGAATGGCCCACGAGCACGGGCGGCACTTGGGTCTCCCGCCAGGAGCTGGCAAGGGCGTCCTCCAGGGCCTCCACCCAGGCCTCCCGGTGGGGGAACTCCCAATTCGGCATCCCGGCCCGGAGCGCGCCCTTGATGCGCGATTCCCACAGGCTTTGCCAATGGCCGGGGCCAGAGTTCTGCCATCCGGGAACCATGAGGACGGGAACGCTCATGACCCACCTCCAAGGGGATGAGCCACCCTATCAACAATTTTAGGAAACACCCCAGGCCTGCCGCTTGCGGAGCGTGCGCAGGCCGTGATTGAGGATCCATTCCGTGGTGACGTTGGGCTCCACCTCCCAGGCCTTGGCCAGCTCCAGGGCCCAGGCGGGCTGATCCTTGCTGGCGTCGTTGATCCAGTTGGCCACGGAGGTCTGCACGTAGCGGCTGGGGTCCGCCTTGAGGGCTTCGAGGATCCCCCGGGCCTGCTCGGGCTGCTGCTTGAGGGCCTGGATATGGGCGCACCACACGCCGCGGGGACGGCTCACTTCCGACGCGAAGCGCCGGAGGTTTTCGTCGCCCTGCCGGGCCTCGTCCACGAGGAGGCCCAGCCCCTCGTGAAGCTGGGCGGAAAGGTGGGGGCGGAAGGCCATCCAGGCGTACTCCCGGACGCCGAAGTGCGAGTCGGCCGCGAAGGGCCTCAGCTGAGCCAGGCGCTTCTCCATGGGCCGCTTGGCGCCGAGGCCCACCATCATGGCGGCCCAAATGCGCACGGTATCCGAGGGATGCTCCGCGAGCCCCTCGAAGAGCTCCGGGTGGCGATCCAGCAGATGGAGGGCGATGGCCTCGATGCGGCGGGTGAGCGGCAGGGCGCGCACCAGCTCCAGCCACGCGGCGCCGGGCGCCTTCGCGCCCTCCTCCCGCAGCACGTTGACGAGCAGGGCCCCCATATCGAGGGCCAGCCACTCCTGCAGATTCGCGCTTGCCACCTCGCCCTTCACGAGGGCCTTCAGCCGGGCCGGGGAGAGTTTGTCCTTCCTCATGGCCGTCCCTCCTGGACGGCCACCCTACGGGCCGTCGTACTTCGTACGCCGGTGGCCCTTCGCTCCTGCTCCGGCCTCATCGCTTTGCCTTTTTCGGGGGTACGAGGCCGTCCACGAGGTGATGGACGTAGCCGCTCAGATCCGACACGCCCGCCACCGCCGCCGGCGTGGCCCGCAGCAGCTGGAAGTAGCCCGCGTAGGCGGCGTAGGCCAGCAGCGCCTTCTGCTTCGCCTCGATCTCCGGCAGGCCCAGGGCCGTGAAGCTCTCCACGCCCAAGGCGAGGCGCTGCTCCGTGACGCGCCGAAGCCAGGGCCGCACGCGGGGATCCTCGCTGCTGGCCGAGAGCGCCGCGAAGAGGAGACCGTTCTCCTGGTCTTCGAAGGCGGCGAACAGCAGCACCCGCAGGCGGCGCTCGGCATCCTGCACGCCGCCCCAGCGGGCCACCACGTCGCGGCCTTGATCCTCGGCCCAGGCCTTGAGGGCCTCCTTCACGAGGTGGTCGCGGTTCTCGAAGTGCCAGTAGAAGGAACCCTTCGTCACGCCGATTTCGCGGGCCAACGGTTCCACCGCCACGGCCTGCACGCCCTCGCGGATGATGAGGTTCAGGGCGGCCCGGATCCAATCCTGAGCCGATAGGGAGCCGCGGGGCGCGGGCTTGGCGGCGGCCTTGGGACGCCGGACGGTCCGGGGGGGCTTGGCCGCAGGTTTGGGTGGCATGCAGGATCCGCAGATGGGGAGGAGGCCCAAGCCATACGTTACCGCAGGTATGGGTCCGCGGAGGGGTTGACGTGCGGCAGCGGATGGATACCATACGTTTGCGTACGGCATTCAATACCCTACCGTACTGACTGGAGCCCCCATGCGTCGCCTCCGCCCCTCCCTCCTCCTCGCCGCCAGCCTCTTCGCCCTCGGCGCCTGGGCCTGCGCCTGGTTCGGCCGCAGCTTTTTCCGGCAGTTCTGCGGCGCTTCCCTCGGCCTCGGCCACTGATCTTCTGGAGCCCCCATGTCCCCTCGCGCCTTCGCCCTCCCCCTCGCGCTCATGCTGCTTGCCAGCGGGTGCATCCACCCCACCACCCAGACCCGTCGCAGCAGCCTCATGGCCTACCTCTACCCCAAGGCCCAGGCGGCGCCCCAGCCCCAGCCCGGGAGCGTCCGCCTCCAGGTGCCCCTCAAGCTGGGGGTCGCCTTCGTCCCCGGAGGCGGTGGTTGGCGCGACGACCACGCCGTGCCGGGCCCCCAGGAGAAGCCCCTCGTGGAGATGCTGCGCGCCGCCTTCAAGGACAAGCCCTGGGTGGGCGAGATCAAGCCCATCCCCACGGCCTACCTCCGCTCCGACGGCGGCTTCGACAACCTGGATCAGGTGTGCCGCATGTTCAACGTGGACGTCGTCGCCCTCGTGAGCGTGGATCAGATCCAGCACACGGATCCCAAGTGGTACAGCTTCGCCTACCTCACCATCGTCGGCGCCTTCGTGCTGCCGGCCGAGAAGAACAGCACCTCCACCCTCATCGACGCCGCCGTCTTCCACGTCCCCACCCGCACCTTCCTCATGCGGGCCCCCGGCCAGAACACCATCAAGGGCAGCACCACGGCCGTGGCCCAGGAGGAGCTGCTCCGCCGCGACGCGAGCGATAGCCTGAAGCTCGCCATGGCCGACCTCGCCAAGAACCTCGATGCCGAAGTGGGCGCCTTCAAGGCGGAAGTGGCCGAAGGCCGTCGCACGGACGTGGACATGGTAGATAAGCAGGGACTCAGCCTGCGCCAGACGGGCGGCAAAGGCTGGGGCGGCGCCTTTGGCCTTCTCGAAGTGGGCGGCGCGGCCCTGCTGCTTCTCGCGCTGCGGCGCCGCCGTTGAGTCCCTGGGATCTCACGGGTGCGGCGCTCCAGGAACCCTGGCGCCTGTGGACGGGCCCCCTCGCCCACTGGAATCCTGGCCACGCGATCGTGAACCTCGGGGCCTGCCTGCTGCCCCTCGCGCTCTTGGCCCCCGGGCCCCGGCGGCGGCTATTGGCTGCCCTGGCTTGGCTCCTTCCCCTCTCCAGCCTCCTCCTCCTGCCCTTCCTGGAGGGCAGGCCCTACCGGGGGGCCTCAGGCCTCGCCTGTCTCCTGTGGGTCGCGGCCGCCTTTCCCCTCTTCCGCTCCGGGCGCCGCCCCGAAGCCCTCTTCCTTGGAGCCGGGGCCTGGGCCAAGGCGGGCCTGGAGCTGGCGGCGGGAGCCCATCCATTGGCCCCGGGCGCCGCCTGGGAGGGGATGCCCGCCGCCCACGCCGTGGGGGCTCTGCTGGGCCTCGCCTGGGGTCTACACTTGCAGTTCAGGAGTTCCCCATGTCCGCCCTCGTCGTCGCCGGAAGAACCTTCGCCAGTCGCCTGATCCTCGGCACGGGCAAGTACAGGAACTTCGCCACCATGCAGGCCTGCTACCGGGCCGCCCACGTGGACATGGTCACGCTTGCGGTGAGGCGCTTCGACCTCAACGCCAAGGGCGAAGACAACATCCTCAACTGGATCCCCAAGGAGGTCGCCCTCCTCCCCAACACGGCCGGCTGCTACACCCGCGAGGAGGCGTTGCGCGTCAGCCGCCTCGCCCGCGAGGCCCTGGACACCCCCTGGATCAAGCTCGAAGTCATCGGCGATCCAGGCAACCTCTATCCCGATAATGAGGAGACGCTGGAGGCCGCGAAGATCCTCGTGAAGGAGGGCTTCATCGTCCTCCCCTACGTGAACGCGGATCCCATCCTCACGAAGAAGCTGGCCGACGCCGGCTGCGCCGCGGTCATGCCCCTCGGCAGCGCCATCGGCTCGGGCCTCGGCGTGCAGAATCCCCACGTGCTGCCCCTCATCCGCGAGGTGCTCGCCCCCTACGGCCTGCCCATGATCGTGGATGCCGGCGTGGGCACGGCCAGCGACGCCGCCGTCGCCTGGGAGCTGGGCGCCGACGGCGTGCTGCTCAACACCGCCGTCGCCGAGGCCGGCGAGCCCACGAAGATGGCCGAGGCCATGGACTTCGCCGTGCGAGCGGGCCGGCTCGCCTACGAGAGCGGGCGCATGGCCAGGCGGCTCACGGCCAGCGCGAGCAGCCCGATGGTGGGGCTGGTGGGAAAGTAGTTCAGCCTCGGGCCACTGCCTCCATCGCTCGCACACTCGCCGCCCGCTGCCAAAGCCGCGTGACGATGTGGACGAGGACGATGCCCTCCAAGAGCAGGAAGGGTTTCAGTGCCCCCCCTGAAGCCATGCGGGCCCAGATCCAAAGGCCTCCGGCCACGAGGGTGAGGCGCACGAGGGCGATGCCCACGTAGCCCAGGTAGAGGCGGAAGCTGACGAGGCGGAAGGTGCGCAGGGCCGTCTTGAACATGCCCCGCTCCCCCCACGCCACCGTGCGGGCCTGGGCCAAATCGAACCACGCCCTCACCCACATGAGGAGGAGCCCCAGCGCGAGGAGCCCCGCCCAAAAGGCGTAGTCCTCGGCGCGCTCGTTGGGCGATTCGGCGAGGCGCTCCGAGAAGGTCTTCAGCAACGCGAAGCCCGCGCCCAGGATGCCGAAGGGGATCAGGGAAGTGAGGGTCAGCCGCCCCATGCGCCAGAAGTGGGCGCCGCAGGCCCGGAAGAAATCCCCGGTGCCGAGCGGCGTCTCCGACGCGTAGGCGGCATAGACCCCGCCCACCAGGAAGAGCAGGAACACGAAGAAGACGAGGAGCTGGGCCATGGAAGCGGAGAAGAGGGCCATTTGCGGAATCTCGGAGGGGTTCAACAGATCCGCGAAGGCCGCGAGATCGAACCCGTTCACGAAGCGCCCGGCGGCCTGGCTGTGATCCAGCACTTCACCAAAGGCGGAGCGGGCCGGAAGGCTGCCCAGCCAGGCGAGGATCAGCGAAACGGCCAGGATCCACCAGATGATCCGGTGGTGGCGCAGCACCCGGGAGAGGGCGGAGGGGGTGGCGGCATTGAGGGTCATCGAGGCGCTCCTAAACCAGCCAGGACAGAAGTTGGGAGGCCCATTGGGTGATGCCCATCCAATAGGTGCCGAGCTTGGTGGTGGCCCGCGAATCGGCCTTCACCACGTAGCTATCGTTGAAGCGATTCAAATCCAGCAGGATGGCCTGCCCGGGGTTGATTTCCACGGATGCGAGCCGGGCCTTCTTCGTCCACTCCCAGCGCTTCCATCGATCCTGCCCATCCCAAGCCTCCTTCACCACCTCGCCGTTATCGAAGGTGGCCACGAGGGTGACGGGGAAGGTGAAGTCGCCCTTGCGATGCACCATCGCATGGCTCAGATAAGCCACCTCGCCCTTCTTTTCGGGGCCCGTGGGCTTGGCGTACCACTCCACCCGTTCGGAGGTGACCTTCCGCACCCGGTAGTCGAGGCGGGCCGTGCCCTTCACGGCCTGGTTCCAGTACCAATCCAGGTTCTGGCCCGCGACCTCGTTCACGGTGGCCATGAAATCCTCCTCCGTGGGGTGCTTGAAGCGGAAGCGCATGAAGTAGACCCGCAGGGCCTCCTGCACCTTGGCCTCGCCGATGAGGTGTTCCAGCGTGAGCAGCACCGTGGCCGTCTTGCCGTAGCTCGTGCCGCCATAGGCGCCGCCGCTGGCGTACTTCCATCCGTTCCGGGTCATGGGGTCGTATTCCGCGATGCCTGAATAGGAAAGGCGCTGCAGGCCGCGGCTGCCCACGGTTCCGAAAGGCAGGTTCATCACGCCGGTGTCCTTGCCGTAGAGGGCGTCAAGCACCTTCACTTCGCTGTAGCTGTTGAGGCCCTCATCCAGCCAGGCGTCCTCGAACTCGTTGCTGCCCACCATGCCGTACCAGTACTGGTGACCGAACTCGTGCTCGACGACGATTTCCGGCAGGTGCATGCCCTTGGGCATCTTCCAACTGGTGCCCGCCGTGATGAACATGGGGTACTCCATGCCCCCGGCGCCATCGGCGCCGTGGGGTGGATCCACGATGGTGATCTGGGGGTAGGGATAGGGGCCGTACCAGGCCTCGAATTTCTGCATGGTGCCCTTGAGGGCCTGGAGGTATCGGCGGGTGGAGTCCGCGCGGCCCGGCTGCATGAGCACGCGGATGTGCTTCTTGCCGGAGGGCAGGAGCACGTCGTCCTCCGTCACCACGTAGCGGGGATCCGCCGTCCAGGCGAAGTCATGCACGTCCTCCGCGTGGACGCTCACCGTCTTCGTGCCGTCGCCGTTCGCCTTTTCCGCCGTGACGACGCCCGTGGAGCCGAAGTGGTGGGAGGCAGGCAACGTGAGGTTCACGTCATAGGTGCCGTAGTCGGCAAAGAACTCCGTGGAGGCGTGGAACTGATGGCAGTTCCACTGGCCCTTCCACCACACGCCCACCTTGGGGAACCACTGGCCCGCGAGCAGGAAATCGCGTTTATAGCCCGTGCGGGCGATGACCTCGGGGAAGGTGGCCTTGAAGCCGATGCGGAAGGTGATGGAGGCGCCGGGCGCCACGGGCTTGGGGAGTTTCACCTCCACCACCGTGCGGTCATCGGGGTTGCCGTCGTCGGGGCTGATGAAGCGCAGTTGGGACTTCAGATCCCCCAGGCCCTCCACATGGAAGGACGTGATCTCATTGGAGCCCGTCTTCTTGGCCTCCCATCCGGAATCGCCTCCGAAATCCCGGGAACCGTCGCGGTGGGCCTCCCTGATCCACGTGGACTTGGGCTGGAAGCCGTTCAAGTAGAGGTGGAAGGGGAAGCGATCCAGGGCCACGCCCGTCTTGTTGACGTAAGTGAGCGTTTCCGTGGCCGTCACCGTGTGGGCCTTGGGGTCGTACTTCCCATCGATGCGGTAGGCCACCACCCGATCGGAGAGGGGCTCGGAGCTCGCGGCGAGGGGCAGGGCCAGGGCGGCGCCGAGGGCGAGTTTCGATAGGCGCGACATCCATCCGGTCATGGGACCTCCGGGGAGACAGATCAAGGGCAGGCTTTGGAGTAGAGGCTAACGAAGTTCACCGCTCAAGTGGTTAGTCCCCCCCAAACGAGATCCGGGATGGCCAGGACCGCGCCAGGGGTGGAAAATCCTGAAATGAGCCTGCCCCTCCTGGAACCCCTGGAATGCCGCGCCCTCGGTTGCCTGCTGGAAAAGCAGCTCAGCACGCCGGACGTCTACCCCCTCTCCCTCAACTCGCTCACCAACGCCTGCAACCAATCCAGCAATCGGGACCCAGTGCTGCAAATCGGCGAGGCGGATGCGGAGGCGGCCGTGGACTCCCTCGTGGAGCAGGGGCTCGCGGAACGCTGGCCCGGCCGCGCCATGAAGTACGCCCACCTCGTCAAGCAGGCCTGGCACCTCTCGGAGCAGGAGGCCGCCATCCTGGCGGAGCTGTTGCTCCGCGGCCCCCAGACCCCCGGCGAGCTGCGCACGAACTGCAAGCGCATGTACGCCTTCGCGGATCTGGCCGAAGTGGAGGCCGCCCTCCAAAGCCTCATGGAATCGGAGCCGCCCCTCGCCCTTCGCCTCACCAAGGCCCCCGGTGCCCGGGAGGCCCGCGTGGCCCAATTGCTCGGAGGCCCCGTCGACGCCGATGCGCCCCTCCCCGCCACCGCCCTCCCCTCAAGGCGCCCCGGGCTCGACGCGGAAGTGGCCACCCTCAGGGAAGAACTCGCCGCCCTACGCGCCGAGTTCGAAGCCTTCAAGGGGCAGTTCTGATGCATCCCCACGCCGAACTGCTTACGCGGTTTTACGAGGCCTTCCAGCGCCGGGACGCCGCGGGCATGGGCGCCTGCTACCACGACGAGGCCGTGTTCATGGACCCCGCCTTCGGACGCCTGAAAGCCGCCGAAGCGCGCGCCATGTGGGCGATGCTCACGGCCCGGGCCACGGAGCTGGAGATCGCCTTCGAGGTGCGCCACGCGGATGAGGGCAGCGGCGCCGTGCACTGGGAGGCCACGTACCCCTTCAGCAAGACGGGGCGCCGGGTCCACAACGTCATCGAGGCCCAGTTCGGATTCCACGAAGGGCTCATCCTCGCGCACAGGGATCAGTTCGATATGTGGAAGTGGAGCCGACAGGCGCTGGGCTTGCCGGGATGGCTACTGGGCTGGTCGCCGTGGATGCGGCGGAAGATCCAGCGCGAGGCACGGATGCAGCTGGCGAAGTTCATGGCCTCCCAGGGGCCCGCCTAGTTCACCATCGGCAGCTGCAGCGGCTCCGCCCGCACGCCCTGGCGGGCGAGGCGATTCTCCAGCTCGCCCATGGCGCGTCCTTCCGCCTGCAGCACGAGCCTGAAGGGCAGCTCATCCATCTCGCCCCACGCCTCCGCGGCCTGATCCGCCACCTCGGCGAGGAGGGTCCATCCACTCTCGGCCTCGGCCAGCACCTGATCCGCGTCCAGGAGGAGGAAGACGAAACCCTGCCCTTCGAGCCATTCGAGATCGTTGAAGCAGTCGTTGAGGGCGTCCCATCCGGGGTTGTAGTGGGGCGGGAACTGGAGGGCCGCGGCCAGCTCATCATGGAAGCCCCCGAGCGTGCGCATGCGCGAACCGCGAATCCAGCGCAGGGCGAAGGCCGGGTTCGCCTCCTCCCGGCAGGCCAGGGCCCAGGCCCAGGCATGCTCGGCGTCGGAGTCGAGGAGGAGGAGACCGGGAGGACCGGGTCGAAGCAGATCCTCGGCCCTCATGGGCGCACCTCCGAGATCGTCCGGCTGATCCACATCATGCTCCCAGGCTACCGTTTTTATGGAAAAGGGGCTTGGCTTGGGGCCCATTCAAGGGCAGCGTGGTGGGATGCCCTCCCGCCGAATGATCCTCCGGACCTTGGCCCTCCTGGCCGCCCTTTTCCTGCTGGCCCTGCCCGCCCTCGCAGGCCCACGTCCCAAGGGCCCCAGGCTCGTCGTCGTCATCAGCGTGGATCAGCTTAGCGCCGAGCGGCTGGAGGCCCTGAGCCCCCGGTTCAAGGGTGGCCTGGCCCGCCTGCTAAGGGAGGGCGTCCACTTTCAAAAGGCCTACCACGCCCACGCCAGCACGGAGACGGGCCCAGGCCACTCCGTGCTTCTCACGGGCAGGCATCCGGGCTCCACGGGCATTCCCGAGAACGAGTGGTTCGAACCGGCCGCGGGCCGCGAAGTCTACTGCGTGGAGGACCCCCAGCACCCCGTCGTGGGGGCGCCGGATTCCAACGCCAGCCCCAAGAACCTCCGGGCCCGCACCCTGGGCGAATGGCTCAGGGCCGCCGATTCCCGGAACCGCAGCTTCGCCGTCGCGGGCAAGGATCGCGGCGCCATCCTCATGGCCGGCCGCAAGGCGGATGGCGTGTATTGGTGGAACGCCAAGGCGGGCTTCACCACGTCCACCTTCTACGCCCCCGCGCTGCCCGCCTGGCTTCATGCCCACAACGCGGCCCTCCTCGACCAGCTGAAAGGCCGCACCCTCGTGTGGGAGGCCCTGGATGGCCGCCCCCGTCTGATGGACGCGCCGGGCGGCGTGGGCAAGGGCATTCCCTTCGGCCTGCCGAAGACCGTCAAGGCTGGCGGCGTGGACGTGTCGAAGTCCTCGCTCTTCAACGCCTCTCCCTACTTCGACGAGGCGATCCTGCGCGCCGCGGAGGCTCTCATCAAGGCCGAGCGCCTGGGCCGGGGCCAGGGCCTCGATCTGCTGGCCGTGGGCCTTTCCGCCACCGATTATGTGGGCCATCGCTACGGGCCCGGCGGCCCGGAGATGGAGGATCACCTGCTGCGCCTGGACGCGCTCCTGGGCGGGTTCCTGCCCCGCCTCAAGGCCATCGACCCGAGGGTCGTGGTCGTGCTCGCGTCGGATCACGCGTGCGCCGATTTCCCTGAGCGCCTTCAAGCGGAGGGCAAGCTCCCCAAGGACCAGGCCTATCGCCTGGATCCCCGCCGCACCGTGTTCGACCCCCTCAACTCGCACCTCCGCGCCACCTTCCCCCTCGCGGGCGATGTCGTCTTCCACGGTTCCGATCCCCGCAACCTTTCGTTCAACGCGGGCGTGATCGAGGCCGCGAAGGCGGATCGCGCCGCCGTGGTGAAGGCCGCCCAGGCCTGGATGCGCGCCCAGCCCTTCGTCCTCGACGCGATCACCACGGAGGAGCTCGCCGCGATGCCCATGGCGAGCCTGAAGGGTCGCGACCCCGAAACGCTCACGATGCGGGAACGCCTGCGCCTCTCCTGGACCCAGGGCCTCGGTGGCGACCTCCTTAGCGCCTTCGCGCCCCACACCCTCTTCATCCCCCTGAGCTTCCCCGCCACCCACGGCAGCCCTCACGACTACGACCGCCACGTGCCGCTCGTGTTCTGGGGCGCAGCGAAGGCCCGCAAGGTGGCGACGCCCGTGGGCACCGTGGACCTCGCGCCCACCCTCGCCGCCGCCATCGGCCTGAAGGTGCCCGAGGAGATCGACGGCGTGCCGCGCGCCCTCAAGGCCAAGTAGAAGGCCGCCCCTGGGGCATACTGGGTGGATGGCTTCCTGGATCCTTCCCCTCCTCGGACTGCTCTGTCTGATCCCCGGCGGCCATGATCTGCCGGGCCTTGCCCTGCCCTGGCCCAGCGTGCCCTCCTGGATGGCCCTCCTGCTGGGCCTCGGACTCGCGCTCAGCGCCGGGCACCCGCATGGCGCCCGCACGAAGGTGCTCACGCCCAAGCTGCTCAGCTTTTCCGTCATCGGACTGGGGGCCGCCATGAACCTTCAGGAAGTCGCCCGCGTGGGTCTCCAGGGCTTCGCCTACACGGTGGTGGGCATCAGCGTCACGCTCCTGCTGGGCCTGCTCATCGGGCGCTGGCTGAAGGTGCACGCGACGGCCGCCACCCTCATCGCCGTGGGCACGGCCATCTGCGGAGGCAGCGCCATCGCGGCCGCCGCGCCCGTGCTCCACGCCGAGGACGAGGATTTGGCCATGGCGCTCGGCACCGTGTTCCTCCTCAACGCCTCCGCCCTCCTCCTCTTTCCCGCCGTGGGGCACCTACTCCACATGCCGGAGCGCGCCTTCGGGCTCTGGTCCGCCCTCGCCATCCACGACACCTCCAGC
The DNA here is from genome assembly GCA_964457075.1 of uncultured Solibacteraceae bacterium. GTDB lineage: Bacteria > Acidobacteriota > Holophagae > Holophagales > Holophagaceae > JAFDVN01. Next base: position 13,840 of record CAYWDR010000044.1, read on the forward strand.
GTCGTGGGCGCCTCCAGTGGCTACGGCACCGAAGGCGTGGCCCTCATGGTGGCCACCACGACGAAGCTGGCCCGCGCCCTCTGGATCGTGCCCCTCACGTTGGGCATCGGCGCCTGGGCCGCCCGCAACGGCCAGGCCGCGACGGGCAAGACCAAGCGCCCCTGGTTCATCCTCGGCTTCCTCGCCGCCGCCGCCCTCGTGACCTACCTCCCCGCCCTGAAGCCCGCCGGCGCCTGGGTAAGCGCCCTCGCCCGCAGGAGCCTCGTGCTCACCCTCTTCCTCATCGGCGCGGGCATCAGCCGGGAGGCCCTGAAGCGCGTGGGCCTCCGCCCCTTCCTCCAGGGTCTCCTCCTCTGGGTCCTCGTGGGCGGTGGCACCCTGGCCGCCATCCAGAGCCACTGGATCCGCTGAATCGGGACGTTTACGGAAGCTGGATCCGCACGTGGAACGACGGCGCGGGAACGCGGACCCACACATCGCGCTCCCAAGGTGCGCAGACGCCGCGGCGGTCGCGCCAACCGGACTCGACCCGGTGTCGGCGCTCCCAACGCTCCCGTTCTTCCCAGCGGGATCGGGCGCTCCATCGGCGCCCTTCCCAGTGGTCGTGATGATTTCGGTATGCATCATGGCCGTGCCAATGCGCGAAAGCTTGTGCACTATGGGTTCACAAGGGGCAGCTCCGTGGGATCCCTCAAGACGCCCATGCAAGGCCAGCAGATTCCCCCTCGTCGTTGACTCGTAAGCGCTAGACAGAATGGGATGTCCAACAGGTGTTTTCATCAGCGAACATCAGCGTTCATCAGAGCTGGATTTTTCTTTTCTTGCAAAAGATCAACACTGATGACCGCTGATGCACGCTGATAAAAACACTCCAGGGCGAATGAGAACCTGTTTTTGCGGGAAGGTGGTTGCCCATCATCCGAGTAGCTTGAAACTCCGGCAGAATTTATGACGCCCCGTTTAATTGCGCTTTTGCGCGTCATGCTTCTGCCGGTGGATGCGGCGGCTTTCGCGGTTCTGTTCCTTCTCGATCTTGACCGCTTCCTTCTTCGTGACCTTGCCATCGGCTTCCGCCTTGGCGATGTCCTTGTTCACCTTGACCTCCTGGCGTTCCAGGCGGGCCGTCTCGCGGGGGGTGAGCTTTCCCGTGGCGACGCCTCCGGCGATGCGCTTCTGCTGGCGCTCGGCGCGCTTTTCCATGTGGGCTTCGCGCTTGGGTGTGGCGGAAGGCTCAGCGGGTGTAGAAGCGGCTCTCGCTGGGCTCGATGTAGTTCCGCTTCCCGCTCTCGAGCTCGTAGGCGTGGAGGTAGGTGAGGGGCGGGCTGTAGAGGTGCAGGCTCGCGGCGGGGGCGGCGCTGCGGTTGCTCACCACGTGCACCGTATCCTGGGCCTCCGTCGTGATCTGGTGGGGTCCCAGGGGGCTCTCCTTGAAGACTTCCAAGGCGCGGCCCTCGCCATGCCAGCGGTAGTTCGTCTCCACGAGATCGCCCATGAGGACGAGCGTGAAGCCCAGGCTATCGCCGTGGTCGTGGATGGCCGTCTTCTGGCCCGGAAGCCAATTGAGCAGCAGCACCTCCCAGGTGTCGCTGAGGAAGAGGCGCCGGCGCACGTAGCACTCGGGGTCGAAGGCGAGGTGCTGGCCGAAGGTGCTCCAATCCACCTTGGCCACGCCCATGGCGGCGATGAGGGCGCGGGCCTCCTCCGGCGTCGGGCCTGCGGGCGAGGATGGGGGCAGGCAGAATCCGAGGGTGCTGGGACAGAAGCCGGGGGCCGCGGTGGTCATAAAGGTTCCAGCTCCAGGATGGCGCGGAGCGCCTGAATGGGACAGCGCTCCGGTGGAGCGCTGGATAGCTGGAAACAGTTTACGCTCCCGTGACAGACCCCGTCTCACGCCGATCGCCGAGGATGCGTGCGGGCACCCCTCCCACGATGGCCCAGGGGGGCACGTCCCGGGTGACGACGGCCCCCATGGCCACGACGGCGTGATCGCCCACGGTGACGCCATCCGTGATCCCGGCGTTGGCGCCGATCCACACGTCCTCGCCGATGCGGATGCCCTTGGAGGTGACGGGTTGCCCGCGGATCTCCCGCCCGGGATCCATCCCGTGGTCGAAGGCGTAAATGGAGGTTCCTGAGGCGATGCGGGTGCCCCGCCCGATATGGATCCCCTTGGCGCCGCCATCCAGGCTGGCCCGGGCGTTCACGCTCACGTCGTCCCCCAGGGTGATGGGCCCGTGGAGGAAGGCATGGGCCGCGATGGCGCAGCGGTGGCCCAGGATCACGGGCCGTCCTGGCTCGCCGAAGATGGCCGCCTCTGGGGCCACGAAGCAGCCCTCGCCGAGGACCACCGTTTCCTGCTCCCTCAAATGCCCTTGCACCTCCGCCTGCCAAGCCTCCGCCCAGGCGCGATGCCGCGCCTTCAGGGTGAAGTAGAGCCAGGGCATCCAGGAGAGCCGCTTCTGGTGTTGCACCCGGAATTTGGCGAGGCCTTCCGCCACAGGGCTATTGGAGGGCCGCCTCAAGGGCGGCCTTCAGCTCGGGCCCCTCGGGCTCCACGCTGCTCGGAAAGGCCGCGAGAACCTGGCCGTCCTTGCCCACGAGGTACTTATGGAAATTCCACTTGGGCTCTCCGAGATCGGCCGTGAGGAAGGCGTAGACGGGGCTCTTCCCTGCGCCCTTCACTTCCACCTTCTCGAACAGGGGAAAGGTCACGCCATAGTTCTTTTGGCAGAAGCCCTGGATGGCCTCCGCAGAGCCTGGCTCCTGGCCCCCGAACTGGTTGCAGGGAAAGCCCAGGATCTCGAAGCCCCGGCCTTTGATGGCTTCGTAGAGCCGTTCCAATCCCGCGTACTGGGGCGTGAAGCCGCACTCGCTGGCGACGTTTACCACGAGCACGACCTTGCCCTGATAGGTGGAGAGGGCCTCGGCCTTGCCTCCGAGGCGGTTGGCGCTGAGTTCGAAGAAGGACATGGGGGCCTCCGGGGATCAGGAACGGTTCCAACTCACTTCATACACCATCCGGCAGGCGTGTGGCTTGCCATCGAGAATCGCCGGATGGAATTTCCAGCCATAGGCCCAGGCTTCCAGTTCCTGCACGTGCCCATAGGGGGCCCCATCCATCGCCACCGCCTTCACATCCCCCAGGCCATCCAGGGTCAGCACGAGGCGCACGGAGCCGTTGAAACCCGCGAGTTCGGGGCGAGGGGGCACCTCGCGGGGGTCCGCCGCCCGACTCGCCACGGCGCCCGGATCCTTGCCCTCGGCGGCCAATTTCCGGGCGACGGCCTCATCCAATTCCGGGGATAGCGGCGGCTCGGGCCGGGTGCGTCGAAACAGGGACTTGAGGAACATGCATACTCCACCCCCAGGATGCCACGGCTGGGCGGCCGGAGCCGCCCGCCCGCCGACGGGGCTTGGCCCGGGGCGCTGCCCCCGCCAAGCTCTAAGGATGCGGCTTCAGCCCCTCACCCAGCATTACCGGCGCCGCCTGCGAAGGCGGTTCACCTGGACCATCGTCCTCGCCTTCACGGCCCTGTTCGCCCTGTTGAAGGCCACCAACTTCGCCAAGCTCCACGTCAGCCATCCCCCCGTGGCCTGGATCAGCGCGCTATTGACGCCCTTCGCGATGTCCTTCGCCTATGGCTTCCTCACGCCCCTGCCCTGGCGCTACACCGGCGACGACCGCTCCCACGCACCCCTCGCGCGGGGCCTGGTCCAGGCCCTGCCCTGGTGCGCCGCCCTGGTCGCCCTCGTCGTCCTCCTCGACTTCGGCCTCCTCACCCTCGCCGGCTGGGGGGGCCTCGTCACCGAGGGAGGGCACACCTTCACGCTGACCCTTCGCCACGTCATGGGCCAGAACCTCCTCCTGGGCACGCCCATGATGATGTTCATCGGCGGCATGATCGCCTTGGGAGAGCGCACGGAGGAAGAGAAGTCCGCCACGGAGACCCGGCTCCGGGAAGCCCAGTGGGTGCTCCTCCGGGGGCAACTCAGCCCCCATGTCCTCTTCAACAGCCTCAATGGGCTGGCCGAGCTCGTCAGGCAGGACGTGGACCGGGCCGAGCAGGCCATCCTCGACCTCGCCGAGCTCTATCGCGCCCTGCTGCGCCACGGGGATCGCCCCCTCGCCCCCCTGGGCGACGAGCGGGATCTGGTGCGCCGCTACCTCGCCGTGGAGAAGCTCCGGCTCGGCACCCGCCTGAAGGTGCATTGGGAATGGGACGAGGAGCTGGACGCCGTGATGGCGCCCCCCTTCCTATTGCAGCCCCTCGTGGAGAACGCCCTCAAGCACGGCATCGCGGGCCACCCCGAGGGCGGCGAGGTGCGCATCAAGGGGCAGCGGATCCGCGAGGCCTTCCATCTGCAGGTGGCGAACACGGGCCGCCCCGCCGCCCTCGTCCTCGGCGAGGGCATCGGCTTGCGCAATCTGGAGGCGAGGCTCAAGCTCGCCTACGGAGAAAAGGCCCGCTTCCACCTCCACACCGAATACGGCTGGACCCTCGCGGACGTGGATGCCCACGGAGATTCCCGATGAAAGCGCTGCGCGTGGCCCTCGCCGAAGACGAGCCCCTGGCCCGGAGCCGCCTGGCCCGCCTGCTCCGCGAGGCCGGTTGCGAGGTGGTGGCCGAGCTGCCGGATGGCCAGGCCCTGCTCGACTTCATGAAGGCGGCCCCCGAGCTGGACGCCCTCTTCCTGGATATCCAGATGCCCGGCCCCAGCGGGCTGGAGGTGGCCGCCGAGCTGCCCCGGGCCGTCCCCATCATCTTCGTCACGGCGTTTGCCGAGCACGCCGTGCGCGCCTTCGAAGCCGCCGCCCTCGACTACATCCTCAAGCCCATCAGCGCCGACCGCCTGGGCCAAACCCTGCTGCGCCTGCGCGAACGGCAAGCGCCCCCCCGCACGGGCGCGGAAGGGCCGCCCCAGCCGCCCGGCAATGGCACCCGCTACCCCGTGAAGGCCGGCGATGGCCACGTCTTCCTCGATCTCAAACGC
>CAYWDR010000045.1:0-18705 GCA_964457075.1 uncultured Solibacteraceae bacterium
GCAGGTCCAGCGCCCTGGAAAGCAGGTCCAGCGCCCTGGAAAGCAGGTCCAGCGCCCTGGAAAGCAGGTCCAGCGCGCTGGACCTGGGACCGGAGGTCCGGATGGCTTGTCGTCCAGCCCAAGGGGGCATTCGCGGTCATTGGCCCCTTATTCGCGCCATTCGCGTTCCAGCTTTTCTTCGTGGGCCTTCGTGTCTTCGTGTCTTCGTGGTGTGCGTCGTTCTTTTCCCCTCAATCCTCGCCGGCAACCCCGTGCTGATGCCCCCGCCCACTCTGCCCGTCACCCACCGCACCACCTGCCGCCTTTGCGACTCGGCGCGGGTGGTCCTGGCCGTGCCCTACCCGCCCACCCCCATCGCGGACGCCTACCTGGGTACGGCGGAGGCCTCCCTCGCCCAGGCCAGCTACCCCCTGGACCTCTACCTTTGCGAGGACTGCGGGCACGTGCAGCTGTTGGACGTGGTGGACCCCACGGAGCTCTTCGGGCACTACACCTACGAGACCTCCGTCTCCCTGGGCCTCGTGGCCCACTTTCAGGCCTACGCGGCCGAAGTCGCGGCCCTGGCGGGGTGGCGTCGGCCCGCCCAGATCATGGAGATCGGGAGCAACGACGGCACCCTGCTGAGGGCCTTCCAAGGGGCAGGGCATCGGGTGCTGGGCGTGGATCCCGCCGCCCGCATCGCCGAGAAGGCGACGGCCGCAGGCATCCCGACGGTCGCGGCATTTTTTACCCGAGAGCTGGCCCTCCGCCTCCGGGCCGAATACGGCCCCGCGGACCTCGTGACGGCCAACAATGTCTTCGCCCACTGCGACGCCCTCGCCGATATGGCGGAGGGCATCGCGGAACTCCTGGCCCCGGATGGCCTCTTCACCTTCGAGGTGAGCTACCTGCCGGACATCCTTCAGCGGCGCCTCTTCGATACGGTCTACCACGAGCACCTCTGCTACCACGCCATCACGCCCATGGACCGCTTCTTCCGCGCCCATGGCCTGGAGCTGGTGGACGTGCTCGCCATCCCCACGAAGGGTGGCTCCTTCCGCGGCGTGGTTCAGCGGGCCGGCGGGCCCCGGACCGCGGCGCCCACCGTGGCGGCGCGGATGGCCGCCGAGGCCGAGGCTGGGATCGGGAAGCTGGAGACCTATCGCCGCTTCTCCGATGAACTCCAAGGGCTGCGGTCGGAGCTGCGATCCCTCCTCGCCGGATACCGGGCCCGGGGCCTGCGGCTGGCGGGCTACGGCGCCTCCGCCACGGTCACGACGCTGATGCATTACTTCGGGCTCCACGAGTTCCTGGACTTCCTCGTGGACGATAATCCGAAGAAGCAGGGCACCTTCGCCCCGGGTTCCGGCCTTCCCGTGCTCTCCCCGGATCAGCTGCTCGCCCGCCGGCCCGGCGCGGTGGTGATCCTCGCCTGGAATTACGCCGAGGCGATCCTGGGGCGCCATAGCGCCTACCGGGACCAGGGCGGCGCCTTCATCCTCCCCCTCCCCCGCGTGGAGCTGCGATGACCGCTTCCCCCCTGCACCCCTCCAGCGAGGAGGCCATCCGCGCCATCCGGGTCTCCACGGCTCCGGGGCAGCGCGTCGTCTTCGTCTCGGGCAACTTCAACATCATCCATCCGGGGCATCTGCGGCTGCTCCGGTTCGCGCGGGAGTGCGGCGACTTCCTCGTCGTGGGTGTCCTGGGCGGAGGCTCCGGCGGGGCCTTCCTGCCGGAGGAACTCCGCCTGGAGGGCGTGCAGGCCATCCACTGGGTGGATCACGCCTTCGTCCTCCACGAGGAGGCCACGCGGTTCATCACCGGCCTGCAACCGGCCCTCGTGGTGAAGGGGGCCGAGCATGAGCAGGCCCAGAATCCCGAAACGGAGGCCGTGGCCGTCTACGGCGGCAAGCTCCTGTTCGGATCCGGGGATATCTCCTTCTCCTCCGTGGATCTCATGCGGCAGGAGTTCCAGGAGCTGGACATCACCTCGATCCGGAAGCCCAAGGACTACCTGAGCCGGCACGGCATCCACGCCGAGCGCGTGCTGGACATCCTGGAGCGGATGAAGGCGCTGCGGGTGTGCGTCATCGGCGACACCATCGTGGACGAGTACATCACCTGCGACGCCCTGGGCATGTCCCAGGAGGATCCCACCATCGTAGTGACGCCCATCCTCCAGGAGCGCTTCGTGGGCGGGGCGGGCATCGTGGCGGCCCATGCCCGGAGCCTCGGCCGGCAAGTGCACTTCATGTCCGTGCTGGGGCGGGACGAGACCGCCGGCTACGTGCGGCGCAGCCTGGAGGGGCACCGGATCGATTTCCACGGATTCGAAGACGACAGCCGCCCCACCACCCTGAAGCAGCGGTTCCGGGCCACCCAAAAGACCTTGCTGAGGGTCAGCCACCTCCGGCAGCACGATATCCCCGTGGAGATCCGCGACCGCATCCTCATGGAGGTGAAATCCGTACTGGGGGAGATCGACCTCCTCCTTTTCGCGGACTTCAACTACGGATGCCTGCCTCAAACGCTCATCCAATCGATCCAAACCGCCTGCAACAAGCGGGGCGTGCTCATGGCGGCGGATAGCCAGTCCTCCTCGCAAATGGGAGACGTGTCCCGCTTCAAGGGCATGAAGCTCGTCACGCCGACGGAACGGGAGGCCCGCCTGGCCCTGCAGGACTTCGACTCCGGCCTCGTGGTGCTGGCGGATAAGCTGAGGGCGAAATCCAAGGCCGAGAACGTGGTGATCACCCTGGGCGCGGAGGGCCTGCTCATCCAGGCGGGCCTGGACGAGGCGAAGAAGTGGCCCACGGATCGCCTGCCCGCCCTGAACGTGGCGCCCAAGGATCCGGCGGGGGCGGGCGACTCTTTCCTTACCTGCGCGGCCATGGCCCTCGCCGTGGGCGCCGATATCTGGGAAGCCTCCTACCTCGGCTCCGTCGCGGCCGCCTGCCAGGTGGGGCGGCTGGGCAACGTGCCGCTCACGCACGCGGAATTGGCGCGGGAGATCCTGCATTGATAACAACGAGGGCATTTGGTGATGGAGTCGGATTCCGCATGAAAGTGCAGGCGCAGAAGACGCAGAAGAACGCAGAAGACGCAGAGGAGCTCCTTCACATCCGAGCTGGGGGCCTGGTGGCCCGAGCGGCCGCCGACGCGGTGGTAGGTACCCATGGCCAGAATCCTCGGGGGGCTTTCTCGATGAGTCGGCGTCTTTCTGCGTCTTCTGCGTTCTTCTGCGTCTTCTGCGTTCCGCTTTTCATCCCACCCAAGGTGCTTGAGGTCCGGCAAGGGCCCTTGGCGGTGGTCGCTACATGTGAATGCGGATGCCTATGAAAGCCTTGCTCCTCGCCGCCGGCCTCGGCACCCGGCTTCGGCCTCTCACGGACCACAGGCCCAAATGCCTTGTGCCCGTGCGTGGGCGTCCCCTTCTGGATTACTGGATTTCCATGCTCACGGCGGCGGGAGTGGGGCCCCTCCTCGTGAACCTGCACCACCACGCGGAACGGGTAGAAGCCTTCCTCGCCGCCCACCCCCATCGGGACCTCATCCAAACGGTTCGGGAGCCCGAGCTACTCGGCACGGGGGGAACGGTGCTCGCCAATCGTGGTTTCTTCGGGGATGAAGCCTTCATGGTCGTCCACGCCGATAACCTCTCCCGCTTCGACGTGGCCGCCTTCCTGGAGCGCCACCGCCGCCGCCCCCCCGGCTGCCTCGCCACCATGCTCACCTTCGAGACGGACGCCCCAGAAACCTGCGGCATCGTCGAAGTGGATTCGGAGGGCGTCGTGCAGTCCTTCACGGAAAAACCGGAGTCCTCCACAAGTCGCCTCGCCAACGGCGCGGTGTACGTCTTTGAACCCCCCATTTTTTCCATTCTGGAAAAAATGGGGAAACGACCGATCGACTTGAGTACGGAGGTGATCCCTTTGTTGGTGGGGCGGATGGTGGCGTATCACAACGGCATCTACCACCGGGACATCGGGACGCCGTCGAGCTACGCTCAGGCCCAGATCGAGGACGCTTACTTGCCACCGGAGGCCTGACCCATGACGGGGATCGAGGATGTGGAACCCCTTCGGGCCTGCGCCCGCGCCCTGCGGGAGGCGGGAGACATGTACGGCGCGGAGATGGCGCTGAAGAGGGTCCTAGGCCTGGATCCCCAGAATCCCAAAGCCCACCACGAACTGGCCCTGATCTATTGGCAGGAGAAACGGGAACCGGAGTGCATCGGGCATTTCGATCGTGCGATGGCGCTGGACCCCGGCAACGAACAATACCTCGCCGAAAAAAAGAAAATGCTGTCGTTCTTCGGTGGACTCACGCCATCAGCCCGATCCGAACGGATGGATGCGGACGTCGTCCCGGCGGCCCCTGGCCTCCAGGACATGGCAAAGGCCGCTTCAGCCCCTCCCGGCACGCCAGGAAGACGCCTGCTTACCTTGCTCGACTACTCCGCCCAGCCCCAAACCCTGGGGGACACCCTGATCAACATGGTGGCGAGCATGGCTGCGGCGGCAGAAGTGGGGGCCGGCAAGATAGACGTTTGCATCCTCTGCGACCCGAACCGGCCGCACCTGGATCCGGACCAGCTCAATGCGGTGGACCGGGACCACCGGAACATTCACCTGCACTCCTACCTCCTCCCCATCACCCAGCTCAACCCGCTCCTGGGATCCCTGCATCTCTTCAACGCCACCCACGAAGCCGATGCCTTTTTGCGTGGGCTGAACGGGGACTATGCTCTTTGGCCCACCTTGGAACTCCTGGGAACCAGCACCTTCATCGGATACGACGCAATGATCCGCGTCAAGCGCCACTGGGAGGCTTTTGGGACGGTTCCCCAACTGCATTTCGGGAGCAACTTGCGGAACTGGGCGGCGGGGTTCTACCGGGAATTCGCGCCCCACTCCATTCCGGTCACGGTTAACCTCCGCGCCAATCCCCGTTATCACCCAGAAAGGAATTCCCATCTCCCGGCCTGGAAGGCTCTGTTTCAACACTGCGCTGATCGCTACCCCGTAACCTTCGTGGTGGTCGGCGACCCGTCAGAGGTGGTTGAAGACATGCGGGCCCTTCCCAACGTGGTTTTCGGCAAAAGCCTGGGCACCTCGCTCCTCCAGGATCTGGCCCTGATTAGATTCTCCGCCTACCACCTCAGCTCCCCTTCCGGACCCGCCGCCATGGCCATCTTTGGCAAACGGCCCTATTGCATCTGTCAATGGACCGGGGAGCCCCATGTCGAAGCCTTCCAAGGGGTCTTTATTCCTTCTGGCGAAGGGGAGTTCCGGCATCCCTTTTCCTCAGGGCTCCAAATTTACTCCACGGCGCCGGAAACACCTGATACGTTGATGCGTCATTTCGAACGCCTCTGGAAATCGAGGGATTGGTCCCACTTCGAGCCCTTAGATGATTCGGCCTTCGCGCCCCCCCACCTGAAAAGGAAAACCTGATGAACAGACTTCTCCGGATCAGCCTCCTCGCCTTAGCGGTATCCACCCGGTGGCTGGGAGCCCAAGAAAGCTCAACCCTAAGGGAGGATTTCAATGCTCCTGCACTGAACGGGTTTCTTTGGGGCCCCGACTCCACCAACGGCGGAACCGCGTCCCAGACGAATGGGTTCCTGGAATTGACAGCGCAATCAGGCACCCCAGCCAGCCTTGGGTCCATCAGGTCCAATTTTTACCTGATGGGGGACTTTGACACTCTGATTGAATTTGAACTCATCAAATTCGATCAGTATTGGAGCAGCGCAATTCTGTCCATAGGATCCGTCGACAAGGTCCATCAGATGACCATTTATGTTTCGGTGTCAGCTGACAATAATAAACATTATGAATCATTTTATGTCATCAATGGATCTACCCAAACTCCTCCAAATTATTACACCCCTGCGACCGGCGATTCTTCCTTAAATGGCTTGACCAATGGGAAATTGCGTATTGCAAGGACCGGGAAATCCATCACATCCTATTACTGGACCGGTACGGAATGGAAAGGGTTGATCGCAGCGGACCTTTTCGACGGACCGGTCGGGGTGATGATCGGCTCGGGAAATGGGGGCTCCGTGGGGTACCAGTCCTCCGTGACTACCCATTGGGATAATTTCCAGGCCACTGCGGGTAGCATCGCCAAGTTTGTCCCGATCAACGACATTCTTCAATGCCAGGATCAGTCGGCCACCATCTCCGCGCTTCAGGGTCAGATCCAGGACCTGCTGGCCCAAATCAATGCGCTTAACGCACAAATCTCGCAGCTCCAGGGGCAAGTCACCGACCTTTCCCTGGCGCTCCAGACCCTCAACGCTGCCATTTTGGACGGCGTTACGAACCTCGAAAACGACTTCAGGGCCGAGTTCGATGATCCGACATTCACGATCCCTGGATCGACCCCCTTGGAAAAACTCAATGCTTTGGAGAATGCAGTTCTCGGCTTGAATCGGGGGTCTAAATTACTAATTTATAAGGCCCTGGGAGGGAATTAATCCGGCCCCTCGTCCACCTCTTTCAAGGCGGCCTTCGCGTGACGGAGGACGGGGAATTCCGCCACTCCTTCGCCCGAGGCGTGCAAGCCTACGATGGTGTCCCCGAGACACCCGAGGGGATCCTGCGGCAGTTCGAGAAGATGTGGCATTCCCAGGATTGGGAGGCTTTTTGGGAGCGGAACCCGGCGGGAGAGGGCGGCCGACATACTGGGGCTGCCGCGTGGATGGCTTGAGAGAAAAGCCCAACGCAGAGGCGCAGAGGCGCAGAGGCGCAGAGGAAAAGACAACGAGAACAGCCCAAGGTTTTCTCTGCGTCTCCGCGCCTCTGCGCCTCTGCGTTCAGCTTTTCTTCGCTGAACCCTTCTTTAGTCCCGTGCCCTTCGGCCCACTGCCAGGTGGGTCGGCGTTCCCCAGGCCCGGATCAAGGGCCCATCCGTTTCCATGAGGCGCACGAGGCCGTTGGCATCGCCCTGGCCTGCGGCGCGGAAGGCGCGGGAAAGCGATTCCAGCATGGCCGCGACCTCCAGGGCTCCCGTTTCGTCCTGGGCGAAGAAGTCCCCGGCTTGAACGCGGGCGGCGAAGCGGGCGAAGGCCGTTTCCACCCGCAGGAATGCGGGGTGATCGTGCTCCTCGATCAAGCGGTCGATATCGGCGACGAGGCCCCGGATCTCCCCCTCGTCCGAAGGGGCGGATCCGGAGTCGATGCGCACGAGCTTCGTCCCCGCCAGAAGACCGAGGGCGCAGGCGCGGGTGTTCGAGTGCAGCCGGGCCTTCCGTTCCTCCCGCGACACGGGCGTCTTGTGCCATTCGATCCGGGCGCCGTCATCGTAGGAAGGGAAGGTCGCCTGCAACTCGAATCCCGCCGCGTCCACCGCATCGATGAATTCGTGGGCATCAATGAAATACTTGGCCCGGACGAAGGGGTTTTGGAGCACGTCCATCGTCCAGGAATCAAAGGTCCGCGTGTGGGGGATGGAGTTCCACTTCACCGTGAACAGGTCCCGGGCGGCTTGGATCGCATCCGCTCCTGCGGCGCGCCCATACGCCGCATGAAGGGCCTTCCAGCAGAGTTCGATGCAGCTGCCCGCCCGCTCCATGTAGTTGACGAAGAACAGCCCGTCTTCGCCGAGGAGCCTTCGGAAGGCTTCGAGCCAGGCCTGCGTGGGCTGAACGGTGTAGATGAATCCCTCGGCCACGATGAAATCGAAGGTCGATTCATCCTTGAAGGCCAGCACGTCGGCTGCCGTGATCCGCTCCAGGGAGTCCAGGGCTCCAAAACGATCGAAGTACTCTTGAATGCGCGGATGGGCCTTGGCATTCGGCTCGGCCAGAACCATCCGGGCCCCCCAGCGGGCGAAGACCAGGGCGTTTTCCCCGGAATCGGGCCCGAACTCGAGGATGCGCATCCCTCGGAATAGGCGGATCGGCAGGCCGAGCCGATCGCGGAAAATGGCCTCCCGGGTCTGCGTGTATCGGCCCAAAGCTTCGTCATCCGCGAGGGCGGCGAAGGTCGGAAGCAGCGTCTGCGTTTTGTAGTAGTCGTAAAGGGTTTTCATGGGGGTCCGAGGTGAAGGGTTTCTAGGTCCGCTTCCGGTTATTCCGATGCCCCGGCTGGGCTTCCCGGGCGCGCTCGTCGCGCAGGTCCACGCCGAGGCGCTTGGCGGTGGCGTAGAGGGCGGGGCGGGCGAGGCCGAGGGCGCGGGCGGTGTCGGTGACGCGGAAGCCGTGGGCGCGGAGGGTCTCCAGCAGGAGGGCGCGCTGATGGGCGTGGGTGGCTTCCTCCCAGGTGGCGGAGGCGGGGGCGGAAGGATCGGCCAGCTCCGGGAAATGTCTGGGCGCCAGGGTTTCCGGGCCCGCGCGCAGGAGGGCGCGGTGGAGGGCGTGGCGCAGCTCGCGGATGTTGCCGGGCCAGGGGAGGCCGGCGAGGGCGCGGGCGAGGCCCGGGGCCAGCTCCGGCAGGGGCAGATGGGCCTCCGTGGCCACCTGGGCGGCGATGCGGGGGAGGAGCCAGGGCAACTCATGGCGGCGGGCGGCGAGGGAGGGCATCCGCAGAACGGAACCTTGGAGGCGGTACCAGAGATCCGCCCTGAAGGCCCCGGAGGCGACGAGGCCCTCCAGATCCTTGTGGGTGGCGGCGACGATGCGCAGATCCACGCGGATCACGCGATCGGAGCCCACCCGCTGGATCTCGCCCTCCTGCAAGGCCCGGAGGAGGAGGCTTTGGAGGCGGGGCGAGAGGTCGGCCACTTCGTCGAGGAAGAGGGTGCCGCCGCTGGCCGTCTCCAGCTTGCCTTCGCGATCGCGGTTGGCGCCCGTGTAGGCGCCCTTCACGTGCCCGAAGAGCTCGCTCTCCAGCACGCCCTCGGCGAAGGCGGCGCAGTTCACGGGCACCCACTTGCCGGACCGGCCGCTGCGCTGGTGCAGCTCGCGGGCCGCCAGCTCCTTGCCCGTGCCGCTGGGGCCCAGGAGCACGACGGGCAGGCGGGAGGGGGCCACTTCGTTGAGGCCGCGGAGCAGCGAGGCCATGGGTTCGCTGCCATCCGTGAGGAGCATCCGCCCCTCCACCCGGGCGGCCTCCGCTTCCGCGGGCTGGGCCGCGAGGCGCGCCACCCAGGGGGCGAGGAGGGGCAGCCAGGGCGGAAGGTGGAGATCCTCCGCCGGATCCAGCCCCACGAGCACGACGCCCACGGCGGCGCCCTCCCAGGTGAGCCGGTGGGAGATCCACACGCGCCCGCCCACCTGCAGGGGCGGCAGCTCCTGATCCCGGAACGCCACGTCGATCAGCCCCTCGGGGGGCGCCTCGCCCGCGCCCATCACCCGGGGGCTGAGCTCCCCCCAGATCACCCAGATGGGGAGGCCGGAGCCCTGAAGCAGGGCCTGGGCCCGGGCGTGGATGGGCTCGGGCTCCTCGGCCCAGGCGGGCAGGCGGGGCCAATAGGAGCAGAGCCGCTGGAAGGCGGATTCGGCCCCGGCCCGCTTGGCGATGATTTGGAGCTGGAGGAGCCGCTGCGGCGTGCGAGCCTCGGGATCCGCGTCCATCACCTCCAGGCCCGCCTCCAGATGGAGGAGGCGGTTGGCGCAGCCCGCGAAGGATTCGAATACCTGCTCCGCCGTCCGCCGCTTGGCGCGAAAGGCGAGGCGGGCCCACTGGATGCGGGTCTCGGGGGTGCTGGGCTCACTGGGAGCCTGGGGCAGCTCCGCCGCCATGAAATCCCCATAGAGGGCCCGGCGGGCGGGATCCTGGATGTGTTGGAGCGCCTCCGCCACCAAGGCCGGGTCGGCCGAGGCCAGCCCCTGATCGCCTACAAAGGCCCAGGCCTGCGGGTGGCGGGGATCGCGGCGGAGGAGGGCCCGGGCCTCCTCCAGGGCGCCCGGCGCCCCTTCCGGGTGGGTGAGGGCCCGGCCCGTCTCGAGCCGGAGCTGGGCCGGGGCCCGGCTGCCCGTGAGCCGGTGCCAGCGCTCGTGGGTGGCGAGGTCGCCCATTTGCATGGCGCAGGAGCCGGCCAGGTGGGCCGCCCGCGCCGCCCAGAATCGGGAGCGTTGCGCGACGAAATGGGCATGGGCGAGGCCGAAGTGGTCGAGGGCCCGATCGGGCTCCTGGAGCCGCAGGTGATGCTGCCCCGCCGCGAGCCAATGGAAGGGGTCCGCGCAGGGATGCGTATGGCTTCCAAAGGGGTAGCCCGTCGATGCGGCCGTGGGGAAGGAGCCTCCCCAATAGGTGCGGAGCCGATCCCAGGTGGGGTGCCCCGTGCGGGCGGGCACGGCGAAGGGCGCGCGGCTGCCCAGCTCGGCATGGAGGGCTTCCATCCAGCCCTCCCATGGGGCCTTGGGAAGCCGGCCCTTGAGCAGGAGGCCCAGCTCCGGGCCGGGATCATCCCCGTGAGCCAGGGAGGGGGGCACGAGCCCCGAGAGGATCTCGGGGGTGGGACCCCAGCCGCGCCCCCACCCCCGGAGGAAGGGCGCCAGCATCCAGCGGCCGGGGGCGATCTCCCGCCCCAGTCCCGGGTGGGCGTCCAGAACGTGGGGGGCCTCGTTCAAGGCGAAGGGTTCGAGAAGGCCGATCTCGATCTGGCCCAGGGCGGGGTGGGGCGGGCCCAGGGGCAGCAGGCGGCCCTCCCCGTCCAAACAGCCCAGGAGATCCTCCCACCACCCGGGCGGCAGATGGAGGAACTCCGGGGGAAGGAGGGGCTCCAGGAAGGGGGGAAGGCGAAGGGAGCCCGTGGCTTCCACGGTGCCCAGGAGCGGGATCCAGGCGGCGCGGGTGCGGCGATCCAGGACGGCCGTGCCCAGGCAGAGGAGCGGCAGGGCGTCGCCCTCCAGCAGGCTTTCCCAGGCCTGGTGCAGATGGGGCGAATCGTCGGATCCTTCGGCCAGCGGATTCGCCTGGGCCCGGCCGTGGCGCAGCAGGGCCACCCAAGCGCCCTCCGGGCGGGAGCCCCAGCTTCGGACTTCGCCCGAGGGCCGGGGGCCGAAGGGCAGGCGAGCCTCCCAATCCACCCGGGGCCACCGCCCTTCCTGGCCCCCCAGGAGCCAGGCCTGCCCCAGGGCGGAGAGGGCCCAGGGCAGATCCCCCCACCTGCGCCCGCGCCCCAAGCCCCAAGGGGCCTTCCAGGAGCCGAGCCAGGCGGCCTTCATGGCACACATCCTGTGCGCCACCCCTGCGGGGCCGTGCTGCGCCCGGTGGCCCTCCGCTCCTGCTCCGGCCTCATCCCAGCATCTCCGCCCAGGCTTCCCAGAAATGGGGGAAGGTCTTGGCCACGCAGCCGGGATGGAGGAGTTCGCCGCCATGGGCGAGGGCGCCCACGGCGGCGGCGAAGGCCATGCGGTGATCGTTGCGGGGGTCGAAGGGGGGCCGGTGGGAGGCGGGCGCGCCGGGGGCGATCCGCAGGGTGTGATCGCCTTCGATCTCGGCCTGGCCGCCGAGCCAACGCACCAGCTCCGCGCTGGCCTCCAGGCGGTCGCACTCCTTCAGGGGCAGGGTGTGGAGGCCCGTGAGCCGGCTGGGGCCCGGGGCGCAGGCGGCCACGGCGGCGAGCACGGGGCCCAGATCCGGGCAGGCTTCCAGATCGGCGGAAAGACCCCGGAGGAGGGGGCCGCGAAGGGTGATGTACTCGTCGCCCGTGGCATCGGCGCGAATCTCCACGTGGGCGCCGGCCTGGCCGAGGATCCGCAGCAGGGCCCTGTCCCCTTGGGGATCCTGGGGATCCCATGGGCCCAGGGTGAGCTCGCGGCCCGTGAGGGCCGCGGCGGCGTAAAAGGCGGCGGCGCCGCTCCAGTCGCCGGGAAGGCGCGTGTTCACGGGGCGGAGGGCGCCCCCGGGGAGGATCCAGCGGGTCCCATCCAGGTGGGCTTCGCAGCCGAAGCGGTGGAGCCAGAGGTGCGTGAGCCGCAGGTAGGTGGGGCTGCTCGTGGCGGCCCAGTCCAGGATGCCCCCTCCGGGCAGGCCGGCGAGGGCGATGGCGAGCCCCGTCAGGAATTGGCTGCTGAGGCTGGCGTCCACCTGGAGATGGATGGGAATGGGCAGGGCTTGGGCGGGTTGGATGTGGAGGCCCTGCTCGACCCTCGTGATCCGGGCGCCGAGCTCCTCCAGCGGCCGTAGGAGCGGATCCAGGGGGCGCTCGAAGAGGCGGGCGTCGCCATGGAGCTCCATGGGCGCCTTCGCGGCGAGGGCGAGCCAGGGCAGGAGGAAGCGCAGCGACGTGCCCGAGGCCCCAAGCCAGAGGGGCCGGGAGGGCGCCGGGGGCGGGCCGCCCTCCACGCACCATGCGCCGCCTTCTTCCACCACCTGGATGCCGCACGCGATCAGCGCCTCGCGCATCCACCGGGTGTCCTCGGCCTCCAAGCCGCCCACCAGCCGCGAGCGGCCATGGGCCAGGCCCGCGAGGAGGAGGGCGCGGTTGGTGACGGACTTGGAACCCGGAATCGAGATGGACCGCAGGGGGGACCCGGCGCGGGTGTCTCGGGGAAGTGACAGGGGCATGCCCCCAAGCCTGCCGTGGCCAGGGTGCCGTTTCAAGGCTCAGAAACGTTTCATCACGCCGAGCACGCCCCGTCTCACGACGAAGGAAGTGCCCCGTTTGACCTGATCCACGACACTGGCCTCCACCCGCCATCGGCCCGGGAGGTTGAGGGCGAGGGCGTAGCGCTGGCCATCGGCGTTGGCGTGGAACCACCATTGATCGCCGTTCACGGAGGCGAGGGCGCCGTAGGGATCCAGCCGCTGCCGCACGTAGCCGGCCTGGGGCCACCAGGCGCGGCGGGGGCTGCCCACCCAGGCCTGGAACTCCTCGCCCACCTGCTTCGTCTTCTCGTGGACGAGGCGCTGGGCCTTCAGTTCGAAGGGGAAGGGACCCTGGGAGCCCAGTCCCGCGCCATAGACCCGATATTGGTATTTCACGGAGGTGTAGCCGGAGCCGGGGCCGTAGGGGCCGCCGCCCCCGCCGAGGTTGCCCGGGTTCTGGCGCAGGAAGGCGGAGGCGTCCTCCTGCCGGGGCTCCAGATCCAGGGCGCCGCCGAAGGCCGTCCACTGGAGGGGGCCCGTGGCCAGGCGCAGGACGCCCTGGAGCCCCTTGATGGCCACCCGCCCGCCAGCGATGAGGCGCACCTGGCCCGCCACGGCCCGCAGGCTGGCCTCTTCGAATACGCCCTCGCCCCGCCAGGCCACGTGGCCGCCGGCGCCGAGGATGCGGAGCACGGGATCCCACGCGGCTTCCGAGAGCAGGAGGGGGTTTTCGATGAGGCCGGCGTCGAGGGAGGCGCTGGTGGAGGCACCCCCATGGCGCCATCTCAGGGCCGCCACGTCGATCCACGTCCCCCGGGAGGCGCTATCGTCGAACCAGGGCACGTTATGGGCGTTGTGATCGGTGCTCAGGGCGTGGGCGCTGCCGAACACGGCGGAAAAGGGGCCGTCGCCCTCCACCGTCCACCTCAGCCGGAGCTGGCTTCGCGTGCGCCAGAACTCCCCCTTCTCCAGCCGGAGGGACTCCCGCTGGGCCCGGAACGCCCAGGTGGGGATCCAGGGGCTGGGCGCGGCCTCCTGGAAGGGCGCCTCCTGGGCCACGAGGGCCGAGGCGGCGAGGAGGAAGGGGACGGGGCGCATCAGATATTGGTGTAGATCTGCCGGCTGATCGTTTTGCTCGTTTCGTATTTGTAGGTGTAGAACCCGTAGAAGTCGATGGATCGCGTGTATTTCAGCGTGATCGTGCAGGTTCCAGGCTCCCCCGAGACCTTCACGACATGGATGGCCCCGGGCCTCAGGGCTTCGGCGATTTCCAGCTCCTTGGCCTTCTGGCGAACGTTTGCCTCCACCTGCTCTCGCGGGAGACGGCTCGCCGACGTGGCGATGAAGTCGCAGGCATCGGCCAATTCCATATTGCTGTAGAAGACGGGAAAGGCCTTGAGAGTGATGGCCGCCAACCCTACGAGGATCAGTAGGGTGAGGATGCAGCCGAGCTTGCCTTCGCCGCGCTGGGAGTGCTGGGACGGGGTCATGGGATCTCCTTGGACGTCCGGGATCAGAGCTTGAGTTCGTCGAGGGCGGCCTTGGCGAGGGGGGCCACGAGGGGGCCGTCGGGGCCGAAGAGGGTGGCATCCTTGGCCTTCAGCGCGGCCCGGAAGGCCTGGGCGGCCTCGCTCGCGTAGACGCCTCCGAGCTTCAGGAAACACACGCCCGTGTAGTAATCCAGCGTCCCCTGGCTCACGCCGCGGGTGCTGGCGAGGCGGGTGTCGCGCAGCAACTCCAGGGCCTTGTCGAATCTGCGGAAGTGCATGAGGGCGAGGGCCAGATTCAGCTTCAAGTGGGCCGCCTCCTCGCCCCGGGCTCCCAGGAGCTGGAGGCGGAGGTGGCTGATGAGGTAGGGGTAGGCGAAGCGGGGGGAGGTGAGGGGGATCTCCAGAGCCTCGCGGCCGAGGGTCACGGGGATCGGGGTGGCACCCTGGGCGAGGGTGGTCTTGTCCCCCTTGATCTCGGCGAGGGCTTGGCGGAAGGCGAGCACGCCGGCCACGGGTTTGCCGTTCAGGGCCGTGAGGCCCCGGCCCGCCTGCACGCCCGCTTTCTGGGCGAGGGGGTCGGCGGAGAGGACGAGCGGAGCTTCGCCGGGGAGGTCCACCAGGGTGACGCCCAGGCTCGGTTCGAAGAGGGGGGGGAGGGCGTTCAGGCGCTGGACGAGGCCGCCCAGGGGGTCGGCCTCCAGGGGCTTGATGAGGATCCGCTCCTCCTCGCCTTCCGAGGTGAAGAGCTGCAGCTCCACCTGATGGATCACCTTATCGGGCACGGGCGTCGCGAGGAGGAAGAGCTCCGCCTCCCGGTTTCCCCTCACGCGGGCCAGGGCCTCCTTGGGCGATTCGCCGGAGCGGCCGGGGAGGTAGGCCACGGTCTGCAGCCTCTCGCCGAGGCCCGCCAGCAGGCTCAGGAGGCGGGCCTTCCCCGTGAAATCCTGGCCCCCCTCCAGGCCGGCGAAGGCGAGGCGGGGCCGGGGCCGGGCCTCCAGGGAGAGGGTCTTGCCCTCAAGGATCTCCACCCGGGAACTGAAGCCCCCGCTGGGGAAGCGGACGAGGAGATCATAGGTGCCCGAGCAGACGGAAAGCCGGTCGATGGGCAGGGTGCCGTGGCTCTGTCCGTTGAGGAGGAGCTCCCCGCCCTCCCATGGGCTTTGCACCGTGAGCAGGCCCTTGGAGGGCTCCAGCTTGATGGGTTCCAGCAGGTGGTCCGCCATGGGCTCGGTGAGTTCCTTCCCGATCTTGAGCAGCTTCGGGCGGAAGCAGGCGGATTGGATCTCCAGCGTGTGTTCTCCCGCCCTGAGATCCCCCACGACGAAGCCCTCGCTGAGATCCTCCGGCCGGAGGTTCGCCTTGGCGGCCAGGGCGGCGAACTGGGAGCCCGCGGCGCCCTTGGTGCGCCCGAGGGCGCGGCCATCCAGGCGCACCTCCGCGCCGCTCGGGTTCACGAAGAGGGTGATCGTGGAGGAGGTCCGGGTGAGCTTGAGGTCCAGGGTCTTCGCCTCCCGCGGCCCCAGCTCCACGGCCATGTTCACGGGGGCGTGGCCGGCCTTGGCATAGGTGATGTTGTGGGCGCCGTAGGGGAGGAATTTCCGGGGGAGGGCGGCCGAGGGCTTGCCATCCACGCTCAGGACGCCTCCCTCGGGGCTGTAGACGAGTTTGAGCGACGCGAGCTTCTCGGCCTTCATCCCGTCGAACAGGTTCGAAAGCTTCGAGGAGGTGATGCCGCGGTCCACGTCGAAGTCGGGGTTGAGGGCGATGAGGGCCTCGAGGCGGGTGCGGGCCCGGGCGCGGGTCTGGGGGCTCCGGTCATCCAGCACGGCCAGCCAGTTGTAGGTCTCGGAGAGCACCTGCACCCATTCGGGCGGGAGGGAGGCGGCCTTGGGCGCCAAGGCCTCCACCACCCTCTCGAAGCGGGTCGCGGCTTCCTCCCGGTTCCCCTGGGTGCTCCACAGGGCCTTGGCTTGAAGGAAGGTGTCCTTGATGGCGGGATCCTGCCCCGGCGTTTCCGTGGCAAAGGCCGCGACGAGGATGAGGGCGGGGAGGCAGGACCACCGAGGGATGCGCATATCAGTTGAGCCGGAGGAGGGTGTCGTTGCGACGGTCGCAGAGCAGGATGCCACCCTGCCGGTCCATCGATAGGGAGGTGATGCGGCCGCTGATGGCCAGGGCCTTGAAGGTGGCTTGGCGGAGCAGGGCGCCATCGGGCCCGTAGACGACGACCCCTTCGCCGAAGTCCCCCCCTTCGACGAGGGCGGCGATGTGGCCGGCGCCATCCGTGGCCAGGGCGAGGACGTTCTTGTAGGCGGCGGGGAGATCCTTGCCGTAGGGGATGGAGAGGAGGGTCTGGCCCTCGGGGTTCACGACGAGGAGGGCCCGGTTGCCGTCCGAAGCGAGCACGGCGCCTCCGGCGGGATGGGCGGCCAGCGCCACGGCGGTGGGGGTGGGCAGGGACCGGCTGGTGCCGTCGGTGCCCAGGAGGGTGAGACCGGCGGTTTTGGCGTCGGCGATCCAGAGGGTGCCCCAGCGATCCAGGAAGGCCCCCGTGGGGGCGCCGAGGGCCGGCATGGGCGTGGTTCCGCCCTCCCGGAGGATCCCCAGCTTGGAGGACACGAGCACGAGGGCGTCGTCGGGACCGAGGGTCATGGCTCGCGTGCCGGGGGCGGGAACCGCACCCAGGAACTGGGCCTCTCCGTTGCGGATGATCGAGGCCCGATCCAGATCGTATTGGAATACGACGGCCTCTCCCTTGGAGGTGGAGGCGAGGAGGGTGGGCGTCTTGAGCCACTTCACCTTGCCCGCGGGCCAGGGCCCCTCCAGCTTGAGGGCGGGCTTTTGAATGCGATGCCGCACCCGGACGAGGATGCGCCAGGCGGCCTCCTGGGCCTCGGGGCTTTGGGGGGCCGTCGTGCGGATCCGCTGGAGCAGCCGGAGGCAGCCGTTCAGATCGCCTTGCACATCCAGGATCTCCGCGGCTTCGAGCAGGCTCCGGCCGGCGCCGGGATCCTCGGGGGCCGCCCGGTAGGCCTCCGTGAAGCGGCTGAGGGCGAGTCCCCACTGGCCCTGATCCCGGGCCGCGCGGCCGAGCCCGGCGAGGGCGCCGGCGCAGGCGCCGTGATCGGGGAAGACGTCCAGCACGCGGTTGAATTCGGCGATGGCCTCCTTCAGCTCGCTGGGCTTCCGGGCCATCCGGGCGAGGACTTCGCCCCGCATCACGAGGGCCTCGGGCGCGGCGCTGGACTTGATGAATTCGGCCTTCACCCTGTCGAGGTAGGGCAGGGCCGCCTCGGGATTGCGCGCCACCGCGATCTGGTGCCGGGCGAGGAAGAGGAGGGCCTGGGCGGCCTGATCCGTCTTGGGCGCGCTTTGGATCAACTGGTTCCAGGTATCCAGGGCCTCCTGGTAGCTCTTGGCGGCATAGGCGCGCTCGCCGCTGCGCAGGAGCCGCTCCGCCAGATCCCCATCCTGCGGCGACTCCCCGCCCCGCGCCGGGGACGAAGCCGCGACGGCGCACAGGAGCAGGGCGGGCATTCGCAGCCGAGCGGGGGAGGAGATCATGCAAGCCTCGTGGGGTTGCCGCTGATGATACCTGACTCCGAGCGGGGTCAGACATGGTGATCGGGCTTTGCCCGATCACCATGTGGGGTGTGCGAGGGGGACGCAGAGCGACCGAAGGGAGCGGGCGGTCCCCCTCGTTCGTATCAGGGTTCCAGGGCCTTCAGCAGGGCCTCGGGGCTGAAGGGCTTGTTGAGCACGCCCAGCACCCAAGGGTGCTCCAGCAGATCGGCCACGTCCCGGGAGGCGCAGGCCAGCAGGACCTGGCGGACCCGGCGGGATTCCCACTGGGCCTCGAGCCAGGCCCGCAAATCGCCGCTGGCATCCTGAAGCTCCGTGATCAGGAGGTCCGCGGGGGCCTCCTTCAGGGACGCCTCGGCCTCCTCCCGGCCCCCGGCTTCCCGGACCTTCCAGGTGGGTTCCAATGAAACGCGGATCCGCTTGCGGAAAAAGGCGGATGGTTCCAGCAGGAGGATGGTCTGGAAGGGGGGGTGCTTGTGGTGCTCCTCTTCGGGCACGCCCAGGCGCAGGAGCGCATCCCGGGTGGCGCTGCGCAGGCCCAGGCCCGTGGCGTAGAGCAGGTGCTCCCGGATGGGCGGGATGAGTTCCTCCTGGTGGGTGTAGCCGCCGATCTCGCAAAGCCGGGCCACCTCCCGCCAATCGGAGGCGGGGCGCTTGAGCTCCTCGGTCACCCAAGCGGCCACTTCCAAGGCCATCTGGGGGCGCAGGATGAGATCGGGATCCGAGAAGCGGTCCCGCAAATTCAGCAGGGCCTCCGCGCGGCTGGGGCCCTTCTCGGGGATGCCCTTGATGGCCGCGCGCATGGCCTCCTCCTTGCTGGAGATGAGGTTCAGGGCGGCGGAGCGCTGGCCCAGCTCCTTGACGACGGCGGCCACCTTCTCATTGGTATCCCGATCCCAGTTCGCCTTCGTGCGCAGATCGAAGAGCACGTCGGAGAAGCGATCCTTCCACTTGGAATAGAGGCCCTGGTCGAAACAGAAGAGGCCCTGGGTGGCGAGGATGGCCCGCAGCTGGATGCCCTCGCCCTCCCGCCCGTCGAGGCAGCGGCCGAGGAGCTGTTCCAGGCCGGGCAGGGCCTCCGCGGGCACGGGGTTTTCGAAGCCCTGGAAACTTTCCAGGAGGCCCTCCAGGCAGAGGATGAGCACTTGGGGCAGCTTGAGGCCGGG
>CAYWDR010000046.1:0-18644 GCA_964457075.1 uncultured Solibacteraceae bacterium
GCCTCGGTGCCTCCGTGGTGCATCTGTTTTTGATAGCCCGTTTGGTTGCGGCCCCGGCCGCGCTGAGCCATCTGCACAATCCGGGCTGAAGTGGCTATTTCCGCTGCAGGATCAGCTTCTCAGGCCTGCGCTCGTCCACCGTGTAGGTAAACCCCTTCAAGAAGCTTTGCCCCAGCAGTCCGTCGATGCCCACCTCGGACACGGCGATGACGACGGCGGGCACGGCCTTGGCCGTGGCGCCCGAGACGGTCACCGAGGGGAGGTCCACCGTGCGGCCCCGGAGGCGCGCGCCGCCCGCCAACACGAAGGAGGCCTCTTCTCCCAGGCGGTCATTCAGGCCCAGGGCTCCCACGAGCTCCGGCGAGAGGCTCGTGCGCATGGCCCCCGTATCCACCATGAGGCAACAGGGCTCGCCCCCCACGAGGACCTCCACGAGCACGGGGCCGAAGGGTTCCGCGGCCGCCCGGGCCATGGCCCAGGCGAAGAGTTCCTTCCGAAGGGCCCGCACCCGGGCGGCCGCCCCGGCATCGGAAGCCCTTAGTCCGTCGCCGAGCAGGCGGCTCAGGCCGTTGTAGAAGGCCACATCCCCGCCGCTCCGCTGGAAGGTCGCGAAGGCGTCGATTCGGGCGTTCACCTGCGCCTGGGCCTCCATGACGGCGGCGCGGCGGGCGGTCAGGGCGGCGTTGGAGGCCTGCACCCGCGCGTTGTAGGCCTCCAGGAGCGGGTGGGTGGCGTCGCGCTGGGCGTTGTACGTCTCCGCCAGGGCCCGGCGCTCCTTCAGCAGCGCCGCGTGCTTCAGCTCCGCCGGGGAGTTCCGCCCCTCCGTCGCGGTGGGGAGGCGGGTCAAGCGCTGGTCCATGTCCCCGAGCCGCGCCTCCATGGCCCGCAAGGGGTTCAACTTCGCGTCCAGCTCCGCCTTCCCTGCTTCCGAAGCCGCCTTGGCCGCCGCCGTTTCCGCGTTAAACGCCGCGATATCCGCCACCACGCGGGCCCGGGCGGCTTCCAAGGGCTCCCCCCGGAAGTGGCGCGCCACGGTGGCTTCCGCCTCCGCCACGCGGGAGGCGAGGGAGGGCGCTTGCCCGGCCAGGGGGAAAACCAAGGCTGGAAGGAGGGTCAGCAAGGTGGGGATCGAGCGCATGGCCTAAGAATCCCACCAGGCGTTCGGGGGGCAACCCCAAAGGAGGAAAAGAGGAAAACGGCGGAAGGTCAAATAGCCGGAGCATCTCTTGTCTGCTCCTTCGCGCCTTTGATCACGAGCCACAGGATCAGCGCCAGCTCTCCGAAGAGGGCGGGGAATGTGATGTTGCCGACCCATTTTGCGTACCGCGGGAAAAGCAGACCCGTGAAGCTCATGGCCAGATAGGCAAAGCCGTTGATGACCAGCCAGACGCCCAGGAAGCGGGGCAGGAAACGCGACCGGTATACGAGGATCGCCAAGGGGAAAAGCCATAGCCCCCAAAAAATTTCGGCGGCGAGGATCCCTTGACCGTGCATACGCAGGAAGAGCATCGCCAGAGCGTCGCGTTGCGGTTTGTCGAATACGGACAAGAATTCGCCGCCGCGCACGACGATCAAGGCGGCCAGGTTGTTCAGCGTGACGAAGAAGTTGATGAGGGTGACCATCACACCCCCAAGTAGCCCCATCACCATGGCGAGGTTTGGGTCCACTCCCTTGAGCAACCGGTAAAGCGCCAGGATGATGAAGATCCAGAGGACTCCACCAAACAGGTCGATGGCGATGCCTAGACGGAAGAGCGTCTCGTGCGCGGCGATGTTGGCGGCCGTCGCGGCCGCGTTTCCAGGCACGAACAGCTTGCTGGGAATGTAGATGAGGGTGAAGGGTGCGGTGATCACGGTCGTCAGGTACAGGATCCCTGTTTGCCGCGCGGCCATGGTGCGTGTCATGGGAGCTCCGCCTCCGCCATCCCGGATGGCCTCAATCCCTTGATCAGAATCCATAGGCCCAACACCATTTCGAAGATGGCCATCGGCAGATCGAACCACGTCGGATCCACGGCCAGCTTGAAGGTGGGGAAAACGAGGAAGGCGAAGGCGCAGAATACGCCCCATGCGGAGGAAGCCAGGCCCAAGACCGCCAATCCCATCGGGACGCATTTCGACTTGAGCCACAGATGGAAGCACACCGTGGAAGCCAGGGCCCAGAACGGCAGGCCGACGTAATACACGTCGAAATTCCCACCGAGGTGCAGCCTCGCCAGAACCTGCAATTGATCGGCCCGGAAGACGCCCAGGTAGGCCGCGTCGCCCAGGAGCCGCAGGGCCCCCAACCCGTTGAGCGCGGAAAGGCCCCACATCAGGGCGAAGACCAGCCGGCTAAGAGCCGCCACCAGGGCCAGGCTCCGGTCCACGGGCTTGAGGAGCACGTAGAGCGCCGATATCAGGCATAGCTCATTCACCACGTAGACCAGATTGCAGGCGGTGGCGATCCGGAAGGACCGCTCGTGGGCCAGGAGGTTCCGGGCGGTCTGGACGGCATCCCCCGGAACCGTGAGGCGGAAGGGGTAGATCACGTAGTTGGTGACCACCGCGATCGCCATCCCCAAGAGGAGAGCCCACCCCGCCATCCTCGCAGCTTGGCGGTGGGTTTCATTGATGCTGTGCGTCATGGTGTTTCCTCCCCGATGGGTTCCCAAAAGGTGGTGGCCGTCATGATGCCGTGGTCTGGCCAGGAACGAGACTCGGCCCCGGAGACTCCACCGCGCATGAGCGAGACGAAGAGGAGGCCTGGAAGCAAAAGCCTGGTTCGCGCGAGCGGCATGGCGGCTCCTGGAAGATGGGCTCGAAGGCGAGCGTTTCCAGCCTTACGCGGCGGCCCTGCATCGGATGAGCTCCGCGGACCGGATTTGCGACGAACGCCCGAAATGCGGGGATGAACCACGAGGGGCGCAGTCCAGGCCAAGGCGCCGGATGATATCGTTCCGCCATGCTTTTCGAGGGATCTCCAACGCTGCCGCAAGGCCTCGCGCGCATGCTGGGCTGGCGGCGCGTGAGGTTCACCCTGTGCGCATCCATCCTCATCGGACTGCTCCTCAGTTTCGGTTGGAAATCGGGGCTCCCCTCCCTGCTGGTACGCACCGTGATGCTCGGACTGCTCTCCATGCTCGCGTTCGGGCTGTTCGAGCAGTGGCCGAAGCGGCTTCCGGCCTGGCTCGCGCGCTGGGTGTTGCAGGTGCTAGGGGTGGCGATCGTCATGCCGCTGGGAACCTATGTGATCTATGTGGTGTCGACGGCCGCCGGAGCCCCGCCGTTCTGGCGCGTCAAGGACCGCCTGATTGGATTCATGACCCTGAGCGTCCTCGGCCTGCTGCTGGCACCTTGGGCGGCTTTGGCGGCGCTGGTGCGGCAAAAGGACGCCCTGGCCCGCCATCAGGCGCTGGCCTTCGATCTCGAGCGCAGCGAACTGGAGCGCCAGGCCCTGGACGCCCGCCTGCGCCTGTTGCAGGCCCAGATCGAGCCCCACTTCCTGTTCAACACGCTGGCGAACGTGCGCGAGCTGGTCGACGCCGGCTCGCCGCAAGCCTCCACCGTGCTGGGCAGCCTGATCGCCTACCTGCGCGCGGCCGTGCCCCGCCTGCACGAGCGGGCCACCACGGTGGGGCAGGAACTCGAACTGGCACGGGCGTACCTGGAGGTGATGCACATGCGCATGCCCGACCGGTTGAAGTTCACCCTCCAGGCCGACGACGAGGCGCTGCCCATATATTGCCCGCCGATGGCGCTCTTGACGCTGGTCGAGAACGCCGTGCGGCATGGCATCGATCCGAGCGAGGTGGGGGGCCACATCGAGGTCCGCGTGCATGCGCGGGAGGGGCGTTGCCGGGCCGAAGTCCTCGACACGGGCGTGGGATTGAAACCCGGCGGCGGGAGCCTGGGCACAGGCCTATCCAACCTGCGCGAACGAATGGCCATGGCCTTCGGGGGCGACGCGGGACTGCGCCTCTCCCCCTTGGAACCCCATGGGGTCCGCGCAGAGCTGGATTTCCCGGCGCGGCGGGGTCCGGAATGAAAGGGCGGGCACCCACGGCGCTGATCGCCGACGACGAGCCCCTGCTGCGGGAGGCGCTGACCCGCCTGCTGGGGCAGGCCTGGCCCGAATTGAACGTCATCGCCCAGGCGCGCAATGGCCGCGAGGCGGTCGAACGCTTCGAGGCGGAGACCCCCGACATCTGCTTCCTGGATGTTCACATGCCAGGCCCCTCGGGCGTCGAGGCCGGGCGCCTGATCGGCCGCCGGGCGCACCTCGTGTTCGTGACCGCCTATGACCAATACGCCGTTCAAGCCTTCCAGCAGGGGGCGATCGATTACTTGGTGAAACCCGTGGAGCCGGCGCGCCTGGCCGATACCGTCGCCCGCCTTCAGGAGCGGCTGCGCGCCGCGCGGCCAGCGCCCGATTCCGAAGGGCTGTTGGAACAGCTTGAGGCGCGCCTCCGCAAGGGCGAACCGGCCGCGCCGCTGCGCTGGTTCCGCGTATCGGCCGGGAAAAGCATCCGCCTGGTTTCCGTGGACGAGATCGACTTCCTGCGTTCCGACGAGAAGTACACGCTCATCGCCTGGCGCGGCCCCGGGGGCGAGGCGAGCGAGGGCCTCATCCGGACGCCCCTGAAGGAGCTGATGCCCCAGCTCGATCCCGCGCAATTCGTGCAGACGCACCGATCGGTGGTGGTAAACCTGCGCGCGGTCAGCCACGTCACGCGGGGCCTCAATGAGACGGGGAACGTCCATTTGAAGGACCGCGACGACGTGCTCCCCGTGAGCCGCACGTTCCTCCATCACTTCCGGCAAATGTGATCGGTTCTCGGAGCAGGACGCCTATCGCCCCAGCCTCCCCAAAGGCCGCTCCACGAAGCGCTCCGCCAGGGCCGCCACGAGGATGCTCCCGCCGAGCGCCAACCCCAGGCCCGCCCACCCCGCCAGATGCGGTGCCACGAGGCGCTGGAGGAAGGGATGGGCGAGGTAGATGCCGTAGCTCCACGTGCCCAGCCACACGAGGGGCCGCGTGAGGCGCGCGTCCCAGCCCCGGTGGAAGGCGGCGAGGAGCACGAGGGCGGCGACGCAGGCGAGGTAGCGATAGCGCAGCCCACCCGTGAGGGCCACAAGGTGGTCGCCGAACCATGGGAAGGGGTGGAAGAGCACCCACAGCGCCAGGGCGAAACCCACGAGGAAGGGGCCGTGGCCCAGGCGAGCCTCCGTGCGGCGGTGGGCCCAGCCCCCCAAGGCGCCCAGGGCCACGAGGAAGAGCTGGTTTTGGGGCAGCACATAGGCGTGGAAGCGGTCACCCAGCGCCTCCCCCATCACGCCGTGCAGCGTCGGGGGCAGGCTCCAGGCGAGGAGGGCGGCGGCGAGGAGCACGAGGACCCAGTCCCCCAGCTTCGCCATGGCCAGGGCCACGAGGGGCCAAGCGGCGTAGGCCAGCACGGCGAGGCCCACGTACCAGCCCCCCGTCACGAGGGCGTGGTTGGGGTGGAAGAGGCCGAAGGTGAGCGAGTAGTTTTCCGCGATGAAACGGGCGTTGGGGGTGGGCCCCATCCCCAAGCCGAGGGCCAGCCGCAAGAGCCGTTTCAGCGCCCAAGCCCCGAGGCCCTGCTGGGCGATGGAAGCCCAGGGCGCCGTGCGCGCCAGCAGGAAGCCCGTGAGGACGAAGAAGGCGGAGACGCTGTAGTTCCCCGCCTTGGCGAGGGCCATGTTGGAGAGCGAGCCCGCCGGCGTCAGCCCGAACCACACGCTGAGGTGGTACACCGCCACGCCCAGGGCCAGGAGGCCGCGGAGGGCATCCAGGCTCTGGAATCGGGCGGGTGCGATTGCGTTCATGAAGGCCTGGGAAAGGCCCAGTGTAGCGGGGCTTCAGGGCTCGGCCTGGGGCGTTTCCGCGTTCGAGAGGGCGTACCAGTCGATGTGCCGCGTGCCCAGCATCACGGCGGCGAGGCCGAGGAAGGTGAGGAGGGAACCCATGAGCAGGGCGTTGTCCTCGGAGGCGATGAGGGCCCAAAGCACGGCGAAGAGGGCGCCCAGTCCGCCGGCGAAGCCCCAGCCCCGGCGGGCGCTTTGGAGCACGCGGGCGAGGTAGGCGCCCAGGAGGAGCGTGCAGGCGGCGCTCGCGGCCACGTAGGCGGCGTCGAAGGGGATGCGCTCCGAGAGGCTCAGGAGCAGGAGGAAGAAGATGGCGAGGGCCAATCCCACGAGGAGGTATTGGATGGGGTGGATGGGGAGGCGGCGGAGCATCTCGAAGAAGAAGAAGGCCGCGAAGGTGAGCCCCACGAAGAGGAAGCCGTACTTCACGGCCCGCTCCGTTTGAAGGTAGACGTTCACTCCCTTGAGGAAGACGACGCCGAAGGCCTCCTTCGTCTCACCCTTGTCCGCCAGGATCCGGGAGAGGTTGCGCGCCAGATGGAAGACTTCCCAGGTGGCGTTGAAGCCCTCGGGGCCCTCGGAGTGGGTGGCGGAAAAGCGGCCTTGGAAGCTGGGCGTGGGCCAGGGCGAATGCAGGGTGACCTTCGTGGATTCCGCCACGGGGGCCACGAAGAAGGATTGGGAGCCCTTCAGGGCCAGGGGAAGGGCGAAGCTGTTCGTCCGGCCCTCCAGCGCCGCGCCGGGGCCCAATTCCACGTGGATGGCCTGATTGAAGAGGCCGAAGGGGGTTCCGGGCTTGAACCCGAGCTCGGCCCCGTTCCAGGTAAGCACGGGCTGGCGCCGGATGCCCCGCAGGTCGCTCAGCCCCACCACGAGGTAGGCGCGCCCCATCCGGATGTGGCGCTCCTCCGGGAAGCCGAGGCGCTTGGCGATGGTCACCTCCCCTTGGATGGCCGCGTCGATCTCGTAGGCCTGCGCCTTGAAGAGGCCCCGGTGGCGCTCATCCACGCGAGCCTCGCAGGCGATGCGTACGCCCTGGGGCACCACCACCTGATGCCCGTCGTTCCAGACGCTGTGCTTGATCACCGCGCCCGTCTTTTCATTGACCTCGTCGTGGAAGGTCTCCTCCTGGTATTCCACGACGAGCAGGGGCCCGTTGAGCTGCTGGCGGCCCGCCGTCAGCTCCGCGATCTCCGCTTCCGTCTCCATCTGCCGCTCGTTCCGGGCCTCGATCTGGCCCCGGATCATGGCGAGGGGAATGAGCAGGAGCAGGGCCAGCCCGCCCACGATGAGTCCCTTCCACATCAACACCTTCTTCACGCCGTCCTCCTGGGAATCTGCCGGAAGACTGGCGCCCGGGGATGGCGGGAGGATGGGGCCGTGTGAAGGCCCGGTGAAGTCAGAGCCTCAGGCGGGCAGGCTGATCCAGGCCTCGGCCCCACCGTCGGGCCCATTGTTGGCCACCCCCGCCATGCCGCCATGCAGCTCCGCCACCTCCTTCACGAAGCGCAGGCCCAGGCCAGTGCCTTTGCGGCCCGTGGCGGGGCTGGGCAGGGAGTAGAAGGGCTCGAAGAGGCGGGCCAGGGCGTAGTCGGGTACACCGGGCCCGGCATCCCGAACCGAGATTCGGATCCCCTTTTCCTCCCGCTGCGCCGAGAGGCGGATCTCCCCGCCCTCGGGGGAAAAGGCCACGGCGTTATCCAGCAGATTGGAGAGGGCCTGCTCCAGGAGGAAGGCCTCGCCCCACACCTGGAGATCCGCGGGGACGTCCACCTTCACATGGAGACCCCGGCGGGCGAGGGCCAGGTCCTTGGAGGCGAGAACGCGCCCCGCGAGGGGCTCCAGGGGCAGCTCCGCCGGGTTCTCCAGGCCCCGCCGCTGCTCCACGGCGGCCTGGTCGAGCATGCGCTCCAGCACCGTGCGGAGGCGGGCCTCCTGCTCCCGGATATTGGCCGTGAAGCGCCGGCGATCCTCTTCGGGCATCTCCTCTTCCAGGAGCTCCGCCGCGCCGCGAATGGCCGCCAGGGGGCTCTTCATCTCGTGGGTGAGGGTGGCCACGTAGCGCTCGACGTAGGCCCGGTCCTCCAGCTTGGATCGCATGGTCTCCAGGGCCTGACCCAACTCGGCCAGCTCGCCGCCGCCCACGGCCGGGATCGCGGCGCGGCGCCCCTCGCCCACCTCCCGGGCGTAGTAGCGCATGCGCCCGATGGCGCGGGTCAGCCCCCAGGAGAGGCCCGCGCCCACCACGAGGCAGGCACCCATCAGGATGAGGCCCGCGTTCAACACGCGGCGCCGGCTGCGTTGCGCGAAAGGCATGACGCTCGCCGTGGGGGCGGCCACCGTGAGGGAGCCGATGAGCCGCCCCTCGAAGTAGATGGGGGCGGCCACGTACATGGTGGAGGTCGATTCATCCGCGGGATCCGCGCGAGAGGATCGCGCGCCGTACTCGCCACGCAGGGTACGCCCCACGTCGTTCCAACGGGCGTAATCCGTGCCCGGCCTATCGCCGCCGGAGTCGAACGCGAGGAGGCCCTTTCCATCCGTCACGTAGACCCGGAACTCGGTCTGCCGCTTCTCCACGCCGTAGATGCGGGCCCGGGGGGATCGGCCCTGGTAGGCGGCCACGGCCTTAGCGAATCCCCCCTCCTGGAGGCGCCCCCGCGCCAGCTCCGGCGCCGCCAGCTCCGCGAGGAGGTTGGCCGTGTCCACGAGGGCCACCTCCATGCCCTGCTTCACGCCGGGTTTCACCTCCTGAAGGAAGGTGTTCAACAGGAAATAGGCCGCGAGGCCCACGATGAGGAAGAAGCCCAGAAGCACGCGGATGCCGAGGCGCATCAGCCGCCCACCGAGAGGCTGTAGCCCACGCCGCGGTGGGTCTGGATGGGATCCGAATCGGGGTCCAGCGCCCGCAGCTTGGCGCGGAGCGTCTTCACGTGGGTATCCACGGTGCGGTCGGAGCTCTCCTCGGCTCCGCTCCACACCCGCTCCATGAGCTGGGCCCGCGTGAAGATCCGCTCGGGCTGATCGAGCAGGGTTCGAAGGAGGAGGTACTCGTAGCGGGTGAGGTCGAGGGCCTGGCCCCGATAGCGGATGCGGCGGCCCGGGGCGTCGTGTTCGAAGGTGCGGGCCGGGGCGGGCTCCGGGCGATCCAGGCGGCGCAGGATCACGCGGACGCGAACCACCAGCTCCCGTGGGCTGAAGGGCTTGGTCACGTAGTCGTCGCCGCCGATCTCAAGGCCCAACACGCGGTCCACCTCCTCGCTGCGGGCCGTGAGGAAGAGCACGGGCACGTCTGAGAAGGCGCGCAGCCGGCGGCATACCTCGAAGCCCGAGAGATCCGGCAGGCCCACGTCGAGGATCACGAGCTTGAAGGCGCCCCCGCGGAGGCGCGCGAGGGCCTCCTCCCCCGTCGTCCCGCGGTGAGGGAGGAAGCCCTCCGTCCTCAGCGCATAGGCGATGGCATCCGCGATAGCGGGTTCGTCTTCCACGATCAGGATGTCGCCGGGCATGGGGGGACGATATCAGATCAGGGGTTCCGGGCCTCGCGCCCCCTCACACTCGCTCACCACCCAGGTGCAAAGGCAGTTCGACGATGTAGCAGGCCCCCGTTCCGGCCAGGGGGCTATCCACCCAAAGGCGCCCGCCCAGGGCCTCCGCCGCGATACGGCAGAAGGCGAGTCCGGAGCCCTGGAAGCGCGGGGGGTCGGGCCCGCCCGGCGGGATTTCGAGGGCCCGTTTCCATTCGCGCCGGGGAAGGTTCGGGCCTTCGTCCGAGACCACGATCTGCGCCCGGTCCTGCGCCGCCCGGAAGACTTCCACGCCGATGGCGCCGCCGCGCGGGGACCGGGCGATGGCGTGATCCAGCAGATTGGCGAGCAGACGCAGCATCAGGGTGCGATCCACCCAGAGGTCGGGCACGTTTTCGTCGCAGTGGAACTCGAATCGAAGGCCCTTGACGCGCAGCCAAGGCTCCACCGTCTCCCGCAGGGGCCGGGCCCAATCCCCGGGGGCCGAGAATTCGAGATCGGCCCCGAGACCCCGCCCCAGATCATTCAAATCGAGCCACCCCGAGAGAAGCCCGCAGGCCCCGGCGCAGGCCTCCGCCATGGCGGCCCAGGCGGGCCGGTCCCGCGGGGGGGCCTCCTGGAGCGCCGCCTGGGCCTTGAGGTGGATGGCGGCGAGAGGCTGCTTCAGATCCCGCAGAAGGAAGTCGTTCATCCGGTCCCGCTCCTGGCGGGCCGCCTCGATCTGCTCGTGCTGGAGGCGGATCTGCTCCGCGCTCTGGCGGAGGGAGGAGAGGAGCGTGCCCATCCGGAGCAGGGCGTTCACCCGCACGAGCAGTTCGGGGAGCCGCACCGGCTTGCGCAGGAGGTCATCCGCGCCGCCATCGATGGCCACCTCGTCGAGCCCCTCCCGCGTGTCACCCGTCAGCATGAGGATGGGCACCTCCCGGCCGAAGGGCAGGGCCCGGATCCGGCGGCAGGTCTCCAGCCCATCCATCCCCGGCATCAGGAGGTCGAGGATCACGAGGTCGACGCCCGGGCCTTCGAGGATGCCGAGGGCCGCGCGGCCATGCTCGGCGAACTGCACCTCGTACCCCCGCTGGGAGAGCGAGCGCCCCAGGCTCTTCCGGATGCCCGCATCGTCGTCGGCGATGAGCACCATCCTTCGCGCGATCCCCGCCTCCGGCGCGGGTTCTTCCTTCCCCAAGGGAACCCTTCGCCCCGGGGCCGCCTTGGGCCCAAGCCACATCCCCATGCGCGCACCGCCCATGCCCACCTCCGTGAAGCCCGGCCAGCTCCCTTATCGTGTTCAGTTCGCCGACAGTTGAGCGGCGCCCATCGATCGATGGGCAAGGACCGCCTTAGATCATCGATGGCTTGAAGGTTGCTTTAGAATGAACTAACGTCCAACCCAACGTCGGGTTCCCCCACAAGGAGGGGATGATGGTCAAGGTTCCGGCAACCGCCCCCCGCCAGGTCCGTGCCCTCCTGGTGGACGACGATCCCGATGTCCGCGCCGTGACGCGCGAAGCCCTTGAGCTCCTGGGCATCCTCGTCGTGGAAGCGCCCAACGGGTTGGAGGCCCTCATGCGTTTCAAGGAGGGCGGCTGGTGCCCCGACGTCGCCGTCCTCGACTTCAACATGCCCGTCATGAACGGGATCGAGACCCTCCGGGCCATCCGATCCTATCGGCCGGGGCTCAAGGCGGTCCTCTGCAGCGGGTCGGGCGGGGAGGAACTCCGCTCCCAGTGCGGCCGGGAGGCGGTGGAGTTCCTCCCCAAGCCGTTCCGCCTCAGCGAGCTGGAATCCGCCATCCAGCGGGCCTTCCATGCCGCTCCTGAAGACGGCACCGTCAAGCCCCGTGGTGGACGGGTGTGCATCTGACGTTTAGCGGTACTGAACGACGCCCGACCCCGCCGCCAGCTCGCCCAGCACCCAGGCGGCTTCGCCTGCGGCTTTGAGTTCCGCCAGCACGGCGGGAGCCTGTTCCTTGGAAGCGACGAGCACCATGCCCACGCCCAGGTTCAGGGCCTGGCGGGCGTCGTCGAGGCCGAGGCCGCCCTTCTCCATGAGGTAGGTGAAGAGGGCGGGAATCTCCCAGGACTTCGTATCGATGACGGCGTCCAGGGTCTCGGGGAGCACGCGGGGGATGTTGTCCGTGAGGCCGCCGCCGGTGATGTGGGCCATGGCGAGGAGCCGGTGGGCCTTCACGAGGGGCATGAGCTGGGTGAGGTAGGCGCGGTGGATGGCGAGCAGGGCCTCGCTCACGGTCTTGCCCGTGCCGGGGAGTTGATCGTTCACGTCCAGCTTCTCCAGCTCGAAGCAGACCTTGCGGGCCAGGCTGTAGCCATTGGTGTGGAGGCCGCTGGAGGGCAGGCCGATGAGCACGTCGCCGGCCTGCATCTCGGGCAGGCGGGGCAGGAGGTCGGCTTCATCCACGAGGCCCACGATGGTGCCGGCGACATCGACTTCGCCCGCGGCGTAGACGCCGGGCATCTCGGCCAGCTCGCCGCCGATGAGGGCGCAGCCGCTCGCTTTGCAGGCGGTGGCCATGCCCTTCACGATCTGCTCGATGACCTCGGGCTCCAGGCGCTCGGCCGCGATGTAGTCGAGGAAGAAGAGGGGGCGGGCGCCCTGCACGAGGATGTCGTTGAGGCAGTGGTTCACGAGATCCTGGCCCACGGTGTCCCAGATGCCGGCGCGGCGGGCCACCTTCATCTTGGTGCCCACGCCGTCCATGGAGGACACGAGGATGGGCTTCGTCTCGGGGAACTGGGCCGCGAAGAGCCCGCCGAAGAGGCCGATATCGCTGCGGACGCCGGGAGTCTTCGTGGCCTTCACGTGGGGCTTGATGCGGCGCAGGGCCTCGTCCTGGCGATTGATGTCCACTCCGGACGCGGCGTAGCTGGTTTTGCCCTGCGACATGGAAACCCCCGAAGGGGCCATTTTCCCATGTGGTGCCTGCCTTTCCTACTCCGAATCCTGGGAGATGCGCTGGACCTGGCTCGACACCCCGTCGCAGGCGAGGATTTCAAGGCTCGGCTCGGCGGGAAGGGTGGCCCGGCCGCCCCGGAGGAAGCCCCGCACCTGGCCCGCAGCATCCCGGACGACGAGGAGGGGGTGCCGCTCCGGATTCCACTGGAGGACGTGGCCCTCCACGGATCGCTGGGCGGCCAGGGGGCGCTCGGGGCCGGGCCCCGTCGCCAGGCGGGTGTGCCGGGCCCGCTCAACGCCGCGATCCAGCACGCGGAGGGCGTGGAGGGACTCGCCCCCCAGGAGACGGCGGGGCACGGCATAGGCGAAGTGGGCCTGGCCCTCGGGCCCATCGGCCACCTCGGTGGACGTGAAGGGCAGGTTCAAAAGGCTGCGTCCCGAAACGTCCAGGGCCTCCAGGCCAAGGTCGCCCCCCTCGGGGAGGCAGGGCACGGTGAAGGCGGGGAAGGCGGGCTCCAGGATCACGCGGCCATCCTCCACGCGGC
Organism: uncultured Solibacteraceae bacterium; assembly: GCA_964457075.1. Lineage (GTDB taxonomy): Bacteria > Acidobacteriota > Holophagae > Holophagales > Holophagaceae > JAFDVN01. The sequence continues at coordinate 12,851 of CAYWDR010000046.1, forward strand.
CCCAGAGGATCAGGCAGTCTTCCGCCACCCCGGCCTCCGGGGGCGCCAGGTTGTTGGCGTTGCCGGCCCGGTAGGTGAGCACGAGCTTGTAGCAGTAGTCGCTCACCCACTGGGTGGAGCAGTAGCCCATCACGTCCGTGTAGGTGGCGGCGTCCTTGAGGTTGCCGGTGGTGGCGAAGGCATCCCATCCGGTGACGCCGATCTTGCCCCCCGAGTAGGGAAAGCTCGGATCCGAACTGGCGACGCCGCCGCAGGGGCTGTGGGGGCGGCTGAAGTTGTGGCCCACCTCATGGGCCAGCACGCGGGCCCGGGAGCCGCTCTTATCCCAGCCGATGGCCGAATGGCCGGGCACGTAGCCAAGGCCCGCCACGCCGCCCCCGTAGGTGGTGGCCACGACGCCGTAGTAGTAGCGGGCGCTGCCGTCGGCGCTCCGCCGGGCGCTCACCTCGGAAAGCACCGTGCCCCAGTTGCTGCCGCCGCTATCGAGGGGCGCCGTGAGGCTGCTGGTGAGCCCCGCGCCCAGGGCCACGTCCACGGCGTCCGGCACGGGCCAGAAGCGCTTCGCCGTATCGAGGTAGGCGGCCATGTTGGACGTGTCGACGGCCCCCGTGATCGTGGCGGGCGAGGCCCCCGACGTGTTGGGCGTGGTGATGGGGACGAGGGTGATCTTCCAGGTGGGAAGGGTTCGCACGTCGAGGGTGGTATCCGCGGAGCTGTTGTTGGCCTTGTTGGATTCGGGGACGAGGCCGGAGGGATCCACGTCGGCGAGGACGTGGGTGCCCGGCTGAATCCAGGCCGCCGCCACCGCCGCGTTCCAGCTCGACGCCGCGCTGCCTTCGGACACGGCGAGGGGCACGCTGGCGCCAGGGGCGTTGATCGTGAGCGTGTTCGTCGTGCTGCCGTTGATGAACCGCACCCGAACCTGGGGTTGGACGGCGTTGGCCTCACTCGCCTTCACGAAGACGCGCACCCAGGCGGAACGATCCTTCACGAGGGGCACGGAAGGCGAAGGGTAGGTCTGGGTGGCTTGGGTGAGGTAGAGGCCGTCGATGGTGAGATCCAAACTCGCGGAGGCTGTCACGGTGAAGGGCGCCGCGCTGGCGGCCGTGCTGGCGGCATTGGTGACGCGGACGGTGGACGTGGCCGCTCCCGCGGGCACCGTGGTCTGGAGTTGGGTGTCGCTTTGCACGGTGAAGGAGGCGGCCGTGCTTCCGAAGCTGACGGCCGAGGCGCCCCAGAATCCGGAGCCCGTCACCGTCACGGAGGTGCCCACGGAACCCGCGATGGGCGAGAACCCGCTGACGGTGGGCGCGGGCGTGGGGTTCACGGTGAAGGGGTTGGGACTGGTGGCCGTGCCCCCCGCCGTGGTCACCGATACGGCGCCGGTGGTGGCGCCGCCGGGCACCGTGGCCTTGATCGATGTATCGCTTTGGAGGGTGTAGTCCGCGGCTTGGCCGTTGAAGCTCACCGCCGTGGCCCCCGTCAGGGCCGTGCCCGTGAGGGTCACGGGGGCGCCCACCACCGCGGCGCTGGGGCTAAGTAGCGTGAGCGCCGGCGCCGGCGTCCCTGGCTGGGGCGGGGGAGGCGTGGAGGAACCGCCGCCGCCTCCGCAGGCCAGGGCCAACCCCAAGGCGACGGCGCACCCACCCATCCTGTGTTTCAAGGCCATTCCCCACTCCAGGCAACCCCCCATCTCATCGGCCCGATCTGCCATCCTTCAAGGGCTCCTGTCCGAATGGTCGACTCATGCCCCTGGATGACACCCGCACCGCCCTCGCCGTCCGCCAGCTTCTCCTGGCCCTGGGACAGGATCCCGAACGCCCGGAGCTGGAGGCGACCCCCCGCCGGGTGGCCGAGTACTGGCGGGAACGCCTTTCGGGCTACGGCTTCGATTTGGCGGCGGAACTCCGCCCCCTCCCCGGAGAACTGGCCCCCGTGCCCGTGATCCTGGAGCGGATTCCCTTCGTCTCTACCTGCGAGCACCATCTGGCCCCCTTCGAGGGCCTGGCCACGGTGGGCTACCTTCCGGGCCCCGGCGGCACCGTGGGGCTGAGCAAGCTCGTGCGAGTCGTGCAGGCCATGGCCTGGCGCCTGCAGGTGCAGGAGCGCATGACCCAGGAGATCTTCGAGGCCCTGGCCACCCACCTCCGTCCCGCGGCCTGGGGCGTGAAGCTCACGGCGGAGCACACCTGCATGTCCCACCGGGGCGTGAAGACTCCCGGCGTGCCGGTGACGACCCTCCGGGTGGGTGGGTCCTGGGCGGAGCAACCCCCGGCGGCCTTCCGTTAAAAGCCTGACGATCCCCTTGCGGAAGGCCCCCTTCGGGCGTAGCGTGATCCCTCCATCCCGGAGGTCCCATGCGAACCACCCTGCTCCTGCTCGCCCTTTCTCCGATCCTCGCCGCCCAGGAGGATCCGGGTCTTCCCAAGCCCACCCCCCACCACCTGGCCATGAAGGCCGCGGAAGGCACCTGGGATGCCGTCGTGACGATGCAGATGGCCCCCGGCAAGCCCCCCATGGAATCCAAGGGCGTGGAGGTGAACAAGGTGCTGGCGGGCGGCCTTTGGATGCAATCGGAATTCTCATCCGAGATGGGCGGCGTGCCCTTCGAAGGGCGCGGGCTCTTCGGCTACGATTCCGCCTTAGGCAAGCACGTGGGCACCTGGGTGGATTCCATGGTCACCAGCCAGGCCATCACCAAGGGCACCTGCAAGGGCGGCTGCCAGGAGGTCACGATGTACTTCCAAGGCGTCGGCATGGATGGCAAGCCGGCCGCCTACAAGGAAGTGTCCGTCAAGGTGGACGAAGACCACCGCAAGATGACCATGTTCATCAAGGGCAAGGACGGCAAGTTCGCCCAGAACATGGAAATCGTCTACACCCGGCGGAAGTGATCAGCCCCTTCTGAACTCGGCCGGCTTCAAGCCCAGCTTCGCCAGCCTTGAGAGAAGCGTGCCCGGCGCCAGGTCCGATAGGGCCGCGGCGCCGCCCTCGCCCGTCACCTTGCCCTTGGTGGCGCGCATGAGGGCGACGAGGTAGTCCCGTTCCATGGCCTCCCAAGGGAGCACCTTCGCCCGCCGCCCCTTCGCCCCCTCGGGCAGGGCCCCCTCCAGTTCCAGCTCCCGGCCCGGCGAGAGGATCGCGGCCCGCTCCAGCACGTTGAAGAGCTCACGCACGTTGCCCGGCCAGGCGTAGGCCTCCAGCCGGGCGAGGGCCGCCTTCGTGAGTTTCAGGGTGGCCCGCTTGTTGGCGCGGGCGAAGCGCTCCAGGAAGGATTCGGCGAGGGCCCGCACATCCTCGGGCCGCTCCCGCAGGGGGGGCAGGTGAACCGGGAAGACGCCGAGCCGGTAGTAGAGGTCGGCCCGGAAGCGCCCCGCCTCCACCTCGGCTTCGAGGTTGCGGTTGGTGGCGGCGATGAGGCGCACGTCCACCTTGCGGGGCCTTTCGCCGCCCACGGGGTCGATCTCCCCCTCCTGGAGGGCGCGGAGGAGCCGCGGCTGGAGGTCCAAGGGCAGCTCGCCGATCTCGTCGAGGAAGAGGGTGCCACCATCCGCCAGCTCGAAGCGCCCCTTGCGGGCGGCGCTGGCCCCCGTGAAGGCCCCCTTCACGTGGCCGAAAAGCTCGCTCTCGATGAGGGTGGCCGGAAGGGCGGCGCAGTTGACCTTGATGAAGGGCTTCTCGCGGCGGGGCGAGAGGTGGTGGAGGGTCTGCGCCACCTTCTCCTTGCCCGTGCCCGTCTCCCCCGTGAGGAGCACCGTGGCCGTCGTGGGTGCCACCTGGCGCAGGCGATCCACCACGGCCCGCAGGGCGGGGCTCTCCGCCCGCAGGGGCTCCGCCATGAGCCCCTGCAACTGCTCATCCCGGAGGAAGCGCACCTCCGCCTGGAGGTGCTGCTCCCGCGCCGCGAGGAGCTGCAGATGCTCCGCCTGCTTGAGGGCGAGGGCCAGGAGGCTCGCGAAGGTGCCCACGTGGCGCACGACGCTCTCGGGATACTGACGGCACACGAGGGCGTCCAGGGTCATGAGTCCGAAGATCTCCCCTTGGCTGCGGAGGGGCGCCACGAGGCAGCTGTGCCCCTCGGGAAAGTCGAGGATGCCGTGAAAGGTGTCTTCCCCGGGCTCATCTTCCTCGAACGCATGGGCTTGTCGCGCCTTCAGCGCCTCCACGAGTCTCGAATTCCCGTGAATCTTGATGCGGGTCCCCAGCAGCTCAGGCCGGGGAAAGGGCCCCGTGGCATGGCGTACGACGAGGTCCCCCTCCTCCCGCAGCAGCACCGTGGCCAGGTCGAAGGGCACCAGCTCCCCCAGCCGCTGAAAGGCCCGCCCCAACATGGCCTCCGGATCCTGCCCCAGCGTGAGGAGATCCCCCACCTCATCCACCATGCGGGCGCCGGTCAGGGCGGATTCCAACGGGTTGTCCATTCCGCCAGTCTCGTTATTTCGAGAATCCAGGCAAGCTGGATTCTCGAAATAACGAGGAATGTAAAACTGATTACTTTCTATCTAGTGAAATAATTGCTGATAGATTTTGGCATTTCATTCGCTCCTAAAGGGCCGCCGCGCCAGCGACGGCCCTTTAGGAGAAAAATGATGAGCTTCCCCCAGTCCCAAACCCACCAGAACCTCAAGGCTGCCTTCGCGGGCGAGAGCCAGGCGAACCGCCGCTACACGTGGATGGCCCAGGTGGCCGAAAAGGAGGGCCTGCCCGAGGTGGCCAGCCTCTTCCGCCACAGCGCCGATGGCGAGACGGGCCACGCCCTCAAGCACCTCATGTTCCTCGCCGCGAAGGCCGGCGACCCCGCCACGGGGATGCCCTTGGGTGACTCCCAAACGAATCTGAAGAGCGCCGTGGCCGGCGAGACCTACGAGTACACGGATATGTACCCCGACTTCGCCCGCGTGGCCCGGGAGGAGGGATTCATCGAAATCGCCGCCTGGTTCGAGACGCTCGCCAAGGTGGAGCGCTTCCACGCGGGGCGCTTCCAGGAGGCCCTCACGAAGCTGGAATCCGGGGCCATGGCGCCCCTGAGCGCCGAGCTCGCCGCGAACCTGTAATCCCCTTCCCTGCCTGAGGATTCGCCATGTCCATCGCCTTCGATCCCGCCGCCGAGCGCCTCCGCTTCGAGGCCCGCCAGGCCTTCCTCGCCCGCCACTGGGCCATGGCCCTGGAGCTGGCGCCGGGCCTCCGATTCCAGCCGGAGACGGAGGCGAGCGCGGAGGATCAGGTGCGGGAGACCTTCTGGTCCGAGGGCAACGATCCCCGGGAGGCTTCCGCTATCGAACTAACGGAGATGCGTACCTCCTTCGCGGCGCTGGCGCCGCGAAGGGAAGGCCAGGGCTGGTCCGTGGCGGCCACGCTCATGCTCGGCTTCCCCGATGAGGTCCGGAACGCGCGCATGGCGGCCCTCGCCGACCTGCCGGAGCGGCTGCGCCTCGTGCTGGACGATGGCCATGAAGTGGTGCCCCAGGTGGATCGCGGCTATACCGGCGAATCCGAACGGCTGCCCGCCGTGCTCAGCCTGCGCTACTTGGTGCCGGAAGGCCGACAACCGGTGGCGCTGATCTCCCTCCATCCCGAGGCGCCGGGCTTCCATCCGGGACCCGCTGGCTGGAACGCCTGGTTGCCCTCGGGGGACTGATCTCCAAGGCGATTAGGACTCCAGCATCCTTTTGAAACGAACCTGGGCATACCCGACTCATTCGCTAAACTATCCCCCCTGTGCCCGGCCCCGCCGGGTCTCCCAAGGAGACGACCATGGCCCATGAAGCCAAGAACTACGATCACCTCAAGGGCG
>CAYWDR010000047.1:0-18593 GCA_964457075.1 uncultured Solibacteraceae bacterium
CAGGCGGCCGGCCTCCACGTCGTCGATGACGGCGAGGCGCTCCTGCTTGAGGCTTTCGGGCCCCTGCTTGAGGACGTCGAAGCGGAACTCCTCGATGCGCCGCTTGAGGTTGTAGTCGCCTTCGGGGTGCTCCTCCAGGAGGTCCAGGATGCGGGGGCGCTCCAGCCACTTCACCTGGTTATTGGAGACGATGGGCAGGGCGGGCCCGGGGAGGAAGGGCACCGCCTCCTCGATGATCGCGGAGGTGATGCCGGCGTGCAGGAGGGCCGGATCCAGGAGGGACATCTCCTTGCGGAACCGGAGGATCAGGCGCAGGGGATCCGGCGGTTCGATGGGGGCCAGCAGCAGGCCCGCGAGGAGCGACTCGGGCATGCCCTCGAAGGTGGCCCGGGCTTTCTCCTGATGGGGATGGTCCTGGAGGGCGGCATGGGAGAGGGCCTGCAGCAAGTCCAGCGGCGGCACGGGCAGGGCGCCGCCCAGCAGGGCGCTCACCATGGGATCGGGCAGCTGGTTGGCGATGAATTTTTGAACGATGGGATGCACGGCTACTCCGGGATCTCGGTCTCAGGGGGCTCGGTTTCCGGGGCCCCTCCCGCGGGCAGGGCCTTGGGCTTCGGCTTAAGCCACCGGCCCTCGGCGTCAAAGCGCCCCACCCAATCCTCGCCGACCGCGGCCCCGTGGTCGATGGCCTCTCCGGCCACCTCGACCCGGATCACGCCCGCGTTGGAAAGGCGAAGCTGGAAGGCGCCCTTCACACGCAGCTTCCAGGGTTCGGAAACCCGGAGGGTGCGGGTGAGGAGGAGGCCCCCCTCCCCTTCCAGGCTGGCTTCCGCCACGTCCTGGGCCCGCAGGCTGACCAGGATGCCGGCCTCGGTGCGAGGGGCCTCTGGAAGCATGTCCCCCAGCACGGGATAGGCGGATTGGGCCCGGGGCGGCGGCGGCGGCACGTAAGCGCCGGGGTGCTCCGGCAGCCAGCTGAGGGTGGCCTGCCGCTGCCCCAGGCGAGGGCCGGGCACGAGCAGCCATACGAGGAGGAGCAGGCTGAGGAGGCTAAGCCCGGCCACGGCCCAGCGCTCCAGGCGCTCCTGGGCGGGATCCACGCGCGGGGGCTCCGGCAGCCCCGGAAGCGCCTCGAAGGCCTCCACGTGCTCGGCCAGATCCACACCGAGCCGATCCGCCAGCTGCCGCACGAGGGGCCTCACGCCGCCGGGGGGGAAGGCCTTCCACCGGCCTTCCTCCAGGGCCTGCAATTGCGAAGGATGGAGGTTCACCTCCTCCGCCACGAACTCGCGGCTCAGCGTCTTCGCCAGGCGCGCCTCGCGCAGCACCTTCCCGAGGTGGGAGGCCTCCCCCGGCTCGCCGGGACCGTTCACGGCTTCCAGCCCACCGGGATTTCGGCCACGAGGCGCCCCAGCTGATCCCGCCGGTCGGCCCGGGCCAAGCGCCGGTCATCCAGGGTGCCCCGGTGGGCCATCACATCGCCGAAGGTGGCCTGGAGATCATCGGGCGTGACGAAGTCGCGGCCCGAGAGCCACGCCTCGGCCTGGCCCAGCCGCAGCCAGTGACGCAGGGCGCGCGTGGAGCAGAAGGAGCCGGATTGACGCAGCCGCAGCGCCACGCGCTCCGCGTAGTCCAGCAGGGGGTCGCTAAGGCGCAGCTCCCGCGCCTGATGCCGCGCCAGGCGCCAACCCTCCAGATCCAGACAGGGGGTGAGGCGATCCAGCCGCTCCGTCCCCGCCTCGCCCTGCAGGACCTTCCGCTCGGCCGTGGCATCGGCGTAGCCCAGGTGCAGCACGCAGTTGAAGCGATCGAGCTGACTCTCGGGCAGGGGGAAGGTACCGGCATGGTCCATGGGGTTTTGCGTCGCCACGACGAAGAAGGGATCCGGCAGCGGATGGGTGCTCCGGTCCAGGGTCACCTGCCCCTCCACCATCACCTCCAGGAGGGAGCTCTGCGTCTTGGGGCCGATGCGGTTCAGCTCATCCAAGAGCAAGACGTTGCAGAAGACGGGCCCCTGCTGGAACCGGAAGGCCTGGGCCGAGCTATCCCAAAGGTGGACGCCCAGGAGATCGGAAGGGAGCAGATCGTTGGTGCCCTGCACCCGCTGGAAGCTGCCGCCCAGGAGGCGCGCGAGCCCCTTGGCGAGGGTCGTCTTGCCGACGCCGGGCACATCCTCCAGCAGCAGATGCCCGCCGGCCAGCAAGGTGGCCAGCGCCCGGCGCACCTGAATCTCCTTGCCCACCACCACGGACTGGAGAGACTGCAGCCCCCCAAGCACGGCCTTGCGCAGGGATTCCGGGGATCGGTGCTCCAGGGGCTGGACGGGGGGGACGTTCATTCTCCAACTATCGCATCCTGCCCCGCAGGATGCTCCCCCTCGCTTCGCTCTAGGAGTCGGAGCCTCCCAACTATCGCATCCTGCCCCGCAGGATGCTCCCCCTCGCTTCGCTCTGGGAGTCGGAGCCTCTAAGTATGCAGCGTCATCCCTCGATGGGGATCCCGTGCTCGCGGAGCCGCTGGCCCAGAACGCGAACCGTGATCCCCAGGGATTCCGCGGCGCGGGGAAGATCGCCGGCGTGCCGTTCCAGGGCCCGCCGCAAAAGCCGGGCCTCCGCCTGCCGGCCCGCCTCCTTCTGCATGGCTTCGAGGGGGCCCTCAGCCGGCCAGGCGAGGATGAGGGGTTCCTCCTCCGCGAGGCCCAGATCCCGGAAGCCGCGGATCAGGGGGCCCCGGTGGAAGCGGGCCGCGCGCAGGGCAAGGGCCTCCAGCTCCCGCAGATTGCCCGGCCAGGGGTGCTCCAGCAATTCCCGCTCGGAGGCGCGATCCAGCTGGGGGCAGAGGCGGCCCTCCCGCTGGCAGGCCCGCTCCAGGCAGAGGCGGAAGAGGGGCAGGATATCCTCCCGCCGCTCCCTCAGCCCGGGCACGCGCAGTTCAAGCACGCCAAAGCGCTCGCGGAGCCGCGCCTCGGGAGGGGCCACGGCGCCCGCCATCCAGCGCAGGCCGGGCTCCTCCAGCTGGCGGAGGAGCGCCTCGGCGGCGCCGGCCCCGGCGAGATCCAAGCCCTGAAGGAAGAGGCTGCCCCCCGCCACGAGCCGGCGGCGAGGCTCGGGCACCCCCTCGGGCCCCAGGGCCTCCACGGCCAGGGAGAGGTAGGGCGCCTTGGGGTGGCGCAGCATGTGGAGGCGCCGGGCGGCCCGGCCCTTCCCCGCGCCCCGGGGCCCCACGAACAGCACGGGGATCGCGGCCTCGGCGGCCTTCCGCAGGGCGCCGTCCAGCGCCTTGAGGGCGGGGCTCGCGGCCACCCAGGGCTCCTGGGGGCTGGGCGGCGGCGCGGAGGCCAGGGCCCGGAGCCGCTCCAGCAGGCCCAGGAAGGCGGATAGCTCGAAGGGCTTGGGAAGGAAGTCGTCGGCCCCCGCCTGCATGGCCTCCACGATGTCCTTGGCCTCGGCGAAGGCGCTCATGAGCAGCACGCGGAGCCCCGGCTGAAGCCGCTTGGCGCGGGGGATGAGTTCGAGCCCGGAGAGGCCCGGCAGGCGCAGGTCCGTGGCGAGGATATCGAAGGGGTTTCCCTCCAGGATCTGGAGGGCCTCCCGCGGATCCCCCGTGGAGGCCACCTCGAAGGGGGAACCCGCGAGGGCCTGCTCCAGCAGGCGGCGGAAGCTTTCCTTGTCCTCCACCAGCAGCAGGCGCACGGCTCAGCCCCCGCAACCGGAGATGAAGCGGCGGCTCTGGGCCTCGGCCTGAAGCTCGAAGAGGGCCGCGCCCTCCACGAGGGTGAGGCCGTGGGCCTTGACCCATTGGGCGAAGGCGGTCTGCTCCTTGTAGACCCACTCCACGGCCCACTTCAGCGAGGGCAGCGCCGCGGCGAGGAGCTCCGGGAAGGGCATGGGGTCCTCCGAATCCATGCCCAGGCTCGTGGCCTGGATGACGCCGACGGGCCGCAGGGTGGCCAGGGCGGAGGGCTGGGGCTGGGCCAGGCGTTTCACCGGCACCACCGTGAACCCCATCGCTTCGGCCACGCCCCGGCTGGCGGCCGCCACGCCGCCATCGCCGAAGATGAGCACGGGCCCTTTCGGCAGCCCCTTCAGTTGGGCCTTGAGGGCCTCCACGTCCGTGTTCACGCCCTGCCAGGGATCCCCTGGGGCCCGGCGCCAGAGGGTGTTCAAGGGCCCCCTGAGGCCCAGCGCCTGCGGGAGGCTCACCTTCAAGGGCGCGGTGATGGAAAGGCCCAGCACGGGAAGCGCATCCAGCGCCTCCACGGCCTCCTCCGCCTCGGCGCATTCCAGGGGCAGGTACACGAGGTCCTTCCAGGAGCGCTGGAAGCGCGGCGTGTGGTACTCGGGGCTGCGGCTGTGCAACACGGGGGAGCCGATCACGCCGCAGATGCCGTGATCCTTGTGGAGACGGGCCACGCGCCAGCTGCGCAGCGTGGCAAGGGGCAGCTGGCCGGGGGCCGCCGGCGGGCCGTCATCGGGACAGGCGTAGGTGAAGGCGCCATTCCAGGCGCCCTGCATGACCCGGCTCACCATGCCCTTGGGCCCCATGAGGAACGCGCTGAGGCGGAGCTCGTGATCGTGGGCCCAGGCCAGCGGCGCCTTGAGCCGGGCGTTGTCGCCCAGGCGTTCCGCGTGGCCCACCCATTTCCAGGCGTCGCCTTCGGGAAGGAACTTGAGGCGGGCCCCCAAATCGAAGACGCCGGGCGCCACATGGATGCTGCGGAGGAGCCGGGTGTGCAGGCGGTGGGCCTCGAACCAGGCGGGCACGGGGAGGTCCCACTCCAAATCGATCCAGGCAGGACGGGCCTCCGCCGCCCGCATGAGGTGCGCCATGCGGCCCGCCTCATCCCCATCCGGCCATCGCCCGCCCTCGGAGGCCCGGCGGCAGGTGACGAGGCAGCGCCGGTGGAGCGCATCCACCATCCCGGCGGGATCGCGATCCGGCCACAGATCCAAGCGCAGCTCCGGCAGGGCGTCATCGCCCAGGCGCCGGCCGTAGGCCAGGCCCTCCTCGGGGTCGGGGTGGGTGAGGGTGACGATGTAGAAGGGGAGCGGGGTCATGGGTCCCAGGGGGAAAGGGAAATCTAGCCACAGATGGACACAGATGGACACGGATGGAAAGCCGACTTTTCGTGGGACTTAGGAATTTTCAAAAATCATGATTCACCGCATAGAGCCCACGCGGGATTCTCCGTGCCGGGGTTGGAGTGAAAAGCTGAGCGCAGAAACCGCAGAAGGCGCTTCGCGCTACGCAGAAGTCGCAGAAGCCAGCCGACCCATCAACGCGATTTGGTCCCAATCCGGCGCGGGGCTCCGTCGGCCCTTCGAGGGGCGATCTCCTTCTGCGCCTTCTGCGTGGTTCTGCGGCTTCTGCGTTCCGCTTTTTACCCCTCAAGGTACCCACAGCCAGCATGGGCGCCCTCGCTGTGCGCCTGCTAATGAGCTCCCTTATCCGAGGCCTGTTCCCGCACGCGGTTCCGGACCTTCGCCGCTTGCCACTGGGCCTCCATGTCATCGAGGGTGCGGCGCTCCCAGCCCCCATGGGCGAGGGCGTCGTCCTCCACCGATTGGAACCGGTGGCGGAAGCGCACCATCTGCTTGCGCAGCGCGGCGTCTGGATCCACGCCCTTCCTCCGGGCCCATTGGACGAGGGAGAAGAGCACGTCGCCAAACTCTTCTTCCACTCGCACGGGATCGCTCTCGGCCTGGAGTTCGGCGACCTCCTCCTTCACCTTGTCCAACACGCCCTCCAGATCGGGCCACTCGAAGCCGACCTTGGCACAGCGCTTTCCGATCTCCATGGCCTCGTCCAGGGGTGAGAGGTGGGCCGTGCCTTCCAATAAGCGCTTTTGCCCGGGCAGCCCCTTCTCCGCCCGTTCCTGAGCCTTGATGAGGTCCCAGTTCACGAGCACATCGTCGGAGCCCGCCACGTCCACGTCGCCGAAGAGGTGGGGGTGGCGCCGCACGAGCTTCGCCACCACCAGCTGCTCCACGTCCCCCAGATCCCATGCCCCGCGATCCGAGGCCATTTGCGCGTGGAAGACCACCTGCAACCAGAGATCGCCCAGCTCCTCCTTGAGATGGGCCTCCGTGACGGGGTCTCCCGGTTGATGCGCCGCCAGCGCCTCCAACACCTCCGCCGCTTCCTCCCGAAGGTGGCGCACGAGGCTCTGGTGATCCTGTTCCAGATCCCAAGGGCAACCCCGGTCCGGGTGCCGCAGGCGGCTCATGAGGGCGCGAAGGGTGGTGGGGGCCATAAAGACATTAACCACGAATGACGCGAATGGACGCGAATGGAGCCGACCTTGGCTTTTCATTCGCGCCCATTCGCGTCATTCGCGGTTCCTACTTCTTCAAGAAGCCCCGCTTCCGCATCAGCGCGTCCGTGTTGACGTCCCGGCCACGGAAGGCGCGGAAGGATTCGCCCTGGTCGCGGGTGTTGCCGACGGAGAGGATCTCCTTCTTGAATCGCTCGGCCACGACCTTGTCCCAAGGGCCGCTGGCTTCCGTGAAGGCTTCCCAGGCATCGGCGGTGAGGGAGTCGCTCCAGAGGTAGGCGTAGTAGCCGGCCTCGTATCCGCCCACGCCTCCGGAGAAGATGTGGCCGAATTGGGGGATGCGGTGGCGCATCACGATCTCCTCGGGCATGCCGAGCTTGGTGAGTTCGTCCTTCTCGAAGGCGGTGGGATCGATGGGGGCACCGCCGGCCATGTGCAGCTTCATATCGATGACGGCGGAGGCGAGGTACTCCATGGTGTGGAAGCCCTCATTGAAGGTGCCGGCCTTCTTGATCTTGTCCACGAGGGACTGGGGGATGGGCTGGCCCGTCTGGTGGTGCACCGCGAAGCGGTTCAGCACCTCGGGGGTATCGAACCAGTGCTCGTTGATCTGGGAGGGGAACTCCACGAAATCGCGGGCGGTGTTGGTGCCGGAAACGCTGGGGTAGGTGCATTGGGAGAGCAGGCCGTGGAGGGCGTGGCCGAATTCGTGGAAGAGGGTGCGGGCGTCATCCCAGGAGATGAGCACGGGGGCCCCCGCGGCGCCCTTCACGAAGTTGGAGTTGTTGGAGACGATGGGCGAGATGGCCCGGCCGCCCAGGCGCTTTTGCGTCCGGTACTCGTTCATCCAGGCCCCGCTGCGCTTGCCCTCCCGGGCGAAGGGATCGAAGTACCAGAGGCCCACGTGGGCGCCCTTGGCATCCTTCACCTCAAACACGGTGACGTCGGGGTGCTGTACCGCGATGCCCTGGAGCTTCGTGAAGGTGATGCCGTAGAGCTGGCCCGCGGACCAGAACATGCCCTCCCGGAGCTTATCCAGCTGCATGTAGGGCATGACCTCGTTGAGATCCAGATCGTACTTGGCCTTGCGCACCTTCTCGGCGTAGTAGCGGTAATCCCAGGGCGCGATCTTGATGCCCGCGTGCTCCTCATCCGCGAGGGTCTGCATGGCGGCCACGTCGGCCTTCACGGCGGCGGCGCCGGGCTTCCACACGGCCTCCATGAGGGCGACGGCCTTTTCGGGCGTGCCGGCCATGGACTGCTCCACGGCCCAGTGGGCATGGGTCTTGTAGCCGAGCAGCTGGGCCCGTTCGAAGCGCAGCTTGAGCATCTCGACGAGGATGGCCTTGTTGTCGGTCTTGCCCCCGTTGTCGCCGCGGCCGATGAAGGCGCGCCACACCTTTTCGCGAAGGCCGCGGTTCACGGCGTAGGCGAGGACGGGATCCACGGAGGAGCGGGTGTTGTTGATCACCCACTTGCCCTTGAGCCCGCGCTTTTCCGCGGCCCGGGCGGCCGCGCCCTTCAGATCCTCGGAGAGGCCTGCCAGTTCCTCGGCCTTCTCGATCACCGTGAACTGGTCCGTTTCATCCGCCAGCTGGTTCTGATTGAACAGGGCGGCCAGGGTGGCCAGGCGCTGGTTGAGGGCGCCGAGCTTCGTCTTCTGACCGGCGCCGAGCTTCGCGCCGCTTCTCACGAAATTCACGTAGTACAGCCAGGTGAGGCGCTGCTGTTCCTTCGTGAGCTTCGACTTGGCGGAGCTGTCGTGGACGGCCGCGATGCGCTTGAAGAGGGGCCCGTTCTGGATGATCTCGTCGCCGAAGGCGGCGAGCTTGGGGGCCATCTCCTCCTCGATCTTGGGAATCACGCCCAGGTTGAGGGTGGCCGTATGCACGCCGAAGAGGATGTTCACGCGATCCAGCTCCGCGCTGGACTTTTCCAAGGCGAGGATCGTGTTCTCGAAGGTGGCGGGCTTGGGATTCTCCGTGATGCGCTTGATCGCCTCGCGCTGGGCGTTCATGGCCGCCTCGAAGGCCGCGGGGAATTCCTCGGGCTTCACGGCGGACCAGGCGGGCACGCCACCGAAGGGGCCCTTCCAGGGTGCGAGCATGGCGGGGACGGCTTTCTTGGGTTTCACGGCTTCCCCAGCGTGGCCGGGGGTCCCGGCGAGGATGAGACAGGCGCCGAAGAGCGGCATGGAGCGGTGGGCCATGGGAGTTCCTTTGGGACCCCTTAGATTAGCGGCATCGCCTCGTCACCCCAACTTCACGGTCCCGAGAATGCCCTTCGGATCCAGATGCCCCTTGATGGCCCGGGCCAGGGCCTTCACGGGCTCGGGGGTGAAGCGGTCGTAGCTGGCCTGGTTGTGGGGTCCTACGCCGTGCTCGGCGCTATAGGAGCCCTGGAAGCCCTCGACGCAGAGGGCATAGATGCGGGGTTGCAGCTCGGCGATGAGGCCGGCGGCGGGCTTGGGGGCCTCGGACTCCTTCCATACGAGGTTCAGATGGGTACCGCCGTCGCCCCAGTGGCCGAAGTCGCAGGGCCGGATGAAGGGGTACTCGGCGGCGAGGAGGCGGGCCACTTCCTCGCGGAAGGCGGCCATGCGGCTGCGGGGCACGCTGAGGTCGAAGGCGAGCACCTTCCCCTCGTGGCGGAGGCTCTCGCTGACGTGGTGGCGGATGGCCCAGAAATCCTCGGCCTTGCCCATGAAGACGTCCGAGATGCCCTCGCCCGCCTCGGATTCCAGGAACTCGCCGAGGGAACCCTCCAGCAGATCGACCAGGGACAAGGCCCCGGCGGGCAGGGTGCTGCTCAGTTCCACGAGGGCCGTGAAGGCCGCCGGAGCGGCGGCGCCGTAGGGGTTGCGCAGGGCGGGGTGATGCCTGAACACGGGCGCGAAGGCGTTGGCGCTGATCACCTCGAAGGCGCTGAGCACGTCGCCGAGCTGGGTCTCCAAGGCCCGCAACAGCGCGAGGACGGATTCCCCATCGGCCGCGCCCACGAGGGCCACGGCCTGCTGTTTGGGTTTTGGGACCGCCTGCACCACGGCCCCCGTGACCACGGCGAAGGCGCCGAAGGTGCCCGCCATGATCTGACCCAGATCCAGGCCCGTGTTGTTCTTGCGGAGGCGGTTGAGGGCGCCCACCACCGTGCCGTCCGCCAGCACCAGCTCCACGCCGAGCAGGTTGCGCCGCACATCGCCGTACTTGAGGAGCCGCGTGCCCCCCGTGTTCGTCACCACCATGCCGCCCAGGCAGGGATCGGCGCCGAGGTCGATGGGGTAGAAGAGGCCGTGGGCTTCCAGCGCGCCGTTCAGCTGGCTCAGCAGCACGCCTCCATCCACGAGCACCGTGCGATCCGTGGCGTCGATCTCCAGCCGCTTGTTGAGGCGCTCCACGGAGAGGACGAGCATGTCGCCGGAGGCATCGGGATTGGAGGCGCCCACGAGGCCCGTGTTCGCGCCCTGGGGCACCACCTTGATCCCGTGGGCGTGGCAGAAGGCGAGGACCTTTGAGACGTCCGCCGTCGTACCGGGGCGGGCCACCGCCAAGGCTTTGCCCTGGCCGTAGCGCCAGCCCTTCTCGTACTTCTCGAGATCGGGGCCTTCGGTCAGCAGGGCGTCAGCACCCAGCAGTGCGCGCAGTTCTTCGAGAAGGGCGAAGGAAACAGCCATGGGAACCCCAAAAGAAATCTAACCGCGAATGGCGCGAATGTTCGCGAATGAAAAGCCTGGACTGGCCCTATTCGCGTCCATTCGCGTCATTCGCGGTTCCTATGATTTTCAGCACTCCACGGCCGTCATCTTGAAGATGGCCTGGGCGTTGGAGCTATCGAAGCTGAGGTCGAAGGCGCCGGCCGCCTTCTCGCGGCGCGTGATGAACTCGTGGAAGGAGCCGGGGACGACCTTGGCTTCCAGATGCCCGGTCTCCGTGACGAAGAGGCGCTCCACCATGGCCGCGCGGAAGGCGGTTTGGATGACGCGGCCTTCGGATCCGACCTCGAGGTTCTCCTTCATGGGGCGGCCGAGATCCTTCTGGCCCTGGGCCACGGCGGCCACGTCGGCCACGCGATCCGTGGCGTGGTTGAAGGCGTTGCCCTCGGTGGCGATCCAGGCCATCTCCTTGCTCTCGGCGAGGAGGGTCTCGTAGTCGGCGAGGCTGGGCTCCTCGTGCTGGCGATCGAAACAGGCCACGAGGTTCGGCAGGAGGCGCACGGCCTGGGTGAGAGGCAGCTCGCCTTCCACGCCCAGTACCTCCAGCAGGTTCAAGGCCCAGGTGGGCAGCGGGTCCACGCTGGTGGAGACCACGCGCTGAACGGCGTCTTGGAAGGCGGGGCTGAAGCGCTCGGGGTGCAGTTCGGAGACGAAGAACTGGGGGATGCCCTCGGCCAGATCCTGGTGGGCGTAAGCTCGGCCCGTCATGCCCAGGCGATCCAGAGGGTAGACGCCGGCCACGTCGTAGCCCAAGGGGCGCAGCACCCGGGCGATGGCTTCTTCGCCGACCGGCAGCTGGCCACAGGGGGCGGCCACCGTGCGCAGGGCGCCGTGATCGAAGGTGAGCTGGCGGCCGGCCCGCACGGCATCGCGGATGTAGGCCAGGGCCATGGGGACGCGCTTCAGGACATCCTCCACGAGCAGGAGGTTGAGGGCCATGGCCAACTCGGCGCGGGTGATGCGGCCATCCTCCTCACGCTTCAGAACCTCGGGCACCGCCACGGCGGCGAGGAGGGCGGTGGCCCGGCGGGTGCCGGCCACGTCTTCCAGCAGGGTCCAAAGGGCCAACTCATGAATCTGAAGCATGTGAATGATCTCCCGGCAGCAAGGCGGTGGATGCCACTCCAGCCTTGTGCCATGGATCATTTTTCGGCATCGATGTGACCAGTCACAAACGAATTGTTTTCATAAGTTCATGCCTTATGCTCATGAAGTGGCCCGCACCCTCCCCCCCCTGCCCGCCCTTCAGGCCTTCGAGGCCTCCGCGCGCCTGCTCTCCTTCACCCGGGCCGCCCAGGGGCTGAATCTCACCCAAGGGGCCGTGAGCCGGGGCGTGGCAGCCCTGGAGGCGGAACTGGGCCTGCCCCTCTTCGATCGGGTGCGCCAGCGGATCCGTCTCACGGCGGCCGGAGCGGCCTACGCCGCCAAGGTGGGCCCCCTCCTCGCCAAGCTGGAGGCGGCCACCCTGGAACTGCGCGCCTCCCGGGGTGAAGGGGGCCTCCTGAACCTCGCCATCCTCCCCACCTTCGGCACACGCTGGCTCATCCCCCGCCTGCCCGCCTTCGCCCACGCCCACCCGGAAGTCCAGATCGCCTTCCACACGCGCCTCTACCCCTTCGATTTCGAGGCGGAGGAGCTGGATGCGGCCATCCACCTCGGCGAAGGCCACTGGCCCGGCGCCCGCCTGGACTTCCTCTTCGACGAGGAGGGCGTCGTCGTCGCCAGTCCCCACCTCGCCTTCACGCAGCCCCTGCTCTCCCCGGCCGCCCTCGCCGGCCAGACCCTCCTCCAGATGGCCACCCGCCCCCAGGGCTGGGAGGAATGGCTCACGGCCCACCACGTCACCGGCGTGGATGGCCGCCGCGGCCCCCGCTTCGAAAGCCACCTCATGGTCATCCAGGCCGCCAAGGCCGATCTGGGATTTGCGCTGCTGCCCTCCTTCCTCGTGCAAGAGGAGCTGCTGAAGGGCGAGCTGGTGGAGCCCTTCCCCGGCACGCGATTGCAGGGGCTGCGAAGCTACTGGTTCGCCACGCCCGAACACGCGGCGGAGCGGCCGGCGGTGCGGGCCTTCCGGAGTTGGTTGCTGGAAGAGACAGAAGGGAAAAATTAACCGCGAATGACGCAAATTTGCGCGAATGAAAAGCTAAGCCCGCTATTATTCGCGCTCATTCGCGACATTCGCGGTTAACCCCTGCCCATCCGGGGAGGTGATTTGCCCCGCCAAGGCGCTCGCCGCCACCGTGGCCGGGCTGGCCAGCCACATCTGGCCGGGGCCGCTGCGGCCGGGGAAGTTGCGATTGATGGCGCTGATGGTGACCTGATCGGGGCGCTCGCTGACGCCGGGGCCGGCGTTGATGCAGGCGCCGCAGGAGGAGCCGAGGATGGTGGCGCCCACGGCGCGGAAGTCGTCCATCCAGCCCTGGCTTTCCGCGTATTGGCGCACGGCTTCGCTGCCGCACTGCACGTAGAAGCGCACGTGGCCGGGCACGCGGCGCCCCTCGGCCACGGCCTGATGGACGACGGCGTGGGCGGCGCGGAGATCCTCGCGCTTGCCCCCCGTGCAGCTGCCCAGGTAGGCGAGGTCGATGCGGATGGGCTCGCGAAGGGCGCTCAGGGGCAGGCCATTGCCCGGGTCGCCGGGGCTGGCGAGCATGGGCTCCAACGCCGAGCAATCCACGGCGATCGTGTGGGCGTAGGCGGCCCCGGCATCGCCCCGCATCCAGGGTTCAAGGGTGAGCTCCACGCCCCGGCGCTCCTTCACGAAGCGCACCGTTTCTTCGTCGGAGGCCACGAGGCCCGTGAAGCCGCCGATCTCCGCCGCCATGTTCGTGAGGGTGGCGCGCTCGTCCGTGTCCATGGCCGACACGGCTTCACCCATGTATTCGACGACGAGGCCGATGGCCCCGCCTTCGCGGATGAAGGGGTCCTTCAGCAGATGCAGCACCAGATCCTTGGCGCTGACGCCTGGGCACAAGCGGCCGTCCAGCTGCACGCGCAGGGTGCCGGGCACGGTGACTCGCACGTCCCCCGTCACCCAGGCGTTGGCGATGTCCGTGGTGCCCACGCCAAAGGCCAGGCAGCCCAGGGCCCCCGCGTGGGGCGTGTGGCTATCGGTACCGACGACCACTTGGCCCGGCAGGGCGTAGCGCTCCGCCATGATCGAGTGGCAGATGCCTTCTGAACCGGAACCATCGGGCAGCTCCCCGTGGAGTCGGATGCCCTGGGCGGCGCAAAAGGACTCCTGGGCGGGCACGAGGCGGTTGGCGACGTCCAGCAAGCCCTGGGCGCGGTGTTCGGCCTTCATGCTGTGGTGGAGGAAGGTGAGGTGGTCGCGGAAGGCGAGCACGGAGGCGGGATCCTTCACCCGGGCCAAGGGCCCCAGGGCCTTCTGCAGGAAGCTGGCGGCCATGGGCGTGACGTACTCGTGGCTGAAGCGCCAATCCGCCTGCACGAAGAGGCCATCACCGGGCCTCACAGTCGGGAGGCCGACCCGGCCGGAGGCCGCGTGGACGACCGTGTGGCGGGCGAGGATCTTTTCCGCGAGCGTCATGGGGCCCGGCGCGTGCTCCGGGACGGGGACGCTGATCTCGCCCTTCAAGCGCGCGTCGTTGAAGGCGAAGAGCCCGCCCCGGCGCACGATCTCCGCCGTGATGGGATCGAGGCCCTCCGTGAAGGCCGCCATGGGAATGGCTTCGACGGCCCTGATCCGATCGAGGAGCCCGAAGTCCGTGCTCGTGAAGAGGCCTAGGTTCTGGCAGTTCTGGCGGTAGATGCGCTCGAAGCTTTCTGCGATCACCAACCGGATGCCCGCGCACAGCTCGGCGTAGGGGCTCGCCTCCCGGCTGCTGCCCTTGCCCCGCCGCTTGCCGGAGACGCTGACGGTGAAGCCACCGGCGCGCACGAGGCCTTCCTTGCAGGGGAACTTATCGCCAGCCTGAAGGCCCAGGTAGGGGAAGTCGCCGAGTTTTTCGTCGAAGTGGTAGCAGATGAAGGCGGGGGTGATCTCGTCGGTGCTGATCTGGTCGCGGAGCGTGCCGGCTTCGTGGAGCTCAAGGTCCTCGCCGTTGAGCTGGCGATCCAGGAGCTCCGGGTCCTCGGTGAGGTAGAGGGTGCGGCCGGGGAAGTGGAGGGGGGTCTCAGTCATGGGGTACACCGGGTATGGGGCGAAAAGCGGAACGCAGAAGACGCAGAGAAACACAGAAGGCGCAGAAGGCCGCCGACCCATTCTCGCGGACAGGCCCCCTCCCCGTCCGGGCCCGGGCGGCCCTTCGAGGGGCCGCCTTGGCCCGGACGGGGGGCCAGGGCCGCAAGCGGCCCTGAGGCGCTGCGCGCCGGGGCCTGGCCGCGGGGCCGTGCCGATGGTTCGGCCGAAGGCACTGATGGTCCTTCAGGCCGGATCCGCAGTTTTCTGCGGTTTCTGCGTTTTTCTGCGCCTTCTGCGTTCCTTCTTTTTCTCGGCAAGGACGCACCGATGCCACGGGTTGCACGCTCACCCCTGCGTCTTCGCCTTGGCCTGCACCGACCGCAGGCTTTCACCCGATGCCTTCGCCGCCTTCACCGCCTGGTCGTACTCCGGCTGCACCACCGTGACCCCGGGCCAGCGGCCCTCCTTGAGTTCCACGCCCTCCACGGAGGAAGGACGGAAGCTGCGCGCCGCCTCCAACCGCTGCAGGGGCCAGCAGCGCAGGCCCAAGGTGGGCAGCTCGGAGACGAGGATTTCCGAAAGCGCCTCCAACCGTGCGGGCTCCAGGATCACGCCCACCACCCACCCGCTGCGGCCCTTCTTGAAGGTGGCCGCCGTGACCCAGGCATCGAGCGCGCCCGCCTCCATGAGGCGGGCCTGGGCGTGAGCCACCTGCTGGGGCGTGGCGTCGTCAACGTTGGTCTCCAATTGCAGCAATTCCGCGGCGCCGGAGGGGATGGTGCCCAGCTGAAGGCGGAGCACGTTGGGCGTATTGGGGAAGTCCCAGCCGCCCGCCGCGAAGGCCGCCCGCTCGGGGATGAAGCGGGCCGGGGCGCGCCTGCTGGAGGCCAGCGCAAGGGCGAGGGCGGCGCCCGTGGGCGTCGTCAGCTCGCGATCAAGGGGCGCCACGCCCTCCCTCAGCTCGAAGCCCGTCAGGAGGTAGGTGGTCGCGGGGCCTGGGATTGGATACTGGCCATGGGCCATCTTCCAGGTGCCCTTCCCCGTGGCGATGGGGCCGACATGGACCTTCGGTTCCCCCAGCAGCACGTAGCCCGCGGCGGCCAAGGCCACGTCCGCGATGCTGTCCTTCACGCCCACCTCGTGGAAGTGGACCTGATCCAGGGGCATTCCATGCACCCGCGCCTCGCTCTCGCCCAACCCGCGGAAGGCCTCCCGGGCATGGGCCGCCACCTTGGGATCCAGGTGCCGCGCCAGCAGTTCATCCACCTCCCGCCAAGAGAGGCCATGGACGTGATCGTGCCCGCCCACCGCCACCCGCTTGCGCACGCCCCGAAGGGCACCCGCCACGAGGTGCGGCGTGCCTCCCTCGTCCACCTTCCCGCCAATGACGATGGAGGCCTTCGTCGCCTGCACTCCGCACCGGAGGACGGTCTTCACCTCTAACTCCAGATCGTCGAAGGGCAAGGTGCGAAGCACCGCCCTGAGTTCCGCCTCCGGCACCCCCAACGCGAGGAAGGCCCCCACCCACAGGTCGCCGGAAAGGCCGGAAAAGGGATCCACCCAAAGCTCGTTCATCCCCCCAGAATAGGATGAGGCCCCCATCCGGGGGCCTCATCCTATTCTGGGGATTCGGACTAATCCTCGTCCTTGAGCTTTTCCGCCTGGGCATCGAGGTGGGTCATGAGGCGCTGGGCCAGGCCTTCGTCGTCGAGGGGGGTGAACATGTCCCCTTCCTTCACTTCGAAGATCTCCAGGGAGAGGCCCTCCTCTTCGGAGAGGGTGCCTTCGCTCTGGGCCTGCACCTCGGAGAGGGGGGCCAGGATGCAGAAGTGGCGGTTCTCGAAGTCCACCTCCTCGAGGATGGCGAACTCTTCCTTTTCGCCGTTCTCGTCCTCGAGCTCCACGACTTCGATTTCGTAGGAATCGTCGTGATCGTGGTTGCAGTCGGGGCCGTGCTCGTGGCCTTCGTGAGCCATGGGGATCTCCTTGCGCGAAGATCCAGACTAGGGCCAATGGGCGTGATGAGCTAGGAAACTTTTTGAACGGAATCCTACAAGAGCCGCGCTTCCGCGGGGCCCGTCACGACGGCCTTGATGGGCCTGCGGGTGCCCAAGGATTCCAGGCGGATCCGATCCCCCAGGGCTCCGCTGCTTCGGGCTAGCACTTCGGCCGTGATGGTGAGCCCCTCCACCTCCGCCGTCAGCTTCACCCGCTCCCCCGCCTGCACCAGGGGCACGACCTCCACGTCCAACTGGGTCAGCGTGTGCCCCGCCGCCAGCGCCCCTCGCGTACGCATCCCCTGCGGCGCTTCCAGGAGGGCCCCATCCGGCGGCACGCCTTCGAAGGACACCGGCTCCAGGAGGTCCGCTTCGAGGAGGGTCCGCCGTCCGATGGCCTCCCGGCTCCGCCATAGCTCCCCCTTCCACCGCCCTTCGAGATCCACGCGCAGCTGACCCGCCCGCTTCCCCTCCAACTGCAGATCCAGCACGACGAAAAACCGCCCCACCGGATCCCGCTTGCTCAGACGAGACGCCAGCACCGTCAGCTTCCCAGGCCCCATCAAGGGCGGAAGGACGGGTGCCTGCACCAGCTTGATCGTCCACGCCCCCGGCAACTTCACCGCCACCGCCTCCGCCCGCGCGATGGCCTCTTCCGCCATCTGCACCGCCCGCGGATCCTCCCCGGCAAGACACATCGCTCCAACCAACCCAACCGCCCGCGCCAGTCCCTTCCACATCCCCAGAATCCCCGCGAGCGGGAATTCTGGGGAATGCCGGAACCAAGACTGGAACACAGCCCTACCTCCCTACCTCTTAAGGTTATTGACGAGGCTGAGCATGTCGTCGACGGTCTTGATCGTTTTGCTATTGGCCTCGTAGGCCCGCTGGCCGACGATCATGTTCACCATTTCCTCGGCGATATCCACGTTGGAGACTTCGAGGAAGCCCTGATTGATGCCACCCAGGCCGTTCTGGCCCGGCACGTCGTCGATGGCGTCGCCACTCGCCAGGGTGGGCTGCACGAGGTTGCGCCCCAGCTGGTTGAGGCCCGCGGGGTTGATGAAGTTGCTGATGGTGATCTGCCCGATCTGCTGCGGCGCGGCCTGGCCCGGCTGGGTGACGCTCACGGTGCCATCCTGGGCCACCGTGATGCTCATGGCATCCTGGGGCACGGTGATCTGGGGATCCAGCGGATAGCCCTGGGAATTCACGAGGGTGCCGTTCTGGTCCTTCGAGAAGGAGCCGTCGCGGGTGTAGGCGAAGGTGCCATCGGGCAGGGTGACGCGGAAAAAGCCGTTGCCCTCGATGGCCAGATCGAAGCTGTTGCCCGTCTGCTTCATATTGCCCGTGGCGTAGGTGCGCACGAGGGCGGAGAGCTTGGAGCCGTGGCCCAGCTGGATGCCTGTGGGCAGCGAGGTGCTCGTGCTGCTGTTGGTGCCCGCCAGGTTGATCGTCTGGTACAGAAGGTCCTGGAACTCGGCCCGGCCCTTCTTGTAGCCCATCGTATTCACGTTGGCGAGGTTGTTGGAGATGGTGTCCATGTTGAAGGCTTGGACGGTCATTCCAGCGGCGGCGGACCACATGGCGCGCATCATTTCAAACCTCCTCAGGTACGGGCGATGTCGTTGATGGAGCGGGCATCCAGATCGTTGCTCAGTGTCGAGGCGACCTTCATGCTCAATTCGAAAAGCCGGTTGAGGCGGATCATCTCCACCATGGCGGAGGGCAGATCCACGGAGCTCTGCTCGAGCACGCCCGCCTGCACCGTGCCCTTGGCGGGGACCTCCTTCGCCCCCGTGGGGTCGAAGCGCAGATTGCCCACCCGAGGCAGCGCGCCGGCGTTTTCAAAGGCCTTGATATCGAGCGCACCCAGGGCCGCTCCCGCCTGGGAGATGCCCCCATCGGGCGTCACGCTCACCTCGCCACCCTTGGGATCCACCGTGATCGGCTGGCCGTTCTTGCCCAACAAGGGGCTGCCGTCCAGGGCTTGCAGCTGGCCATTCACGCCCATCTGGAAGCGGCCATCCCGCGTGGCCCGGGCCCCCTGGGGCGTGCGAACCATGAAGAACCCATCCCCTTGAATGGCGAAGTCCAGATTGCGGGCCGTGGGCCGGAGGGTGCCCTGATCCGTGATCACGCCCGTCTCCCCGAACACGACCCCATCATTCAGGGGCCCGCTCAGGGGCAGGCGCCGGCTGCTTCCGCCGGCCTTGTTGAACACCGCGAAAAAGGCTCGATCCGGCTTGTAGCCCACCGTGGCCGAATTCGCCAGGTTGTTCGCCACCACCTCCATTTGGAAGCTTCGGGCCTTCAGGCTGCCGGCGGCGACGTAGTATGCGGGGTCCATCTGGGCATCTCCGGCCGGGTGGAAGCCCCGGTCGGGGAGGTCAGGGCAGGGGACGTGCCAGATGGGGCTTCGGGCTTCGGGCTTCGGGCTTCGGGCTTCGGGCTTCGGGCTTCGGGCTT
>CAYWDR010000048.1:0-18368 GCA_964457075.1 uncultured Solibacteraceae bacterium
AGCTGGGGGCGCGAAGAGGGGCCAACCCTCCGGGCGAGGGGCGGCGGCTGTCGCAATCCTGCGTTGGCCTCCCTGCGTGTATTCCCGATACATCTCCGGTCGGCCGCCTTGGTCTGCTCCGCCGACGCCCCTCGCAAATGGCAAGGTGATTCCAGTACAGTCCCTTAATGGCCCGGATCCTGGTGGTAGACGACGATAAGGCGACCTGCGAGCTTCTGGAGGAGCTCATGGGGACCATGGGCTTGGACGTCGAAAAGGCCACCCACCCCGATAAGGCCATCGAACTCATCCGGCGGGGCGGCTTCGATCTCCTGCTTTCCGATATCAATCTGGAGTCGGGCAAGGATGGGCTCGATCTCTTGCGGGAGGCGAAGCCCCTGGGCATGGACACCATCCTCCTCTCGGGATTCGGCACCCTCGAAACCGCCATCGAGGCCGTGAAGGAGGGCGCCTTCGACTTCCTTTCCAAGCCCTGGAACAACGAGGAGCTGAAGGCCCTCGTCAAGCGCGCCTTGGCCAAGCGGGCCTCCAAGGGGGGCGCCCCCATGGCCACGGGCAAGACGAAGCGCAGCCTCATGATCGGTTCCAGCCCGCGCATGATGACCGTCTACAAGACCATCGCGAGCCTTCAATCCTCCCGCGCCACGGTGCTCATCTCCGGCGAGAGCGGCACGGGCAAGGAACTGGTGGCCCGGAGCATCCACCTCAGCAGCGACCGCAAGGATCGCCCCTTCGTGGCCGTGAACTGCGGCGCCCTCACCGAAACGCTGCTGGAGAGCGAACTCTTCGGCCACGTGAAGGGCTCCTTCACGGGCGCCGTGGCCGAAAAGAAGGGCCTCTTCGAGGAGGCGGATGGCGGCACCATCTTCCTGGATGAGATCGGCGAGACGAGCCTCAGCTTCCAGGTGCGGCTGCTGCGCGTGCTTCAGGAACAGGAAGTCCGGAAAGTGGGCGGCAACAAGACGGTCAAGGTGGACGTTCGCGTCATCGCCGCCAGCAACCGGGAGCTTCCCCAGATGGTGAAGGCCGGCACCTTCCGGGAGGATCTCTATTACCGCCTCGGCGTCGTGGAAGTGCCCGTACCCCCCCTCCGGGATCGCAAGGAGGACATCCCCCTCCTGCTGGACCACTTCATCGGAGAATTCGGGCAGAAGGATGGCGTGGCCTACCGCGTCCACCCCGAGGCCCATCGGGTGCTGGAGGCCTACAGCTGGCCGGGCAACGTGCGGGAGCTCGCCAACGTGGTGGAGAACCTCACCCAGTTGAGCCGTGGCCGGGAGGTCACCGTGGACGACCTGCCCGCGAAGGTCCAGGCGGACGTCCTCAAGCGAACCCTGCGAGTGGGGGAGGGCGGGGATTCCATATCGGATCTCATCCGGGATTGGCCCAGCCTGGACGAGCTGGAGCGCCGCTACATCCAGGTGCTTCTGGGGCGCCACAAGGAAAAGCAGAAGGTGGCGGAAATTCTCGGCGTGGACCGCACCACCCTCTACCGCAAGCTGAAGCGTTACGGCTTCCACGAGGGCGGCGAAGACGGGGTTTGAGCGGCTGCAATTCGCAACGAGTTGCAATTTGCAGCGCGGTTAGTCCCGGGGTGAATTGTGTAAGTGCTGAGATACCTCATCAATCGAGTTGGCTTCAATCGTGCTTTGGAGACCCAAACCCGTTTCCGGCCGTGCCCGGACTTTGTATTTTGGAGTTCTCCATGAAGAAGCTTGCCGCCCTGCTCGTGGCCGCCGGTCTGATCGCCCCCGTCTTCGCCGCCGACGAAACCAAGAAGGCCGAGACCAAAAAGGTCGAGAAGGCCGAGAAGAAGGCTGACAAGAAGGCCGAGAAGAAGGCCGAGAAGCACGTCCTGACCCTCGACGAAAAGAAGGCCGAGAAGAAGGCCGACAAGAAGGATGAGAAGAAGGCCGACAAGAAGGACGAGAAGAAGGCCGAGAAGCACGTCCTGACCCTCGACGAGAAGAAGGCCGATGAGAAGGCCGCTCCCAAGGCCGAGAAGAAGGCCAAGAAGTCCAAGAAGGCCGCCAAGAAGGCTGAAGCCGCCGCTCCCGCCGCCGAGAAGAAGGCCCTGAACCTCGACGAGAAGAAGGCCGAGAAGAAGGCCGACAAGAAGGACGAGAAGAAGGATGAGAAGAAGGCCGAGAAGAAGAGCTAAGCTCCTTCGACTCCTTTCAAAGGCGGGCCTTCGGGCCCGCCTTTTTTGCGTGACGAACCGCCCTTCGGGGATCGTGTAGCGTGGTGGGATGGCCACGCGATGGATGGATCGAACCCTTGAACTGCGCACCCGGATCGCGGGCCGCACCTACCCCCGCCCCGTGATCATGGCGGCGGATGGGGCATGGGCCTTGATGCTGGAATCCGGCGAATCGAGGGGAAGGGCCCTTTCCGAGGCCCTGGGCCTCCGGCCCAGCTTGGCGCCCTTGCTCGATCACACCCTGCTCAAGGCGGGCGCCGGGTCGGCGGAAATCGCCATCCTATGCGCCGAGGCCCGGGAGCATGGCTTCGCCTCCGTGTGCGTGAATCCCACGTGGGTGGCCCTGGCCGCGGAGCATCTCACGGGCAGCCCCGTTCGGGTTTGCACCGTGGTGGGCTTTCCCCTGGGCGCGGCTTCCCCCGCCGCCAAGGCCTTCGAGGCCGAACTGGCCCTGCGGGAGGGCGCCACGGAGGTGGATATGGTGCTGGATCTGGGGGCCGCCCGGGAGGGGAACTGGGCCCGCGTGCGCTCGGATTTCAGGGGGCTCCGCGCGGCCGTCCCCAAGCCGGTTGTGCTCAAGGTGATCCTGGAAACCTGCCTCCTGGACGAGGCGCAGAAGCGGCGGGCCTGCGAGTTGGCGGCTGAGGAGGATCTCGATTTCGTGAAGACGAGCACGGGGTTTTCGACGGGTGGCGCCACGGTGGCCGACGTCGCGTTGATGCGCGAAGTCGTGGGGGAGTCCATGGGCGTGAAGGCCTCCGGCGGCATCCGCACCTTCGAGGAGGCCCTCGCCATGGTGCAGGCGGGCGCGACCCGCCTGGGCGTGAGCGCTTCCTTGGCCATCATCGGGGCCTCCCGGATTCCCGGCGCGGGCTACTGACCGGCGCTTGATTTCACCGGGGAGGCCCAAAGACGGTATCCTGGCGCTTAGGGAATCCCCCGGAGGCAATTGTGGCGAAGCTTGATCTCGTGATGTTCGAGGAGGAGTACAAGCTCCTTCAAGAGATCATCGGCCGCCTCCAAAAGGATGCCCAGGCCAAGGTGGTCTTCCTGGTGGATAAGAACGGCCAGCAGATCGCCGCCTCGGGGGATCTCAAGAGCATCGACGCCACCAGCCTCGCCTCCCTCACGGCCGGCAACGTGGCCGCCACGGATGGCCTCGCCAAGCTCATCGGCGAGAAGGAGTTCAGCCTCCTCTTCCACGAGGGCGAGAAGGATAACCTCCACATTTCCATCGTCGGCAAACGGGGCATCCTCGTCGTGCTCTTCGACCAGAACAGCAGCCTGGCCCTCGTCCGCCTGCGGGTGAAGAAGGCCAGCAAGGAACTCCAGGACATCTTCGATCAGGTGGAGACCCGGGCCCAGACCGAGACCGGCGTCGGAGCCCGTTTCGAGAGCCCCTTCTCGGAGATCACGGACGAGGACATCGACAAGCTCTTCGGCGATTGACGATCCAGGCCCGCCATGACCTTCATCAACTACGCGTCCCGCGAGATCAACTGCAAGATCGTCTATTACGGCCCCGGCCTGTGCGGGAAGACGACGAACATCCAGTGGATCCACGAGCAGGCCAACCCCGAGAAGCGGGGGAAGCTCGTCTCGCTCGCCACGGAGACGGATCGCACCCTCTTCTTCGACTTCCTGCCCCTCGACATGGGCACGGTCAAGGGCTTCAAGGTCCGCTTCCACCTCTACACGGTTCCGGGCCAAGTCTTCTACGACGCCAGCCGCAAGCTCATCCTCCGCGGCTGTGATGGCGTGATCTACGTGGCGGACAGCCAGAAGGCCCGCATGGAAGCCAACATCGAATCCATCGCGAACCTGGCCACGAATCTCAAGGAAAATGGATTCGATATCCGCACCATCCCCTACGTGCTCCAGCTCAACAAGCGGGACATGCCCAGCGCCGCCGGTGTGGAGGAGATGGAACGC
Source organism: uncultured Solibacteraceae bacterium (assembly GCA_964457075.1). GTDB lineage: Bacteria > Acidobacteriota > Holophagae > Holophagales > Holophagaceae > JAFDVN01. The sequence continues at coordinate 4,133 of CAYWDR010000048.1, forward strand.
CTCCTGCGTTTCCGCAACGAACCCATGATCGAGGCCGTCGCCAACAAGGGCACGGGCGTCATCGAAACCCTCAAGGCGGCCGCGCGCCAGATCCTCCTTGAGCTTCAGCGAAGCTGAGCGCTTGATTCAGGCCGCCGTTCTGGTACCCTGATCAGACCCTATTCCGGAGTAGCTCAGGGGTCAGAGCGGGTGGCTGTTAACCACTAGGTCGGGGGTTCAAATCCCTCCTCCGGAGCCAACACGAGGCCGTCCATTGGACGGCCTTTTCGTACCCATGCCGGGGATTTGAACCCCCGAGTGGCAGCCGGCCCCTGAGCGCCCCGCAGAGGCGGTCCGGGGGACCGCCGGAGCGGGAACTTCAGGTCCGGCTCCATCTGCGGACGGGGATTTCTATCACGCGAATCAAGCGGCCAACCCTTCTCACCGAATCCGGAGCCGTCCTTCTTCTCGAGAACCTAGATCGCCTTGCACCGAAGCGATGAGGGTGCGTCAGTTGTCCGGTGCTATCAGGTCGAAGGTATCCGGCCCCAGGGATTCCTCCTGGCGGTGAACATAGGTCACCACAAGCACATCGCCGTGATTCTCATAGAGCAAGCGCAAGGGCTTCACCAGGATTTCCCGGTAAAAGCCGGGGCCGAATTCAGGCACCCAACGCCCCATGTCGGGGAACATGGCCAGGCGCTGAAGGCTCGCATCCACCCGACGCCGGATTTGACGAGCCGCATCCGGGTTGAAACCGCCGATATAGTCAAGCCGCTCGGCGAACTGTTCGGCGGCCGGTTCGGTCCATCGAATGCTCAGGACCATTTCGCCGTCCGGGCCATGATCTCCTCGTGGGAGTGGGTTCGCCCCTCGGCCAGGGCCTGCTGGCCCCGGATGATGCCTTCCAGCAGGGCGAGCTTGCGCTCCTGCATGCGATAGCTCGTCACGTCCATGAGCACCGCAGCCTCCCGGCCATGTTCGGTAATGACCAGGGTTTCTTGGTCCCGCTGAAGCCCTGCAATGATCTCAGTGGCTTTGCGCTTGATGTCGGTGACGGGGACGAGCTTGGGCAGCATGGTGGACCTCGGGCGAGGGAGGAAGCACCCTCTGGGATAAGAGTGATCTTTATATACCACTTTTCAAGCTGAATTATGCAACTCGCGAAAGGGATGCTTCGCCATGCGTGGGAATCACTTGCGCACCCGTCGCATCACCCTCGGCGAAGGGCGGGGCCCAACGGGGATCTCGACGGAACTCCACCTTCCCGTCGCCCCCCCCGATGTTTCCCCCAGGAGGCATCGAGTGCGGCTCGTCTACACGGGAGTCCTTTTGAGCCTGGCTCGAATCGCGCCGGCCCAGGCTCCTCCGGCCCTCCCGCCCGCTCCAGGCGCGAATGAGGCGTGGCGGGGGAATGAGCTGGCCAAGCTATTAAAAACGCCCGTCTTTGTCGCCGGGGGCAGGCGTGCGGGCGACCAGCTCCTCTCCACGAATTCCGTGGTGACGGTGCTGCACCGGGATTTTCTGGACCGCTATCCCTTCCTGACTCTGACCCAGGTCCTGCGCACCGTCGCCGGGTTGGATATGGTGCAGACCTTCAATGAGAACGCCATCCCCACGATTCGAGGCGTGCTTCAGGATCATTGGACCAATAAGGTGCTCGTGATGATCAATGGGGTCCCGGCCTGGCACGGATTGCTGGGGAACGCGGCCATCGCGAGGATCGATCTCCAGGATGTGGAGCGGATCGAGATTCTCCGAGGTCCCGCCTCCGTCCTTTACGGATCCAACGCCTATGCGGGGGCCATCAATTTGATTTTGAAGGTCCCCCAGGGGCTCGGGGAGGTGGAGGGAGCCCTGGCGACCGGCAGCCTTTGGCAATACCGGGCCCGCCTGGGATGGGGCGCGAAGCGGGAGGGCCGATTCATCGCGATCTCCTCCCAGGCTCATTCCGGCGAGGGCCGGCCCTCCTTCGTCCAGGCCGAAAACAATACGGCCGGTTTCGTGAAGCGGGCCACGAACGGAGGCAACGCGATCGTCCAAGGGGGCTGGGGCGCCCATCGTTTTTTATTCAACACCTTCCGGAGCCAGGACACCTTCCTCGGCAACCGGCCCAGCTTCGCCGGGGGCACCATCGGGCAGTTCCGCACGCAGTCGGGCAACCTCCTCTGGTACGGGTTCGAACCCGAACTCGCCGGAGGGGGGTGGATAAAGGCGGGCGCGTTTTGGGATTGGTCCCAGACCCAAATCCCTCAGGCCCGGGATGGGTCGAACCTCCAGCGGATCACCGGCCTGCGCAGGGGGGCCAACCTCAGGGGCGGCTACGCCTTCACCTCGAAGGCCGGCCTGGAAGGGGGGCTGGATTTCGAGCAACGGATTTCCAAAGGGGTGGACTTCATGAACCCCCTCACCGGCGTCATCACCTTCGATGGAAACCAAGCGGGCCGTAAGACGTGGGAGGGTTCCGCCTTCGCTCAACTCAAGGGGGAAGCGGGTCCCGCCCGGATCCTCCTGGGGGCGCGGACGACCCGCAACGAACTCTTCGGAACCCAAACCTCCCCTCGGGGGACGGTGGTGTGGGTATTGGATTCCTTCAGCAGCCTGAAGCTCATTTACGGCGAGGCCTATCGCTCGCCGACCCTCCAGGAGCTCTACACCCTCGTCCCGAACATCATCGGAGGGAACGACAAACTGCGGCCCGAGAAATCCAAATCCTGGGAACTGGCCTATCTGACGGCGCGGGGGGCCTTTTCGGCGCAGGCCACGGCGTTCCGCGAGACCTTCGATGGGAAGATCTACCGGGCCTCCCAACCGCCGCCCGCCATCGCGACTCAGCTGAATGCCGCGCCATTCAAGGCCACGGGTGGCGAACTGGAGTTCAAGTACTATCCCACCCCCGCGTTTCAGGGATTCCTGAACCTCAGCCACGTGAGGGGCGATCGGGGCGACGAAGTGAACGGGAACGGCGTCTACAACTACCGGTTCGTCCCGGCCCAAAAGGCCACGGTCGGCCTATGGGCGGCCTTCGGGCCGGGCGCGTTTTCCACCGTGGCGACGTGGTGGTCCCGGTCGGAGGGGATGGCGGGGCCCATCGCGAGCCAGTGGACCTGGGATCTGGGATGGGACTGGATCCAGCAGAGGAGCGGCTATGCCTTGCGCCACAAGGCCGGGATTCAAAACGTGCTCGACCGCGAGCTCTACTTCGCGGAGTACGTGCGTCGGAACTTGAACCGCATCCCATACGGCAGCCAGCGGGAAGGGTTCTATCAGATCACGGCGATCTTCTGATCCCGCCGGTCCGTTGGGCACGCTCGCCGTTCAAGGCCGGTGCGCCCGCAGCGCCTTGGCGAGTTCCCGGGCCCGCTCCGGGGCCAGGGCCTGCACGCGCGCCAGCGCCTCGGCGGCTTCGGAGTCGTGGCGGCTGGCGAAGGCGGTTCGGCCCAGGGCCTCCCACCATGCGGCGTGGAAGGGGCGGTACCTCAGGGCGATTCGAAAGTGCTGGAAGGCTTCTTCCGCGCGTCCCAGCTTGACCTCGCACTCGGCGAGGAGGCCCCATGAATGGACGGCGTCCGGGGCCAGGCGGGTGGCCTCCTGAAGGGCGGATCCTGCGGCGGCGAACTGTCCCGCGTTGAAGAGGGTGGAGCCGAGGCCTTCCCATCCGGGAGCGTAATTGGGCTGCAGCCTCACCGCCTCCCGGTGCGCGTCGATGGCTTCGCGAAAGCGGTTCTCATGATCCAGGGCCACCCCGAGGTTGTGCCAGTCCCGGGCCCGATCCCGGCGCAGGGCGAGGGTCCGCTCCTGAGCGGCGCGGATCTCCCGGTTCAATCGGAGAAAGCGGTCCCCGTCCACGGATCCCTCCTCCCGGAGGGATTCCAGGGCCGTGGCCAAGGCGTGGGCCAAGGCCGCGTGGGCGTCGGGATCCCCGGGGGCCTCCCGGGTCCACGCCTCGGCGAAGGCCCGCCAGCGGTCCCGGTTGGCCGGTTCCACGGCCATTTGAGACGTGAAACGCTCCTGAAGGGTTTGCGTCCCCCCGGGCAGCGGCGTGGATTCAGGGCTCGCGATCCGTTCCAGGATCCAATCCGAAGGCAGGGCGAAGGCCACCCGGGGGCGCCCCCGCAGCTGGAAGGTGGCGAGGCCCACGAGCTCGCCCTGGGCGTTGTACAGCCCCCCGCCACTGGCGCCCGGGGAGAGTTCGATCTCGATCTGAAGCAGGCGCCCCCGGAGGTGGGACCACGTCCCCACCAGGCGGCCCTCGCGGGCCACGGGCCCCTTGCCTCCGGGGAAGCCGAGGTAGGTCAGCAGATCCCCGTCCCTCGGGGGCAGTGAGGCCATGGAGGCGGGAGGGATCTCAAGGCCGGGGACCTCCAGCAGCGCCAGATCCCGATCGGGGTCCACGGCCCGGGGCCGCGCGGGCCAGCTGCGATCCCCCTGGAGGACATGGATGGTGGCGGCCCCCATCACCACGTGGGCGTTGGTGGCCACGAGGCCGGGCGCCACCACGACGCCGCTCCCCAGATTGGTCAGCGGCGACCCCGGCTCCTGGCTCCGGACCCGCACCGTATGGCGGAGGGTCGGGTGGGCCAGGGGAGTGGACGGCGGGCTTTGGAGCCCCGGTGGAAAGGGGATCACTCCTCGTTCCGCTTGCCGAGTTGATCCCTCAGATGGGCCGGGAGGGCCGGCACGGGCTGGGTGCTGAGCATGCCATCCGCCTTCTTGGGAGCCGGCGCGGGCTTCGCCGCCGAGGGGCGTGGCGGCGGGGGGGGCTGGCTCGCCGCGGGGGCTTCCATGAGGCTCCGCATCTGATCGGGGGTCGCGGCCTGATCGAGGCGGGCCAGCTGCTCGGGAGTGGGGAAGCCGGCGTACTTGAGCCGGCGAGGCCCCCATACCGGCAAGGGCTCGCCCTTGAGCTCCGTGAGGCGGGGCAGGGTGGTGCGCACGTAGAGGCCCAAGGGGCGGGCGTCCCGGGTGATGAAGGCGATGAGATCCACTTCGGGGATCAGCACGGGCTGATCGCCCTCCTGCCAGGTGGCCATGGTGAGGGGCTTGCCCTGGGCGCCCCGGAGCATGCCGACGGGGGCGGGCAGGCCCAGGGCGGGATCCAGATCCTGGGCCTGGGCCCGGAGGGCTTCCATCAGGTCCAGCTGCTTGAGTTCCTTTTGGGGGCCCGCCATGGGGTGGGGTTCCTGCAGCCGCGCGGGACCGAGCTTATCGCCCATCCGCTGGAGGAGCCCGGCCTGCAGCAACACGCCCGCCTTGAGGGCCGCGCTCGTGGCATCCACGAGCTTGGGAAGGAGGATCTGGGGCGCCACCAGAAGGGTGTCGGCGGCGGGGATGGCGTAGAAGGGGCTCTGGTCGGGGAAGAGCGGGTGCCAGATCTCGGGCAGGAGCAGGCGGGCGGCGTCGAGGCCATCACTCCAGGGGCTCTTGTAGATGCCGCTGGGCAAGCGCAGGAAGGCCTTGGGTTCCGTGCGGGCCCTCAGGGCGTCCAGGGCACGATCCAGGATCTCCGCCTCGGGCCGGGCCCAAAGGGCCAGCCATGGCGCGGGAATGGCCTGGCCATGCAGGACCAGACGCTGGTGGAGCCCCTCGACGAAGAGCCGCTTCCAGCGGCCCTCGCGCTCGGCCTGCCAGGTGGGCACCAGCTCCGGCAGGAGCTGATCCTGGATCTCTTCATAGGCGGGGGGCAGCTCGAAGCCCTTGCGGTACGCCTCGTCCACGGCGGAGGCCCAGGCCTCCCGTTCCAGGAGGTTGTGGAGGTGGTCGTATTCCGGTTTCAAGGCTCCCAACCCCGGTAGATCTACCGGGCATCCCCGGGCCGATAGCAGGTTCTCCAGCGGGGGCAGGTTCGCCTGGTCTCGACGGCCGAAGAGGGAATTGAACAAGCCCATGTTGTGATCCGTTTCCAAAGCTTTCATTGTGCCGGGAAAGCTGGATCTATGCTGAATTCATGAAGGTCGTCGACCCCATGAACCGTCCCTTGGGGGCCCTGCGGATCTCGGTCACGGACCGCTGCAACTATCGCTGCACCTACTGCATGCCCCGGGAGGTCTTCGGCCCGGACCACCCCTTCCTCCCCAAGGATCAGGTGCTCAGCTTCGAGGAGATCGTGCGGCTGGCCCGGGCCTTCGTGGGGTTGGGGGTGCGCAAGATCCGATTGACGGGGGGCGAGCCCCTGCTCCGGCGGGGCCTCCCCGAGCTCGTTCGGGAGCTGGCGGCCCTTCCCGGCCTCGAAGATCTCGCCATGACGACCAATGGCGCCCTTCTGGCGGCCATGGCCGAACCCCTGCGAAAGGCCGGCCTGAAGCGGCTCACGATGAGCCTGGATACCCTCGACGGAGATCGCTTCCGCAAGCTCTGCGACACCACCGTGCCCCTCGCCCAGGTGATCTCCGGGCTGGAGGCCGCCATCGCCGCGGGCTTTCCGCCCCCCAAGCTGAACTGCGTGCTCCAGCGGGGCGTCAACGACGACGAGGTGGAAGCCCTCGCCGCCTATGCCCGCGAACGGGGCCACGCCCTGCGCTTCATCGAGTTCATGGACGTGGGCACGACCAACGGCTGGGATCTGAAGGCCGTGGTGCCCTCGGCCGAAGTGCGGGCCCGGGTGCATGCCCGCTGGGCATTGGAGCCCGTGGAGGAGCCCCTGGGCGGACGCGTGGCCGAGCGTTGGCGCTACCGGGACGGGAAGGGGGAAGTGGGCTTCATCTCCTCCGTGACGGCCCCCTTCTGCGGCGGCTGCGACCGGGCCCGGCTCTCCGCCGAGGGCAAGCTGTACACCTGCCTCTTCGCCAACGGGGGCTTGGATCTGCGCGCCTTCCTCCGCGGCGGCCACGGCGATCTTGAGGTGGCCGCCGTGCTCAGCGCCCTTTGGGGCCGCCGGGAGGATCGCTACTCGGAGCTCCGCACGGCGGAGACGCCGAGGCTTCCCAAGGTGGAGATGAGCCGGATGGGCGGCTGATCGGGCCTTTCCCCGCGCGCCTCCGCGCGGGCCGTTCCACACAGACGTGGTGGCCGGGCTTCGCCTGGCCACCACGTGGGGTGCACGAGGGGGACGCAGAGCGACCGGAGGGAGCGGGCGGTCCCCCTCGTTCAGGACCGGCGCCGGCCCTACCGCTTCCGGTCGTGCGCGAGGATGATCAATTCCCGCAGGGTCTTCGCCATCGTGATCGCGCTGACGCCCGTGGAATCGTAGTGGGGGGCCAGTTCGAGGCAGTCGATGCCGACGAGGCGCTTGCCGCGGAAGAGCTTGAGCCCCGCCATGAGCGTGGCGTAGTCGATGCCGCCGGGCTCGGGCGTGCCGGTGCCGGGGTAGAGGCTCGGATCCAGCACGTCCATGTCGAGGGTGATGTAGATGGGGCGGTCGCCCAAGGCATCCAGGTGGGCGGCGATGGCCTCCTTCGTGAAGGGGCGGATCGTGTCGTGCTTTTGGGCGATCTCCCACTCCTCCTTGGAGCCGGAGCGGATCCCGAACTGCTTGATGCGTTCATAGCCGTGCTCGTCGCCCAGGCGGCCCAGGAAGGTGGCGTGGGTCCACGCGTCGCCCCAGAGATCGGGGCGGATATCGGCGTGGGCGTCCATGTGGACGATGGCCAGGTCCGGGTGCTCCTCCAGCGCGGCCTTGATGAGGGGGTAGGCCAGGAGGTGCTCGCCGCCGAAGGCGATGGGGAACTGGCCCTTGCCGCGGATCTCCCGCACGGCGGAGGCGATGTCGTCCAGGGTGCGCTGCTTTTGCCCCGGGGCGAGGAAGAGGTCGCCCATATCCGTGAACTTGATATCCATGAGGGTGCGCTGCTGGTAGAAGCTGAACTCCTCCATGCCGTAGGAGGCCTCCCGCACGGCGAAGCCCGCGAAGCGGCTCCCGGCCTTGAAGGAGGAGGTGCCATCCCAGCACACGCCAAAGAGGGCAATCTCGGCCTCCTCCGGCTCGCAGGAGCCCAGGAAGAAGGGGGGCACCCATTCATGGGCGGGGTGCGGCTTGGGGGCGTCGTGCATGGCGGACCTCGGACCCCTCAGATTACCAAGCCCGCGGGAGGGGTCCCGGAGGGTTTCCAGAACGGGGCCCCGGCCCCATTCTGAAACGCATGAAGGTCATGGAAGGCAAGCCCCTGATGGAGTATCCCGCCCGCGTCCCGCTGAAGGTGATCGGGCACGCGCACCTGCTGAAGGCGGAGATCATCGTTCAGGTGATCGTGGCCCATCTGGGCCCTCAGGCCGATGGGGATCTCCAGGCGAGCGTGAACTGCAAGGGCGCCTACTTGAGCCTGACCTTTTGGGTGACGCTGCCGGATGAGCATGCGGAACGCCCCCTGAGGGAGGCCATCCACAAGCTCCCGGGCGTGGTGATGCAGCTCTGAACTACGGGGTCCGCGGGGAGAGGCCTGGGTCAACGGCTGACGGTCTCCGGGAAGTGAGGCGAAGGCCCGCCCACCAGATCCGCAGCCGGTCCAGGTAGAGGTAGATCACGGGCGTCGTGTAGAGCGTCAGCATCTGACTGAAGAGCAGGCCGCCGACGATGGCGACGCCCAGGGGCCTCCGCAGCTCGGAACCCGTGCCCGTGCCCAGGGCCAGGGGCAGGCCGCCCAGCAGGGCCGCCAGGGTGGTCATGGTGATGGGCCGGAAGCGCAGGAGGCAGGCCTGGAAGATGGCCTCGTCCGGCGGCAGGCCCTCCCGGCGCTCCACGTCGAGGGCGAAGTCGATCATGAGGATGGCGTTCTTCTTCACGATGCCGATGAGGAGGATGATGCCGATGATGGCGATGACGCTCAGATCCAGCCCGAAGAGCCTCAGGGCCAGCAGGGCGCCCACGCCTGCGGAGGGCAGGGTGGATAGGATCGTGATGGGGTGGATGAGGCTTTCGTACAGCATGCCCAACACGAGGTACACCACCAGCAGGGCGGCCCCGATGAGCAGGGGCATGTTGGATAGGGAGGCCTGGAAGGCCTCGGAAGTGCCCATGTGCTTGCCCCGGAGGGCGGAGGGCATGCGGATCTCTTCGCCGGCCTTGTCGATGGCGTTCACCGCCCGCCCCAGGGCCACGCCCGGCGCCAGGTTGTAGGAGATGGTGACGGCCGGGGATTGGCCCTGGTGGCTCACGGAGAGGGGCGAGGTGCGGCGCTCGAATCGGCAGAAGGCGCTCAGCGGCACCAGCCCGCCGCGGCCGCCGCGCACGTGGATGGCCTGCAGGGCATCCGGGTCCTGCCAGAAGCGGGGCTCCACGGCGAGGATCACGTGGTACTGGTTCAGGGGCGTGTAGAGGGTGGATACCTGCCGCTGGCCGAAGGCGCTGTAGAGGGTGTCGTCCACCTGCCGGGGCGTCACGCCCAGGCGGGAAGCCGTGTCCCGGTCGATGACGAGGGCGGCCTGGAGGCCCTGGTTCTGCTGATCCGTGCTCACGTCGGCGATGAGCGGCATGGAGCGCATCTTCTGGACCATCCTGGGGCCCCACTCGAAGAGATCCTGCGGATCGTCCGCCTGCAGCGTGTACTGGAACTGGGCCCCCGAGGGGCGCCCCCCGAGGCGCAGATCCTGCACCGCCTGAAGGAAGAGGCTCGCGCCGGGCACCGTGCCCAGCTTGGGGCGCAGGCGGGCGATGACTTGATCCGCCGTGACGGGCCGCCGCTCCTCCCAGGGCTTGAGGGAGATGAAGCAGCGGCCGGTGTTGGTGGCCGAACCGCCACCCACGAACACCATGACGTTCTCCACGGCCGGGTCGCCCTGGAGGATCTCCGCGAACCGGTTCATGCGCGCCTTCATGGCCTGGAAGGAGGTGCTTTGGTCCGCCTGGATGCTGCCCGCCAGGCGCCCCGTATCCTGTTGCGGGAAGAAGCCCTTGGGCGCGGCGACGTAGAGGCCGGCGGTGGCGGCCATGGTGGCCAGGGCCGTGGCGAGGGTCGCCCGGGGGTGGCGCAGCACCCAGCGCAAGGTGCGCTCGTAGAAGGCGAGGATGGCCTGGAAGCCGCGCTCCGTAAGCCGGAAGATCCGGCCGTGATGCTCTTCCGACGCGGGCCGGAGGAGCCGCGCGCACATCATGGGCGTCAGGGTGAGGGAGACCACCATGGAGACGGCGATGGCCACGCTGAGCGTGACGGCGAACTCCCGGAAGAGCCGCCCTACGATGCCGCCCATGAGCAGGATCGGGATGAAGACCGCCACCAGGGAGATGGAGATGGATACCACGGTGAAGCCGATCTCCTTCGCCCCCTGGAAGGCCGCCGCCATGGGGGGCACCCCCTTCTCCACGTGGCGCATGATGTTTTCCACCACGACGATGGCGTCGTCCACCACGAAGCCCGTGGCCACGGTGAGGGCCATGAGGGAGAGGTTGTCGATGCTGTAGCCCAGCAGGTACATCACGCCGAAGGTACCGACGAGGGAGAGGGGCACGGCCACCGAAGGGATGAGGGTCGTCCGCACGCTGCGGAGGAAGAGGAAGACCACGAGGATCACGAGCCCCACGGAAATCAGCAGCGTCCGCTCCACGTCATGGACGGAGGCGCGGATGGTGCGGGTGGTGTTGAGCACCACCTTCAGCCCCACCGTGGGCGGCAGGGAGGCCTGCAGCTCGGGCAGGAGCGCCTGGATGCGGTCCGCCGTCTCGATGATGTTGGCGCCGGGCTGGCGGAAGATGATGAGGAGGATGGCGGGCTTGCCATTGGCGAGCCCCGAGGCCCGCACATCCTCGACACCCTGGGAGACCCGGGCCACGTCACTCAGGCGCAGGGCGGCTCCCCGCTTGTAGGAGACGACGAGGGGGGCGTAGTCCTCCGCCCGCAGCAGCTGGTCCGTGGCCTGCACGCTCCAGGTGCGCTGGCCGTCGGCCAGGCTGCCCTTGGGCTTGTTGACGTTCGCGGTGGCCAGGACGGCGCGGATGTCCTCCAGGGCCACGCCCTTGGCATTGAGATCGCCGGGGTTCACCTCCACCCGCACGGCCGGCAGGGCGCCGCCACCCACGATCACCTGCCCCACGCCCGGCACCTGGGCCAGCTTCTGCTGGAGGATGCTCGAAGCCAGATCGTAGAGCTTGCTGCGCTCCACCAGCTCCGAGGAAAGGGCCATGAGCAGGATGGGCGCGTCGGCCGGGTTCACCTTGCGGTAGGAGGGATTGCGGGGCAGGTTGGAGGGCAGCTGGCCCCGGGCGGCGTTGATGGCCGCCTGCACGTCCCGGCCCGCCGCGTCCGCGTTGCGATCCAATTCGAATTGCAGGGTGACGTTCGTGGCGCCGAGGCTGCTCACGGAGGTCATCTCCGTCACCCCCGCGATGCGGGCGAACTGCCGCTCCAGGGGCGTGGCCACGGCGGAGGCCATGGTTTCGGGGCTCGCCCCGGGGAGGCTCGACTGCACCTGGATGGTGGGGAACTCCACCTGGGGCAGAGGCGAGACGGGGAGCAACCGGTAGGCCAGCGCGCCCGCCAGGGCGAGGGCCACGGAGAGGAGCGTCGTCGCGACGGGGCGGCGGATGAAGGGGGCGGAGAGGCTCATGGAAGCCGCCGACCCATGGCATCAAAGGGCGGAACGCAGAAGACGCAGAAAAACGCAGAAGGCGCAGAATAAAAAGGACTCTTCAGCCTGACCGCAGCCCCAAACGGAAGCTCCGCAGGACCAGCTCCAGGTTGACTCCATCTTCTTCCGCGGTTTCTGCGTTTTTCTGCGTCTTCTGCGTTTAGCTTTTTGACCGGATCAAGCCGGGCCCAACCCCAGGAACGACTCGGCCCCCAGCTCATACCTCTTCCACCAGCTTCTCGGCCGAAACCCGTCCGCGCCACCGCCGCGCCAACCGATCGAAGGCCAGGTAGATCACCGGCGTCGTGTACAGCGTGAGGGCCTGGCTCAACAACAGCCCGCCCACCATGGTGATGCCCAGGGGCCGCCGCAGCTCGCTGCCGATGCCCGTGCCCAGCGCCAGCGGGATGCCGCCGAAGAGTGCCGCCATGGTCGTCATCATGATGGGCCTGAAGCGCAGGAGGCAGGCCTGATAGATGGCCTCCTCCGCCGTCTTGCCGTGCTGCCGCTCCGCCTCCAGGGCGAAGTCGATCATCATGATCCCGTTCTTCTTCACGATGCCGATGAGGAGGATGAGTCCGATGAGGGCGATGACGCTGAAGTCGGTGCGGCAGAGGAGGAGGGCGAGGATGGCGCCCACGCCCGCGGAGGGTAGCGTGCTCAGGATCGTCACCGGATGGATGGTGCTCTCGTAAAGCACGCCCAGGAGGATGTAGACGGTGACGAGGGCCGCGAGGATCAGCAGGGGCGCGTTCGTGAGGGAGGCCTGGAAGGCCCGGGCCGTGCCGATGAACTCCGAGCGGATGCTGATGGGCATGTCCATGTCCACCTTCACGCCCTCGATGGCCTTCACCGCCTCGCCCAGGCTCACGCCGGGGGCCAGGTTGAACGACACGGTGGCCGCCGGGAACTGCCCCTGGTGGTTGATCACGAGGGGCGCGGGGCCCGTCTCGATGCGGGCGAAGGCGCCCAGGGGCACGGGCTTGCCGGTCGAGGACTTGAAGTAGATGGACTGGAGGTTTTCCGGATGCTGCCGGAAGGCCGGGGGCACCTCCAGTACCACGTGGTACTGGTTCAGCTGCGTGAAGATCGTGGAGATCTGCCGCTGGCCGAAGGCGTTGTAGAGGGCGTCGTCCACCATCTGGGGGGTGATGCCGAGGCGGGAGGCGGAGGCCCGATCGAGGATCACCTTGGCCTGCAGTCCGCCGTTCTGGAGATCGCTGGCCACGTCCCGCACCTCGGGGCGGCCCTGCAGGCGTTCGACGAAGCGGGGCACCCACTGGTTCAGCTCGGCGCCATCGGCATCCTGCAGGCTCACCTGATACTGCGTGCGGCTCACGCGATCCTCCACCGTGAGATCCTGCACGGGCTGGAGGTAGAGCCGGATGCCCGGGACCTTGGCCAGCTCCGGCTGGAGGCGGCGGATCACCTCGCCCGCGCTGAGGCCCCTCTCTTCGAGGGGTCGCAAGTTGATTTGGATGCGCCCGCTGTTGAGCGTGGTGTTCGTGCCATCCACCCCGATGAAGGAACTGAGGCTCGCCACGGCGGGATCCTGGAGGATGACTCCGGCCAGGGCCTGCTGCCGCTCGGACATGGCCTGGAAGGAGGCCGTCTCCGGCGCCTCCGACACGCCCAGCAGCACGCCCGTGTCCTGCACGGGGAAGAAGCCCTTGGGCACCCACGCGTAGAGCAGCACGGTGGCCAGCAGCGTGCCCACGGCCACGTAGAGGGTGGCCTTCTGCCGCTGGAGCACCCACCGGAGGGTGCGGTCGTAGAAGGCCAGCGTCCGGTCGAAGACACGCTCCGCGGCCTGGATGAAGCGGCCGTGGCGTTCCTTCCGGCCGGGCACGCGCGCCTTGAGGAGGTAGGCGCACATCATGGGCGTGAGCGTGAGGGAGACGGCGGCCGACACGAGGATGGTGACGCTCAGGGTGACGGCGAACTCCCGGAAGAGGCGCCCCACGATATCGCCCATGAAGAGGAGCGGGATGAGCACCGCGATGAGGGAGACGGTGAGCGAGAGGATGGTGAAGCCGATCTGGCCCGAGCCCTTCAGCGCGGCTTCGAGGGGCGGCACGCCCTCCTCGATGTGGCGCATGATGTTCTCGATCATCACGATGGCGTCGTCCACCACGAAGCCCGTGGAGATGGTGAGGGCCATGAGCGTGAGGTTGTTGAGGCTGTAGCCCAGCAGGACCATGGCCGCGACGGTGCCGACGAGGGAGAGGGGCACGGCCACGCGGGGAATGATCGTGGCCGATAGGGTGCGCAAGAAGAGGAAGATCACCATCACCACGAGGCCGATGGTGAGGAGCAGCTCGAACTCCACGTCCTCCACGGAGGCGCGGATGGTGGTCGTGCGATCCGTGAGCACCTCCAGCTTCACCGCGCTGGGGAGGCTGGCCTGGAGTTGGGGCAGGATGGCCTTCACGCGGTCGACGACGGCGATGATGTTGGCGCCGGGCTGGCGCCGGATGTTGAGCACGACGGCGGGCCGCACGTGGGGCACCGCGCCGCGGCCCGCCGGGGCATGGCCGATCCAGGCCGCCTGCTTCGCGTTTTCCGCCCCGTCCAGCACCGTGGCCACGTCGGAGAGGCGGATGGGGGAGCCGTCGCGGTAGGCGAGGATGAGGGGCTTGTACGCCTCGCCGGACTGCAGCTGATCGTTGGCCCCGATGGCGTCGGGATGGAAGCGCCCGTCGAAATTGCCCTTGGCCCGGTTCACGTTGGCCTGGCCCACGGCGGGGCGGATATCGTCGGG
>CAYWDR010000049.1:0-18184 GCA_964457075.1 uncultured Solibacteraceae bacterium
GCCAGACGGCCCCTCCGGGCCGCCGCATGGGCCACGCGGGCGCCATCATCTCCGGCGGCAAGGGCACCGCCTCCGAAAAGATGAAGGCCCTCGAAGCCGCAGGCATCACCGTCGTGAAATCCCCCGCCGACATGGGCATCGCCATGGCGGAGCGGATGGGCGTCAAGGCCTAAAGCATTAACCACCAAGGCACCAAGGGCACCAAGAACTGATGTCTTGGTGCCCTTTCCTTAGAGTCGGAGAAATCTCTACTTGGTGTCCTTGGTGTCTTGGTGGTTCGATTTTCTTCCGAGGTGCTCGATGCTCATCAGCCGCGAAATGGTGCTCGACCAGGACATCGGCCTGAACGCCACGCTGTTCGGCGGTGACATGATGGCCCGCATGGACAAGGTGGCGGGCATCACGGCCTCCCTCATGAGCCACAACCGCCGCTTCGTCACGCTGAAGGTGTCGGAACTGGAGTTCCACAGCCCCGTCCGGGCGGGGGACATCATCGAGTTCTACGCGGACATCTCCCGCCGGGGCACCACCAGCCTCTGCATCCAGCTGGAAGTGAAGGTCTACGCCCCCGTGAGCAACGCGAGGCGGGACGTGACCTCCGGCTCCTTCACGATGGTGGCCGTGGATGACAGCCTTCGCCCGGAGCCTATCCTGTGGAAGCAGGAGATGCTGAAGTCCATGGAAGCGGAGCATCAGCAGCGGGTGGCTTCGGGAACGGCCCGGAATCGCAAGAAGAAGGCGGAATGAGCGAACTGGTCAAGGCCCACCTGGATCACCGGCGCATCTGGCAGGACTTCGACTACTGCTATCCCGTGATCTCCCGGCGCTCCAAGGGCGTGTCCCTCGGTGTGAACCTCAACCCGGACAAGGTGTGCAACTTCGATTGCGTGTATTGCGAAGTGGATCGCCAGACGCCCGCCAAGCGCCGCGACATCGATCTGGATCAGATGGCCCGGGAGATGGATGCCCTCCTCCAGCTCACCCAGGACGGCACGCTCTTTCGCGTGAGCCCCTTCGATAGCGCCCAGCCGGAGCAGCGCCGCCTCAACGACATCGCCTTCTCGGGCGATGGCGAGCCCACCACCGCGCGGGAGTTCCCGGAGGCCGTGGCCCGCATGACGGCCCTGCTGGAGGCTCGGGGCCTCCGGGACGTGAAGCTCGTCCTCATCACCGATAGCAGCCGCCTCCAGGCGCCGGAGATCCTGCTCGGGATGGAGCGGATGATGGATTGGAATGGCGAGATCTGGGCGAAGCTCGATGCCGGCACGGAGGCCCAGTACCGGGCGATCGACCGCAGCGCCATCCCCTTCCAGCGCATCCTCGACAACCTCCTGGCCACCGCCCGCCGCTGGCCCCTCACCATCCAAACCCTGTTCCTCGAATGGGAAGGGCAGGGGCCCTCGAACGCGGAAGTGGACGCCTATGTGGGCCGCCTGCAGGATCTTCGTGCCCTGGGCGGGAGCCTCAAGGAAATTCAGCTCTACACGGTGGCGCGGCCCACGCCGGAGGCCGCCGCCCGGCCCCTCAAGGCCGGTGCGCTGGAAGCCTGCGCCATGAGGATCCGCGCGGCCCTGCCGGAGGTGCCCTTGGAGGTCTTTCACGGCCCCCAGGATTGGCCCGAGGTGAATGCTCATGGGCAGTAAGCTCCACGTTCTCCGCGTGATCTCCGCGCTCTCCGCGTTCAGCCTTTTTCAAGCCTGCCAGCGCAAGCAAGCGCCACCGCCGCCGCCGCCACCATCGCGAACCCTCGCTCTGGCGGCCGTGGGCGACATCATGATGCACCAGGATGTGAAGCGCTCCGCCGAAGCCTTCGGGTTTGAGGCGCTGTGGTCCGAGGTCTCACCGCTGCTCAAAGGCGCCGATCTCGCCTTCGGCAATCTCGAAACGCCGATCGCGCCCACCTCGGGCCGCCCTGGGGTCCCCTTCGTCTTCAACGCGCCGGAGGAATTGCCTCAGGCCCTCAAGGAGGCCGGGTGGACGTGGGTGAGCACCGCCAACAACCACGCCTTCGACCAAGGCCCCAAGGGCATCCGGGAGACGCTAGAGCGCCTGGGTTCGGCGCGCCTGCTCCATGCGGGCAGCGGCCTCACCAAGGCCGAGGCCGAGCGCGCCCTCTTGCTGGAGCGGAACGGGCTGAAGATCGCGCTGCTGGCCTTCACGGACATCTTCAACGTGGATTTGAACGGCAGGGCCGATGCTCCCTGGGTGCGCCCCTTGGATCTGGAGGAGGCCCTGCCCGCCCTGCGGGCCGCCCGTGCCGCCGCCGACGTGGTGGTGGTGAGCGTGCACTGGGGAAACGAGTACCAGCACCAGCCCAGTTCCCGCCAGAGGGAGGCCGCCCGGGAGCTCGTGGGCGCGGGGGCGGATCTGATCATCGGCCACCATCCCCACGTGCTTCAGCCCTTGGCCTGGGTGGAAGCGGAGGGGCGCAAGGGCCTCGTGGCCTATTCCCTGGGCAACTTCATCAGCAACCAGGATCGCACCTGGAGGCCCGGCCAGCCCGTGCCCGACGGGGATAACCGGGATGGCGCCCTGCTGCAGGTGCGCTTCGCCAAGCCGGAAGGGCGCCCGCTTCAAATCGAGGGCGGCGTGGAGCCCCTTTGGACGGAGAACAGCTGGGGAAGGCCGGGGCCAAGGGTCATCCGCGTGCGCCGCGCCAGGCCCCACCTCGCCCACGAGGAGGATCTCCGAAGGGCCCTGGAAGCCCGCCTCCCTCGAATCGCCGCGGTCGTCGGAACGGGCTGGATCTCGGCACCTTGAAAGTCCACGGGGTCGGTCGCCGGGCCCGGATCAACCCTTGATCCGCGCGACCACGACGTTTCCCCGCCCGAGGTAGTTCACTTCGGAAAAGCACAGGTGCCGGGCCATGGCGATGCCGCGGCCATGGGCGTGGAAGGCCCGCTCGGGATCCAGCTCCAGGTACCGTTGCCAATCGAAGCCGTCGCCGTCGTCGCGGATGGTGTAGAGGAAACCCTCGGCATCCCGCTCATAGGTGACCACCACCCAGCGGTTCGCGTAGGCGGGCTCGGAGAGGCGGGTCCGGATCTCGTGATCAAGCTGGCGTGCCTTGATGAGGCGGCCCTTGTCCTCGTATGTGAGGCCCAGGTTCCCATGCTCCACGGCATTCAGCAGCAGCTCCCATAGACCGAGGGCGGCATCGTAGGGTTCCGGGCAGGCCTGGCTCAGCAGGGTGGCGAGGGCGCGGCCCTCTTCCGGGCGCTGCAACCGGAACTCCGCCCTGTGAAGCAGGGTGGCCGCCCGCGTGCCCGCTTCCAACTTCTGGTGGACTTCCTCGACGTGGTGGCGTTCCTTGACGGCGGCCTCCACCACGGTCAGGAGGACCTCCCTTTGGAACGGCTTCGTGAGGTGGTAGAAGGCCCCGGCGCGGATGCTATCGGCCACGAGGCCGGGGTTCGCATCCGCCGTCTGGAGGATCACGGGCACGCGCCTGAATCGGTGATCCCCCTGCATGCGCTCCAGAAGGCCCATCCCATCAAGGCGGGGCATCATGCGGTCCAGGAGGATGGCCTGGATGGGTGGAGTGGCGGGGTCGTTCATCAGGGCCCAGGCCTCTTCTCCGTCCCCGGCCACGAGCACCTGATAGGATTCCGCCTCCAGGGTGCGACGCAGCACGTCCTGATTGAGGACCTCATCATCCACAAGAAGCAGATGGGGACGGTGATCGGGCACGCTCACCTCGCGAAGTTTGGGGATTACCCTTCAGCCTAAGCCCAGCAGGCTCCGGGCCTCCCGTTCCAGGGTATCGAGCAGTTGGGGCGTGGTGCGGCTTTGGAGGTAGACCTTGAGCTTGGGTTCCGTGCCGCTGGGACGGAACGCGGCGAAGGCGCCGCTCTCCAGGCGGAACTTGAGCACGTTGGAGCGGTCGATGGGCTGGGCCACGGCGCGCTGGTCGGGGCGGTCCAGGATCGGCTCCACCTGGCCATGGGGGCCGTGCCACTCGCAGGACTCGTAGTCCTCCCAGGCCACCACCTTCTCCCCCCCGAGGGAGGCGAGACCGGCGGTGCGGATCCGGCCCATGGCCTCCGCGAAGCGCTGGGCGCCTCCGGGGCGCGGATCCTCAAGGTTCACGAGGCGGTTGTGGAAGGTGCCCACCTTCTTTTGCAGGGCGTCTACGGCTTCGAAGGGCCCGAGGCCCATGGCCTTGAAGTGGCCCAGCATCTCGCCCACCACCAAGGCGGCCGTCACGCCGTCCTTATCCCGCAGCGAGGGGGACAGCAACATTCCGTAGCTCTCCTCGGCACTGAAGGCGTAGGGCTCCCTTAGCTCCTCCAAGCGGTCCATCCGGGCAGCGATGTTTTTGAAGCCCGTGAGGGTCCACATCACGGGCAGCTTGTGGAAACGGGCCACCTCGGCGAGGAGGTCGGAAGTCACCACGGTGGTGATGACGACGCCGTTCAAACCCTTCCGGCCGCAGAGGTAATCCAGGGTGAGGGCGGCGAGGTCGTTCCCGCTCATGAGTTCCCAGGCACCGCCCCGTCGGGCCACCACGCCGATGCGATCCGCGTCGGGATCGTTGGCGAGGATGGCATCCATGCCGAGATCCTCGGCCTCCTTCAGGGGGGCCTGATAGGCCGCCAGCTCCTCGGGGTTGGGACGGGGGGCCGTGGGGAAATGGCCGTCCTGCACGGACTGGCTGCCGCTCAGGGTGAGGGGCAGGTTCGCCAGGTGGAAGAGGCCGGGGACGAACGCGCCGCCCGTGCCATGGAAGGGCGTGTAGAGCAGCTTGGCGGGTTCGAAGGGGCGGGGGTCCTGAAGCAGTTCCATGCCCATTTGGAGGTAGGCGTTCTCCACTTCCACGGGGATGGGGCGGATGGCGTCGGGATCGGCCTTGGGGGGCTCGGGCACGAGGGGCAGGCGGCCCATCTCGGCCTCCACCTCGGTGTCCCAGGGGGCCACCAGCTGGCCGCCCCGTTCGTTGTAGGCCTTGAAGCCGTTGTATTCCTTGGGATTGTGGGAGGCCGTGAGGATCACGCCGCAGCCCGACCCCAGCACGCGCATGGCGTAGCAAAGGAAAGGCGTGGGCAGGGGCCTCGCGCCGATGTACACGGTATAGCCCGCGGCGGCGAGCACCAGCGCCGCCTCCATGGCGAAGGCGCCGGAGTTGATGCGCGTGTCGAAACCCACCACCGCCACCTTTTGACCTGGGGCGCGCCGGGTGGCCACGGAGGCGAGGGCCATCGTCGCCCGCCGCACATTGGGGGCGTTCATGCGCTTGAGGCCCGCCGCCATGACGCCCCGCAGCCCGCCGGTGCCGAAGGCCAGGGGCTCGCTGAAGCGATCCTGCAATTCCTCGATGGCGCGGGAATCCCCCGTTTCGGCCTGGGCCATCAACGCTTCCAGATCCGAACGGAGCTCGGGCTCGAGATGGGGAAAGGCCAGATAGGGGCGGGCGGCATCAAGGGACATGAAGGACCTCGGACTCATCATGGTAGCGGGGCTGGGAGACTTGGATCCCATGCGCGGATTCTCGATCCCTTCCAGGGCTGCCCTGGGACTGGTTCAACCCGGAACGGCCTTGTGGCGACACGGGATCCAGCCATCGCCCCGGGAGGAATCCATGGGCGGTTGTGGATATCTCCGGAGCCCTCAGGCCCCGCCAAGGGCGATCTCATCCAGCAGGATGCTGAGGCCCACGCTGGAGCCGTACCAGCGGGTGTCACTGCCCACGGCGGAAATGCGGGTGAGGAAGTCCCGGAGATTGCCCGCGAAGGTGAGTTTGTCCACGGGTTCGGCGAGGACGCCATCCCGGATTCGGATGCCGCTGGCCCCCACGCTGAGGTCGCCGCTTACCGGGTCCACGGTGTGGAGCCCCATGATCTCGGTGATGAGCACGCCGTCGCCGGCCTTCCGGTAAAGCGCCTCGGCGCCCTCCGTACCCGGCGTGGGCAGGAGATTGAAGGTGCTGACGCCGGGGTTGGAGCCCAGGCCCCGGCCCGCGTTGGCGGTAGGGGCCACGCCCATCTCGGCGGCCGTCTTCAGGGTGTGGAGATAGGTGCGGAGCACGCCGTTCTCCAGTAGGACGTTGCGCCGCGTGGGAAGGCCCTCGGCATCCCAGGGCTCGCTGCCCAGGGCGGCTTGGCCATCGGGCATGATGAGGCGGCCGTCGTCCACCAGAGTCAGAAGCGGCGAGGCGATCATCTGGCCCAGCTTCCCCGCGAAAAGGCTGCGCTGCTTGAGCACGCTCTCGGCGCTGAGCATCCCGGCGACGATGCCGAGGAGATCCACGGCCACTTCGGGATGGAGCACCACGGGATATCGGCCCGCCGGCAAGGGCCTGGGGTTCAATTTGCGCTCGCCCTTGAGGGCGGCCTCACGGCCCACGGCGGCGAGGTCGAAGGCCTCGGGGTGGCGGCCCATATCCCAGTGCCAGGAGGCCTGGCGATCCTCGCCTTCCGCCACGGCCAGCTCGATGCTGGCGGAACAGGACGTGCCCAGATCGGCGGCGCGCACGCCCTTCTGGGTGAGGAGGAGGCTGGCGCCCGCGCCATCCGCCCAAGCGGATTCGCGAATCGCGGAGACCTTCGGAGAGGCTTCCCGGGCGGCGCGCTCCAGGGCGAAGGCCCGGGCGATGCGCTCGTCCGTGCTGAGCGCCTCCGCGCGGGGATCGAAGCGGGAGGGCAGATCGTCGGCGCCGGAGGGCTCCGCCTGCCGCAGCCAGGAATCCTCGTCGCCCAGGGCGCTCAGTTCCCAGGCGGTGGCGAAGAGGGCCTTGAAGTCGCCGGAGGCCAGATCCGTGCTCGTGGCGATACCCGTTTTCCCGCCGCGGATCACCCGCACGCCGAGGCCGCCCCGCTTGGAGGCGGTGAGATCCTCCAGCTGCCCGTTGCGCACCTTCGCCTTGCGGCTGCGGGACACGGAGACGAAGGCCTCCGCCCCATCGGCCCCCAGGGCCATGGCGTGGCGGATGCCTTCCTGGAGCTTGGCTTCAAGGGGCTCGGGTATGAGGGAACGGAAGGCGTCGGTCATATCAGGCTTCTTCATCAAGGGCATCTTGGAGCGGGTGGATGGCGGCGGGATCGTAGGCCACGAGGAGGATGGTGCCGGGGCGATCATGAGTTTTCTGCCAGGTCTTGCATTCCCGCGCGGCGATGCGGGCGGCGCGGTCCGCCGGAAAGCCGAAGATCCCCGTGCTGATGGCGGGGAAGGCGAGGGAGTCGCAGCGGTGCTGCTCGGCGAGGGCCAAGCTGGAGCGGTAGCAGGAGGCCAGCAGCTCGTCTTCGCCGTGGCTGCCGCCCTGCCATACGGGGCCGACGGTGTGGATGACGTGGAGCGCCTGCAGGCGGTGTCCGCCCGTGATCACAGCCTGCCCCGTGTGGCAGCCGCCCTGGGCGCTGCGGATGGCCTGGCAATCTTCGAGTAGGCCGGGGCCCGCCGCCCGGTGGATGGCCCCATCCACGCCGCCTCCTCCGAGCAGGCTCGAGTTCGCCGCGTTGACGATGGCGTCCACGGCCAGGGTGGTGATATCGGCTTGGATGACGGAGAGGGAGGCCATGGAACCCGATCAGCCGTGGAAGGCGAAGAGAAGAAAACCAGAGATGAACGGAGATGAACGGAGATGGTGTGTCTTGCTTTTATCACTGTTCATCACTGTTCATCACCGG
The DNA here is from genome assembly GCA_964457075.1 of uncultured Solibacteraceae bacterium. Lineage (GTDB taxonomy): Bacteria > Acidobacteriota > Holophagae > Holophagales > Holophagaceae > JAFDVN01. The sequence goes on from CAYWDR010000049.1 coordinate 7,623, forward strand.
TTTGTCTTTTGGCTTTTTGGCCAATGAAACTGAAAAGAAAACCAGTGATGAACGGTGATGAACAGTGATGGGAATGCCAGCTTTTATCTCCGTTCATCTCTGTTCATCTCCGGTTTTTTTTGTTTTCAATGGATGCTCCGGCCCGCCGTCTCCGACCCCCGGTCTCCGGCTATAGCACGCTCGGCATCGCCTCCGCCGTCCCCCCCACCACCAACCCCGGGCACAGGATCGTCGGCAACGCATCGCTCACCGGCACGCCCTGGCCATCCTTGCCGCAGGTGCCGATATCGAAGTGGGCGAGGTCGTTGCCGATGCGCGTGATCTGGCGCAGCACCTCGGGGCCGCAGCCGCTCAGGGTGGCGTTCTTCACGGGGAACATGGCGACACCCTTCTCCACCCAGTAACCCTCCGTCACCTGGAACACGAAGTTGCCGGTGACGGTGTCAACCTGGCCGCCGCCCATGCGCTTCACGAGGAGGCCTCGGTCCAGGTCCCGAAGAATGTCCTCCGGCGCCTCCGTGCCCGCGGCGAGGAAGGTGTTCCGCATGCGGGGGATGGGGATGTGGCGGTAGCTCTCGCGGCGGCCGTTGCCCGTGGCTTCCACGCCCATGGCGCGGGCCGTCTTGCGGGACTGGAGATAGGCCTTGAGCACGCCGTTCTCGATGAGCACCACGCGGCTGGAGGGATTGCCTTCGTCATCGATGGCCTGGCTGCCGCGCTTGTGGGGCAGGGTGCCATCGTCCACGATGGTGACGCCGTCCCCGGCCACCTTTTCGCCGAGCTTGCCCGCGAAGGCGCTCATGCCCGCCAACGCCAGGTCCGCTTCGAGCCCGTGACCGCAGGCTTCGTGGATCATCGTCCCGCCCGCGCTGCTGGCCAGCACCACGGGGAAGGTGCCCGCCGGCGCCGGCTGGGCCGCCAGCGCCTGGATGGCGAGGCGCGTGGCTTCCTTGACGGTCTTCGCCACGGCCTCCTCCGTGAATAGCTCGAAACCACGGGTCTCCCCCAGGGCCTGATAGCCCGTCTGGAGCTGCTCGCCGTCCCCCGCGGTGACGTTCACGCGCAGCACGCCCTGAACGCGGTAGTCGCGGGTGAGCGTGGCATCCACGCCCCCATCGGTGACTTCGGCGCTGGCGATCCACACGGATTGGGTGTTATCGCCGTAGCCCACGGCCACCTGCTTCACGGCACCCGGCTTCAGGGCCTCCCCATGCTGCCGGGCGAGCGTCTCCGCCGACTTCACGAGGGCCACCTTTTCCGGCAGGGGCACCGTTGATGGATCCTGCTCCACGGGACTAGGAGTCGGGACCGCGGTTTCCTGAAGCAAGGGAACCCCTCTCGCGGCCCCCGTCCCGGGGGCCGCCAGCAGGTTGGCGGCTTCCAGGAGCTCCTCCTTGGTTGGCGCGATGAGATCCGCGAAGCGCGTCGTCTCACCCTCCACCAGGCGCAGGGAAACGCCGAAGGTGTCGGAGGCCAGCACGTCCTCAATGCGGCCATCATCCATGCCGAGGGCACAGGCCTTGCGCTGCTCGACGAAGACCTCCGCGAAATCGCCCCCCTTGGCCAGGAGGGCCTCCAGGATGGCGCGCAGGTGGTCAGGGCTGAAGGGTGCGTTCATATCGAGGATCCATTTCCGCCGGCGGCGGGCCTGCCAGTTTGACAGAAGCTCCGCCTCCGCCGCGTCCAGCAAAGGCCCCAGGTCCCGGCCGTCGTTGAGGATCACCCAATCCCCGTGCAGCGCCCGCTCCTGGGAGCTGATCTGCGCCGCCATCCGCGCCCGAGCCTGGCCCTCGTCCAGCCCATCCCTGGACATGATCCGCGCCAGCCGAAGCTCCACCGGCGCATCCACCACCCAAAACGCATCGAAGTGGTGAGCCCGGCTCCGCTCCACCCAAAGCGCCGCGTCGAGGACGACGCCCTTGGTGCTGGTGGGCAGCGCCGAGATTCTCTGATCCCGAAGGGCCTCGATTCGGGGGTGGAGGATGGCGTTGAGCTTGGCCCGGGCCCCAGCCTCATGGAATACGAGCCGTCCCAAACCTGGGCGATCGAGGCTTCCATCGGGCAACAAAAGGCCGGCTCCGAAGGTTGCTACCACTTCGCCGAGCCCTTCACTCCCGATTTCGACCACCTCCCGGGCAAGGGAATCCGCATCGAGAGCCGTCCATCCTCGCGCGATGAGCGCCTTCGCTACGTAGGTTTTCCCCGAAGCGATGCCGCCGGAGAGGCCGAGCTTTGGGAATGAAGGCTCCATCGAAACGGGTACACCTGTCATAGGGGTGAATTGGTTAAGATAAGGAATTCAGGAAAATACTCATGCGCACACCAGCCTACGCCATCACCCTACCTGCTCTTTGCCTTCCGGCAGTTTGCTTGGAAGGCCCAGACCTCGCCCGTGGACGGCGGTACGATGCTGGACCTTTCCCTCGAGCACCGCAGCCTGCCCGCGACCTTCGCCTTTGATCAGCGCGAACAGGGCGTCCAGGAATGGAAGAAGGACCGCACCCTCACCAGTAACCTCTTGGCCGATGGCCTGGCCTTCAAGATCCAGCGATAACTACTGCCTGCGCACCTCCACCTCGAAGGCTTCGCCGATCATGGACGCATCCTTCGTGTCCACGATGAAGTAGATGGTCTTGGCCTTTTGGGATGGGTTCTTGTAGGTGGCGTAAGGATCGCCTTTGGGGATCAGGTTCTGGAGGAGGCCCTCTTCAAGCCGGCCCCATTGGTTGACGCCCCGCACGAGGAACCAGGCCTTGCGGCCCTCCACCACTTCGACCTTCACGCTTTCGCCCGCCGGGATTTCGATGGCATAGGCCCGCCACCCGCTGATGTCGGGCACCTTGTCCTTCACGCGGACGGAGCCGGCGGGCAGTTGGAGGGCGGGGATGGAGGGGCCTTTTCGCGCCGCGCGGCGGGAGGTGCCCTGGATGCCCTGTTCCGCGCCGAGGTCCGGCCCTTCGGGGGTCATCGGGCCCCGGGCGGCGGGAGGCAGATCCTTGGCTTCCAGGATGGGCAGGGGCGCCTTGGTTTCCGGGGCCTGCCCATGGGTCCCAGGATGCGCATGCGCGGGCATGGGGGCGATGAGGGCGGGGAGCAGCAGCACGGCGAACATGGGCACCTCCGGGGGATGGATGCACTCCAAACTGGGACGGTTCCCGGGCTTCAGCAAGCCCATTGGTCCCAGGGAACCGCCCCCAAACCCAGTCGGCTACACTGGGGGCTGACCACAAGTAGGACGCATGAGCGAACAGCCTCTCGATCTCGCCGAACTGGAAAAGCCCATCCTGGAACTCGAGGCCCAGATCCGGTCTCTGGAGATGGACCCCTCCCAGGCCAAGGAACGGGAAAAGCTCGAAAAGAAGCTCGACAAGCTCCGGACCGAGTTCAGCTTGAACCTCACGGATTGGCAGCGGGTGCAGCTCGCGCGCCATCCAAAGCGGCCCTACACCCTCGACTACATCGAGCGTATCTGCGACCGCTTCGAGGAGCTCCACGGCGACCGCCGCTTCGGCGATGACGCCGCCATCGTGGCTGGCCTGGGCTGGATCGACGGCAACCCCGTGATGATCATCGGCCAGCAGAAGGGCCGCGACACCAAGCAGAAGATCCTCCGCAACTTCGGTTGCCCCAAGCCCGAGGGCTATCGCAAGGCGCTGCGCCTCATGAAGCTCGCGGAGAAATTCCAGCGGCCCATCCTCTGCCTCATCGACACCCAGGGCGCCTATCCGGGCGTGGACGCGGAGGAACGGGGCCAGGCGGAGGCCATCGCCCGCAACCTCCTGGAGATGGCGAAGCTCGAAGTGCCCGTGGTGGCCGTCGTCATCGGCGAGGGCGGTTCCGGCGGGGCCCTGGCCCTGGGCGTGGCCGATCGCGTGATGATGTTGGAGAACGCGAACTACAGCGTGATCAGCCCCGAGGGCTGCGCCTCCATTCTATGGAAGGATTCCAGCCAGGCGCCCAAGGCGGCCGAGGCCCTGAGGCTCACCGCCCCCCACCTCCTGGATCTGGGCGTCATCGACTCCATCGTGAAGGAGCCCCTCGGCGGTGCCCACGCCGACCACGACAAGGCCGCCGCCCTGCTCAAGGAGGCCATCGTGGAGGCCTTCGGCGAGTTGGCGGAGCTCAGCGCCGAGGATCTCGTGGAAGAGCGCTATCAGAAATTCGCGAAGATGGGCTCGGTGGGGTGAGCCTCCCGACACCCTGGCGCCTGCGCCGGGAAGCCCCGGCAGGCCTCCGGCCCTGGCTGAAGCTGGCCCGGGCCTGGTCCATCGGCGAGGATGCCGCCCGGCTCGCCTGGATGCGGGGCGTGGACGCGCCCGAGGATCTGGCCTGGCGCCTGGACGCCTCCTGGAGCCGCAGCACGGATCCCCACCTCCTTCCCGGCGTGGATGCCGCCGTGGCGCGCATCCGGAAGGCCATCGAAGGCAGCGAGCGCATCACCATCTACGGCGATTATGACGTGGACGGCGTCACCGCCACGGCCCTGCTCATGCGGGTGCTGGACCGTTTGGGCGCGCGGGTGGACTTCTTCATCCCCAACCGCTTCAACGATGGCTATGGCCTGCATCTCGACTGCATCCGGGAGCTGAAGGAAGCGCGGAATCCCGGCCTCATCATCTCCGTGGACTGCGGCGTGCGCAGCGTCGAGGAGGTGCGCGCCAGCTCCGGGCTGGGCCTGGAGTGGATCATCACGGATCACCACGCCCTGGGGCCGGAACTCCCTCCCGCCCGCGCCGTCGTCCACCCGCTGCTGGAGGGATACGCGAATCCTTGGCTCTCGGGCGTCGGCGTGGCCTTCAAGCTGGCCCAGGCCCTGCTCGGGGCCGTGCCCGTGCCGGCGGGCGCGGACGCGGCCTTTCTGGATGGCCTGCTCAAGCTCGTGGCCATCGGAACCGTGGCCGACATGGTGCCTTTGAAGGGCGAAAACGCGTTGCTGGTGCGCCGGGGCCTGGAGGCCCTCGCGGGCGCCAATGGCCCGGGCCTCGCGGCCCTCCTCAAGGCGGCCCGCATCCAGGGCAGGCCCACGGGCCAGGATCTCGCCTTCGGCGTGGGGCCCCGCCTCAACGCCGTGGGTCGCATGGGCGGCGCGGAGGACGCGGTGCGATTGCTGCTGTGCCGGGATGCCAGGGAGGCCGAGGGCCTGATGGCCCGCGTGGAGGAGCTGAACCAGGAACGCCGCCGCACTCAGCGGGAGCTGGCCCAGCGCCTGCCCGTGCCGGGAGCGGAGGCCTTCGATCTGGTGATGGAGGCCGATGCCCACAAAGGCGTCATCGGCATCGTGGCTGGCGCTCGCATGCGGGATTCGGGCAAGCCCACGGCCGTCTGCACGGTGCTGGAAGGCATGGCCCATTGCTCCCTGCGGGCGCCGGAGGGCTTCGATCTCACGCTGCTCCTGGAGCAGGCGAAGCCCTTCCTCCGCGGTGGCGGGGGCCACCGGCTCGCGGCCGGAATGACCTTTCCGGAGGCGCACCTCGCCTTCGTCCGCCAAAGCTTCGAAAAGGGCGCCGCCGAGCAGGCCCTTCGCGCCCCTTCGATGACGCGGGTGTTGGATGCCTGGGGCGTTCAGGGCTTTCCCGATGCCGCCGCCCTGGCCGCGCTGGAACCCTGGGGCCAGGGCTTTCCGGTGCCCCTGGCGGGCCTGGAGGGTGAACTGGCGGAGCCCGCGAAGGTCTTCGGGGAAGGCCACTGGAAGCTCCGCCTCGTGGGGGTCGCGGAGCCCCTCACCTGGTTCTTCGGCGCCGAACGCAGCGCGCCGCTGGCCCCAGGCCAGACCCTCCGGGTGGCCGCCACGCCGCAGGATCAGGCGCGATGGGGTCGCAGCTGGCTCGTGGAGGGGAGCCTGGCATGAGCCGCGCATTCCTTCCGCCTCCACGGGATCCCGCCTGGCGCTGGGCCGGGTGGGGCGTGTTGGGGCTCACGCTGGGCGTGACGGGCCTCCAGCTGGCCCTGGGGCCCCGCAGCATGGAATCCGGGAAGGGCCTCCTCGGCACCTTCACCGCGGGCATGCGGGGCACGGTGGGCACCCTCACGGAACTCCAGGGCGACAATCGGCTCACGCTCCGCTATCAGACCATCCAGGGCGAGGAGAAGGAGCTGCGTCTAGGCGGTGTCGATGGCGAGCTGGAGGAGACCCGGGGGCGTTGGAAGTTCAAGACCCCCGAGGCCAACCGGAGCCAGGGAGCCTGGCTGCTCCACGCGCCCCTCGCCCTCGAAAGCCTGGATTCCACCGGCGCGAGCGGCGGCAAGGGCGTGATGGAAGGGGAGGGCGGGGCCTTGCGTTGGAGCGCGGGCCGCTGGGAGGCCCTGGCGCCCCTCACCTGGCATGGCATGCAGGGCGCGGGGCCCGGCCTATGGCATCTGCCCGCTGGTTGGACCCGGGAACCCGATGGGCGCATCCGCGTGGAGCGGGGCCCCGTCGTTTGGGACGCGGATGGGCAAGCCACCCTGAGGCATCTAGAAGCCGATCGCCTCGAAGCGGACGCGGGGCTTCAAAGCGGCCGCCTGGAGAACGTGCGGGCCCGGCTCGTGGACGGGACGGTGGAAGCTAGGAAGGCCGAGCTGCTCGCGGGCTCCGTCACGTGGCCCGGGCCCCTCCGATTCACCCGCGCGGATGGCTGGAACGGGGAGGCCGAGGGCGGCCGCGCGGAACGGCCGTCGCCGGGCAAACCGATGCAGCAGGTGGAGCTGCGGAGTTTCAAGGCCCGGCGTCTGGCCCGGGAGGGCGAGGAGCTGCTCCAATCCCAGGGCGTGAGGTGGACCCCGGCCGGACTCCGGCTGGAGGGCAGCGTGAGCTGGGAGCAGATCCTGGATGGGCAGCGTCTGCGCCTGCAGTCGCCCCGGGTGCTGCTGCGGGAGGGCGCGGGCTCCGAGCTGCCGCCGGATCTGGCTCAGGGCTGGGCACGGGCCGAGGCCCATCCCCTGCTCACCTGGGGCCGCCGCTCCCTGGGCGCCGCCCGGATGGACCTCGATCGCCGCAGCCGCAAGTGGCGCCTCCCGGGCCCCGTGACGGGCCGCGCCGAGGATGGCACCTTCAGCGCCGGGGCCGGCCAGGGCAGTCCCCGGGCCTGGATCTTCGAAGGGCCCGTCCTGGTGAACTTCAACAACGGCGGAAACCTGCGCGGGGGAACGCTGCTCTGGGAGGACGCGCAGTGGACGCTGACGGGCCGCCCCGCCACCTGGTCCCGCCTGCGGGAGCGCCTCTCCGGCAACCGCATCCTCCGCAAAGGGGAGCGTGTCGAGTTCCCGGAAGGCCTCAGCGGGGCGCTATCCGCCTCGGATGGGGAACTCACCCTGCGGGCGGCCTTCGGCGAGAGCGACGTTTCCGAAGTCCGGTTGACCGGTGGGGTCGAGGTGCAAGGCCAGGGCTGGCGCCTTTTAGCCGAGCGCGTGGTGCTCAAATTGGGCGCGGGCCGGGCCGTGAAGCTCGTGAAGGCCGACGGCACCGTGAGCCTCAGGGGCCGGTTGGGAGAGGGGCAGGGGGATGCCCTGGAGCTCGAGCCTGCCGCCCGGGCGGTGCGCTGGCATGGGCGCGTGCGCGGGCTGGGGGCCACGGGCTCCGGCTCGTGATTGGTATAGAGGCTCCGGCTCCCAGAGCGAAGCGAGGGGGAGCGCTCTGCGGGGCAGAGTGCGATAGTTGGAGCATGGAAACAACACCGCGGCTTGAGGCGACCGAGCTCAAGAAACAGTATGGCGAAAGGCTCGTGGTGCGCGGCGTGAGCTTGCACGTTTGCCCGGGCGAGGTGGTGGGCCTCCTGGGGCCCAACGGCGCGGGGAAGACGACGACCTTTTACATGGTGGTGGGGGTCGAAGCCCCCGACTCCGGCCGAATCACGTGGATGGGGGAGGATCTCACCACGTCCCCCATGCACCGTCGCGCCCGGTTGGGGATCGGATACCTGACCCAGGAGAGCAGCGTGTTCCGCGGACTCACCGTGTGGGAGAACCTCATGGCGCTGGCCGAGCTGCAGCCCATTCCCAGGGACCAGCAGATCGCCCGGTGCGAGCGGCTCCTGGAGGAGTTCCATTTGCAGAAGGTGCGCCATACCCACGGACGCAGCCTATCGGGCGGCGAGCGCCGCCGTTGCGAGCTGGCCCGGGCCCTCGTCACGGAGCCCAAGATCATGCTGTTGGACGAGCCGTTCGCCGGCGTGGATCCCAAGAGCGTCTCCGAGATCCAAGGGCTCATCGCCAATCTAAAGGCCCGGGGAATCGGCGTCCTTATCACGGACCACAACGTCCGGGAAACCTTGCAGATCGCCGATCGGGCCTATATCTTGGCCGATGGAATGATCCTCAAACACGGACTGCCCAACGAGATCGCGGAAGATCCCGACATTCGCCGGGTTTATCTGGGCGATCGCTTCAAATTGGATCTAGGCTAACCCATGGCTCAGGGTCCCTTCCTCTCCCAGCGGTTGGCTCAAAGCCAGACCCTGGCACTGACTCCGGCCATGCAGCTTAAGCTCAAGCTCTGGCAGATGAACCTGCTGGAGCTTGGCGAGACCATTGAGCGGGAGCTGGAGGAGAATCCGCTCCTGGAGCTGGCCGACGACGGCGACGAGGTGCCCAGCCTGGAGGCCATTGAGGAGGGCCACGATAGCCAAGTCTCCGAGCCCAATCCGGATCAAGCCTCCGAGGGCGTGGAACTGCCGGAAAACGTCACCACGGTGGACCTCGATGCCCTCTCCTCGGAGGGTCAGGAAATCAACACCGATGAGCTGGAGAAGTTCACGGAAGAGGGTGTCTCTCAGGTCCAGGAGATCGAAATGGGCGCGGAGAACAGCTGGGACGGCGACCTCCCCCGCACCTCCAACCTGCCTGAAGACGAGAAGATGAGCTGGGAGGAGCGCATCAGCTCCACCGAGACGCTGCAGGAGCACCTCGTCGCCCAGCTTTACCAGACCCTGGACCCCGACGATCCCCGCGCCCTCCTGGTCGAGCGGCTCATCGATCGCATGGATCCCAAGGGCTTCCTGCGCCTGGATCCCGATACACCCGCGGAGACGAACCTCGAGGCCCTGGCCCTGGATCTGCAAGTGGAACCGGAAGCCCTCCGCTGGGCCGTGGAGATCCTCCAGGAGTTCGATCCCAGCGGCGTGGGCTGCTTCACGCTCCAGGAGAGCCTCCTGCTCCAACTCCGCCATGCCGGCGTGGAGCCTGACGACCTGGCCGTTTGCATCATCAAGGTCCACGGCGACCTTCTCATGCAGCGGGACAGCGGTAAATTACGCAAGGCCATCGGTTGCACGGAAGAGGAACTCTCCCAAGCCATGGAACTGCTCAGGCACCTTCACCCCGCGCCGGGTCGCGCCTTCAGCGCCGAGACGGAGCGCGTCATCAAGCCCGATGTGGTCGTGCTCAAGGGGGAAGACGGCCACTGGAAGGTGTACCTCAACGACGAGGGCCTGCCCCGCCTGAAGGTGAGCGGCGAGTACCGGACCTTCCTCAACGCGTCCGACGCCAAGGCCGACAAGGATTTCATCCGCGACCGCTTCCGCAGCGCCCGGGATTTCATCCGCGGCGTGGAGGATCGCAACCGCACCGTGCTGCGCGTCTCCGCGCAAATCGTGGATCTCCAGCGGGAGTTCATGGAGCGGGGCATCGAGGGGCTCAGGCCCATGGTGCTGCGGGATGTGGCCGAGGCCACGGGCTTCCACGAGAGCACCATCAGCCGCGTGGTGAAGAGCAAGACCATTCACACCCCGCAGGGCCTTTTTGACCTCAATTACTTCTTTTCAGCCGGTCTGGGCTCAGATTCGGGAGAGGATGTTTCAGCCACGGTGGTCAAGCACAAGATCAAGGCCCTCATTCAGGCGGAGGATCCCGCCAAACCCCTCTCCGACGAGGCCATCAGCACCCTCCTGGGCCGGGATGGAATCACCGTAGCTCGCCGTACTGTCAACAAATACCGCGAGGAACTGAAGATTGCTCCAGCTTCCAAGCGCCGCCGCCGATAAGCCCCAACATGACCGACTGCTCTTCCAGACCCGCATCCCTCGAGGGGTGCGGGTTTTGTGCTTCAACCCGGGCCTGATGGCCCAATTTCAGGAGTGTGCGATGAAGGTCCACTTCACCGGTCGCCACGTCGAGCTCAGCGAAGCTCTCAAGCTGCATGCCCAGTCCAGGCTGGACAAATTCGCCTCCTTCCTTGATGACGTGATCGACGTCCACGTCATCCTCGAGGTCGAAAAGCAGCATCGGCACATCGCCGAGATCACGCTCAAGACCCGTTCGGCCAGCCTTGTGGCTTCCGCCGAGACCCAGGACATGTACGGCAGTCTCAACCAGGCCATCGACAAGCTCGAGGCTCAGGCCCACAAGACCCTCGATAAGAAGACCACCCGCAAGCAGAACGGCGACAAGGCCGCGGTGCTGATCGGCGAAGAATAGTTTTCCCCTTTCTTTCCGCGAAAAAGGGGCATTCAGGCCCCTTTTTCGTGGATGGGTTTAAGGTTCAGGATTCCTTCCCTAGCAGCCGAAAGGGCGTTTTGACGCCCTTCATGGGCGCCAGGAATGAAACTGGCCCCACCCATGGTGCGTGCTTGATGCGACCAACCACATCC
>CAYWDR010000050.1:0-18035 GCA_964457075.1 uncultured Solibacteraceae bacterium
GCGACGGCAAGTGGGATCACCTGCCCGAGCAGGCCTTCTACCTCGTCGGCACCATCGAGGAAGCGGTCGAAAAGGCAGAAAAGATGAAGGCCTAAAAGCTGAACCACCAAGGCACCAAGGACACCAAGAAAAGACAGGTGATCTGGTTGCCCCGCCTTTCTTGGTGTCCTTGGTGTCTTGGTGGTGAATCCTTTTTCAGTTGAGGTTTTATGGCTGGTCAATTGCTACTCGAAGTCGTCACCCCCGAGCGCCGGGTCTTCAGCGCGCAGGTGCAAGACGTCATGTTTCCCACGGCCCACCGCGGGTACTACGGCATCAAGCCGGAGCACACCCCCGTGATGACGCCGCTGGGCAAGGGACTCATCCACTTCACCCAGGATGGGCAGCGCCACTGGCTCACCGTCTTCGGCGGCTTCGCCGAGGTGGGTCCCGGCCACGTCACCATCCTGGCCCGTGAGAGCGAGACCGTGGACATGATCGATCTGGACCGGGCCGAGACGGACCGCCAGCGGGCCCTCAAGCTCCTCAAGGAGGCCCAGACCGAGCACGACATGGACGAGGCCCAAGCCACTCTGGAGGCGAGCCTCATCCGCATCCAGGCCGGCAGCCACGCCGGTGGGCACGGGTTCTAGTCAACCGTCGCCGCTCCTTCCTCATGCGACACTGGAAGGCCCCCGATGGATTTCGGGGGCCTTCCCTTTGACGGAGTCCGGCGTGACCGATCTGCCCATCATCGATCCCAAGCAACTGGACATGCTCCGGGAGCTGGATCCCGAGGGGGCCCCAGAGCTCATCCGGGAACTCGTGGGCATCTTCGAGGAGGACGCCCCCCTGCGCGTGGCGGATCTCAAGGCCGCCCTCGCCGCGGGTTCCGCCCCGGATGCCTCGGCGGCCGCCCACGCCTTGAAGGGAGGCGTGGCCAATCTGGGCCTCGCCCGGTTGGCGGAACTGGCCCGCCAGGCCGAGCATGCCGCCCGGGAGGGCCATCTGGCCCCCGTGGCCGCGCTGGTGGAGCCCATTGAAGCGGGCATCACGGAGGCCGTGGCGGCCCTCAAGGCGGGGCTCTAGCCTCTTCCGCCCTGCCAGGCCGTCCTACCAGGCCACCCTACCAGGCGAAGTGCTCGTTCTGCTCCAGCATGCGCAGCCGGGGATCGTTCAAGGCGCGCAGCTGGGGGAGCATCTGGGGCTTGTCTCCGGGCGTGAGGTGGTAGATGGCCACGGGCACGTTCCGCGTGAGCTTCTTCAGCTCCACCCCAAGCATGATGGGGGTGAGGTGCTTGCTGGCCACGGCGAGCCACTCCTGCTCGTTGGGGAAGGAGGCCTCCGTGATCAGCAGCCGGAGGTTGGGCGTGGCGTTGGCCACCTCCCAGATGCGCTCGGTGGTGGTGGTATCGCTCGTGAAGATGAAGGCGTCCTTCCCGTCCTCCACGAGGTAGCCCACGCAGGGCACGAGGTGGTTCACGCGGATGGGCGTGAAGCGGAGGCCGCATACCTCGTAGGCCCGCTCGGGCTCCAGCTCCGTGTAGCGGATGGTGGGGTCGTTGGGGGAGGGGATCACGCTGAAGTCGGGCCAGAGCTCATCGTTGAAGAGGTGGCGGCGCAGCGCGTCCAGCGTCTCGGGAAGGGCGTGGATCTCCACGGGTTCGTGGGTGTGGCCGAAGATGTTCTTCGTGAAGAAGGGCAGGGTGCAGATGTGATCGAGGTGGCTGTGGCTCAGGAATACGTGCTGGATCCGCTTCTGTTCCTCCACCGTCAGCGCGCCCGTGAGGCTGCCGGCATCGATGGTCACCACGTTGTTGATGAGGAGGCCCGTGAGGCGCTCACCATCCGCCTCACCCCCGCTGCATCCCAGAATCCGCAGTTCCATGGTCTCCCTTGGGTTGAGCCACGATAACAAGAGTGCAAAAAAAAGGCACCCGGAGAACCGGGTGCCTTTTTAGGGAAGGCGCTGGCTTAGAAGCGGAGGCCGGCGTAGATGCCGACCTGCATCTTGGGGGCGACGGACTTGAGGTTGTTGGCATCGGATGCGGAAGCATCGAAGGACTTAGACGCCAAAGGAGCCGCAACTTCTAGGCCGAGGAAGGGCTTCACGAGCGGCGTGGGGAAGGCGAGGCCAATGTTGGCGCGGGCCCAAGGGCGACCATAGGTCGTACTGTCCGGGCCAGAAGTGAGACTTTCATTCCGGTATTCGATCCCCGCCCCAATGGCAACGCCGGCCTTGAAGTTGAACATGGCGCCCACCGACCAGTGCTTATGCTTGAATTCAACGCCTGGAATGGTGGTGCCGTTGGCTTCCACGTCGGTTTTGCTCTCGGGCTGAAATCCGGCCGTGAGCTGGAATAGGGCGGGCCCGATATCCACCACGCTGTACCCGAACCGTGCGCCCGTGACGGTTTTCTTGGAGGGTTCAATGGTCACGCCAGAGGGAGTGGCGCTCTTGTACGATTGCTGACCGATGAATACACCAACTTCAAAGTCCTGCGCCGCCAGCGGAGCGGAAGCCACGAGCAGGATGGGCAGAATCATCTTTTTCATAGAATCTCCGTGGAAAGGAACGGGCGTGGTGGGCCAATCGTGACGCCAAGGGGGGATGTCGTCAACGGCTTCGTGCATTGGGTGACGAGGGTGCATTCCATCTCCTTGCGCCACTTGGGCTAGCCTGATTTGAATGCGCGCCGCCTTAGGTTTCCTGCTCCTCGATGCCTTCGACCCCGATACGGGGGAGCTGACCCTGCGCGTGGGGCTGGACGCGGAGGGGGGGGATCATCCCGTGCTGCGGGTGAAGCTCCATTTGGGCCGCCCGGGCGACCCCTTGGATCTCCTCAAGCGGGAGCTGCGCACCCATGCCCAGATGCCCCTGCCGCCCCTGTGGGAGCATGGCCTGCGCACCATCATCCATGCCCTGGAGGCGGAGCTTGAGGGCCCCGAGGGCCGCAACGCCGTCCGCTACCTCTGGGTGGGCACTCAGGTGCTGCACCCTTCCGATCCCCACCAGGGCACGCCCAACCATCCGGTGGGCCAGCAGGTGGAGATCCTGTGCGCCTGGTCCCACCGCCTGGAGGAGGCGGGTGAACGGGTGCGGGCCGCCGAGTTCATGGAGCGCCTCCTGCTTCTCGCCCCCCGGGATCTCGGGGCCCTCTCGCGGTTGGCCGCATTCTTTCGCGATCAGGGTCTGCCCGAGGAGCTTGTCTCCATCACGGCTCGCTGGGTGGCCGGCGATCCCCGAAGCCTGGAGGCCCGCCTGCGCCACGGGGAGGCCCTCCTGGCCCTGAGCCGTTGCGAGGAGGCCAAGCGGGCCTTCGAGGCCGTGCTGAAGGCGCAGCCCCTCCACCTTCTCGCTCATCTGGGCATGGCCCAGGCTTTGGGGCTCCTGGGGGGCAACCCCTTTCCCCACCTGGACGCCGCCCAGGAGCTGGATGCCGCGGCCATCGCCTCGGCCCTGAATGAGACCTTCGACTTCCGCCTCATGAATCCGCCTCAAGGCGATCGGATCTATCCCTTCGACGAGCTGCCCGGCCTCCTGGGGGTGAGCAGCGCCGAGGTGCGGGCCTTCCAGACGGAGCGGGCCCTCCCCGTGGCCGACGCCGACGGCGCCGTGCGCGAATCCGAGCTGAGCCGCTGGGTGGGCATCATGAACCGCTACCACCTCCTGCCCACTCCCCTGAACTGGAGCGCGCCGACGCCGAGGCGGCTGCCGGAGCTGGCATGAATTGGAAGTCCTGAGTCCTGAGTCCTGAGTCCTGAGTCCTGGGTCTTGGGCCCTGTGTGCTCAAGACCCAAGACTCAGGACCCAAGACTTGAGACAATGGCCGTTTGGAGTCCCCATCATGGCCGCCCTGCTCCGCACCGACCTTCCCTTCCCCATCTTCCGCCGCGGAAAGGTGCGCGATGTCTACGAGCTGGGGGATCGCCTCCTCATCGTGGCCACGGATCGCATCAGCGCCTTCGATTGCGTGATGCCCGAGGGGATCCCCGACAAGGGTCGCATCCTCACGGCGGTGGCCAGCTTCTGGTTCAAGGCCAGCGAGGATCTCCTGCCCAACCACTTCCGCAAGGCCCATGAGTGGCCCGCGGAGCTGGAGCCCTTCCGCGCCGAGCTGGCGGGGCGGGCCGTCGTCGTGGAAAAGACGAACCCCCTGCCCGTGGAGTGCGTCGTGCGCGGCTACCTGGCGGGCTCAGGGCTCAAGGAATACGACGCCACGGGCGAGGTGTGCGGCGTGAAGCTGCCCGCGGGTCTGCGGCTCGCGGACCGGCTGCCCGAGCCCATCTTCACGCCCGCGACGAAAGCCGAAAGCGGCCATGACGAGAACATCCCCTTCGCCCGCATGGCGGAGATCGTGGGCGAGGACTTGGCCGTCCGCCTCCGCGACCTGAGCCTCGCCCTGTACCGGCGCGGCTCCGAGCTGGCCGCCGAGCGCGGCATCCTGCTCGCCGACACCAAGTTCGAATTCGGGCTCGCCGCCGATGGCACGCTGCTGCTCATCGATGAGGCTCTCACGCCCGATAGCAGCCGTTACTGGCTGGCGGATCAGTGGAAGCCGGGCCTCACGCCCCCGAGCCTCGATAAGCAGTTCCTCCGGGACTATCTGGAGACGCTGCCGGACTGGAATAAGCAGGAACCCGCGCCCCACCTGCCCGAGCCCATCATCACGGGCATCCGGGCGCGCTACCTGGATCTCGCGAGGCGCTTCGGAATCACGATCTGAGAAACCCCGCCGCGTGGCTCAAGGCACGGCCTTGATCCACGCGGCGTCCCCGAGCCAGAGGCGATGGGCCCCGGCCTGGAGGGCCTTCAGGGCCGATTCCAGTTCGAGCCGCGTGAGGCTCGCCACGGCCGCCGTCGAGGGCAAGCCGCGCAGGTGGGCCCGGAGCGCGCCATGGGGATCCAGGGGCAATAGCCGCTGGCGGCCCATCCATAGCGCCTTGGCGGCGGCGAAATCCGCTTCCGTGAACGTGAGGGCGGCCAGGCGCGCTTGGAGGGCCGCCTGCGCCGCCTGGGGCGTGCCGCCCGTGGCCTGCAGGCGCCAGGGATTCCCGGGCTCGCCGCGGCCCTCCAGGCGCGGCGTCAAGAGGATGTCCAGAAGGGCGGATGCCGCTTCCTCCGGTGGCGGGGGTGGGAAGGCCATGAGCAGTTCGCCGGGGCCCTCGTGTTCCACCTTCGTATCGGCAGGCACCGGGGAGGGTTCCAGGGGCGCGTCCACCCCGGCCGGAGACCAGGCACCCAAGTCCAGCAGGAGCCGCTGGGAGGCCTGGGCGGGGCTTAAATCGCCTTGGATGTGCAGGCGCAGGCGTCCGGGCCTGCGGATGCGGGTGAGCAGCGTCTCCAGATCCGAGAGGGAGGCCTTGGCCAGGGTGCTTTCGGGAGGCGGCAGGAGCACGCTATTGGAGGCGCGGGCGAGGAACCGCTCCCGGGCCTCCTCCGGGCCCGTTTTGGGTCGGCGGAAGAGGCGCATCCGCTGGGGTTCCATGGCCTCGGGATCCAGGGGGGAGCGGCCGAGGAGATCGCCCAGTAGGCCGAAGGCCAGCTCCTGATCCCGGCTGCGGCAGGCCATCGTCACCTTCAATCCCCGGGGATCCAGGGCGAGGCCCATGCGGATGCCGCTGCGATCCAGGAGGGACTGGAATTCGGCGGCGCCGCGGTTGCCCTTGGGGCTGGCGTCGAGGACGCCGAAAAGGAGGGCCGGCAGGCCGGGCAGGTGGGCGGGCACCTCGTTGGGCTGGATGGGCAGGAGACCCTCCAGCAGGATGAGGGCCGCGTCGTGCTCTTCCCACAGGAGGGCCGTGAGGCCGTTGGGAAGCTGGATCCGTGCGGGGATGGCCTCCTGTCCTTGCACCGGATGGGGGGCGAAGGCGGCGAGGGCGGGGAGGCTGAGGAGGGCGGCCTTCACGGTTGCTTTACCTGATCCTGAAGCAGTTTGAGGGAGCGTTCGCGATCCTCCCTGGGGAGCATCCGCAACTGGCGGAGGGTCTCGGCGACGAGGGTTTCGATTTGCGCGGGATCCTCGATCCGGCGGCGGGCGAGGGTGCGCAGCACTTGGGCGGCGAGGGCCTCCAGAGGGTCGCTGGCCGCGAGCTCCGGCGCGAGGAATGCCTCGGTGAGACGGCCGGGCTGCAGGTGCTTACGGGCCACGGCCTGAAGGGTTTCCGGGGCCAGCTTGGCCACGCGATCCATGCTGGTGAGGGCCAGGCGCCAATCGCCCCCCTCGGCCCAACCGAGGGCCAGGGCCCGGGCCAGGGCGGGGGCGGATTGGAATTCCAGCGCCTGGGCCAGCTCGCCCTGCTGCAGGAGGCGTTGCCATTCCTGGGGGCCCATGGGCTCCTGCTGGAGGCGCAGGATTTCCGCCTGCAGGCCGCCTTCGAGGGAGGCGAGGCCCACGCCATCGGCCGGTTCCAGATCGAGCTGAAAGAGGGCCGTCTGGCGTGAGCCGTTCGCTCCGAGCGTGCCGGAGGCGGATTTGGCGAGCCCTCGTTCCACGAGCCGCTGCTGGAGCCGGCTCGACGGGCCTTCCGTGAGGCAGATCATCAGGGCTCGGAGCGGGAGGAAGTCGGGATGGCTCCGGGGCGGCACGCGCCAGGCGGCGAGCAGGCGGTCACGGGCGCCACTCTGGGCCTGCAGGCGGCGATTGCCGAGATCGCCATCCTGCTCGAAGAGGGCGGGCTCGGGTGCCTCCTGGGCCTTGAGGGCGCCGAGGGTCTTTTCGAGCAGGGGAACGAGGGGCGTGGCGCCCACGTCTCCCACGATCACCATGAGCAGCCGCTCGGGCACGAGGCGGCCACGGGCGTAGGCGCGCAACTCGGACCACCGCAGGCCTTCCAGGCTGCCCCGGGAGCCCTGCAGATCCCGGCCGTAGGGGTGGCCGGGCAGGGCCGCCGCGGAGAGGAGGGCCGCGCCCCGATCCCGAGCCGGATCCTTGAACTCCGCGAGGAGGGCGGCGCGGGTCTCGGGAAAGCGGGCGAGGCGCATGGACTGGAGCCGCTGAGCCTCCGTGCGCAGGAAGGTGTCGAGGTGCGAAAGGGGCAGGTCCACCGAATAGGTGAGCGCGTCTTGGCTGACCCGCGCCTGGGCGCGGCCCCCCGTGGAAAGGTAGAGGTCTTTATCAAGGCCCAAGGGGGCCTTCGCGCGGCGGCGGCCCTCCAGGGCCCGGAGGCTGGATTCCAGTTCCTCCACCCTCGCCTCGGAGCTCGAGCCCCGTTCCAGGCGGCGGCGCTCCACCCGCAGGGACTCCCGGAGGCCGTCCTCCTGCGTGAGTTGCTCCTCCAGATCCTTGGGCGGCGCCTCCAGATCCTCGGCGCGAGTCTCCGCGTAGAGGGTTCTCGCGAGCAGGGTCGAGGCCCCCTGCATCTCCGGCGGCTCCTCGGCGGCACCTCCCCGGAAGCAGAGCGTGGCGTGGAAGGCGCCGATGCCGGGCCGCTCCACCAGCAGCACCCGGGCCCCGTTCTGCAAGCGCAATTCCTTGGCTTCCACGCGAAGAGGGGCCTGCGCCACGCTCAGCGACCGCGCGAGCGCGGTCGCTGAGTTGAACAGAAGAACGGCGATGGGCAACAGGGCAACGCGCATGCCCTAAGGCTACTACTCCATCATCTTTTCAACGCCTCGGAACGCGCGAAGCGCGTTCCGAGGGAGGGACCGAGCCTACTTCAAGTGGATGCTCCCATTGCTGCTGCGGAGGCGGATGGACTGGCTGGAGCCGGGCACGCGGAGGCGGGCCCAGGACTTGCCCATCTCCACCAATTCCACGCCGGGGCGATCTACGTGGACGGAGCCGTTGGAGGTCTTGGCGTCGATCTCGCCCTTGGCGGCGCCGAGGCCCAGGTTGATGGAGCCGTTGCTCGTGGAGAGGTCGATGCCCTGGTTACGCCCATCCAGATCGGAGGCGGTGATGGAGGCGTTGCTGGTGCCGAAATCCACCCCGCCCTTCACGCCTTCAAGGGTGAGCCGGCCGTTGCTGGAACGGCCCCGCACGCGGCCGTCTATGGCCCTGAGGGTCACGGCGGCATTGGAGGTATGGGCGTCCACGTCCCCCTGCACGTTCTCGATCATCAGGCTGCCGTTGCTGGTGGTGATTTCCTGGGCGCCCACCATATCCCGGGCCTCCACGCGGCCATTGCTCGTGCGGTAGTGGCCTTCGAGGCGCCTGGGCACCCGCAGGGTGAAGGCCACGCCGTCGCTGCCACCCCAATTCCACCCGGAGCGGGTGGGCAGGATGGCCTCCACTTCCAACCCATGGCTGGTGCGGCGGATGTCGATCTTCACCGATTGGTCGCTGCGCTCCTTGATATCGGCCCTGATCTCCACTTCATCCTTATCCCAGGTGCTGACGCGGATGGCGCCGTTGGCACCCTGGACGCGGAGGATGGAGCCGGCCTTCAGGGCCTCCGTCTTGGTTTCGATGCGTTCGCCGGCCGCCAGGGCTAGGGCGGGCAGAATCAGGGCAGCCGCTAGGGTCCGCATGGGAGCCTCCTTGGGAGTTGGATGTGGCTGGGATACGGATCCTGCGAGGCGCCGTTTACCGGATTTTGATGGAGCCGTTCGTCGTCTCGATCCGGATCTTCTGATCCCGGCCGGGAACCCTTAAATGCAGGCGGTGCTTGTTGATCTTGCCCTGCACGGTGGCGCCCTTCACGTTGGCATCAATGCTGCCGTTGCTGTTCTCGGCGAGGAGGTCGCCCGTGGCCTTGCCCAGCTCCACCTGCACGCTGCCGTTGGTGGTCTCGATGGAGATGCCCTCGCCCCAGCCATCCAGGCCGCTGGCGGAGACGGAGCCGTTGGTGGTCCCCACCCGCACGCCGCCCTCCACATCCTCCAGGATCACCCTGCCGTTGGTGGTGTCGGCCTTGATGCGGGCCTTGAGGCGCCGGGCCTCGATGGTGCCGTTGGTGGTATCGGCATGCACCTCGCCGGTGAAGTCCTCCACCCTTACCCCGCCGTTGGTGGTCTCGCAGCGGGCGTAGCCCTCGACCTTCTGCACCGTCACGGTGCCGTTCATGGTGCGGACGTGGAGCAGGAGCTTGTGGGGCACCTGCAGGGTCATCTCGCAGCGGGGGCTCGTGTGCATGAAGCCGAAGGTGAAACCGGGCTTGGCGAACTGGGCCTCGATATCGAGATCGGGGCCCTTGCGGGTGACGATCAGCTGAACCTTGCGGTGTTCCGTATCCCGGATCTCGGCGGTGAGGGCGACCTTGTCCTGGTTCCAGCCCGACACGCGGATGGCGCCGTTGCGGTTGCGGACCCATAGCTTGGAGCCAGCCACGAGGGGTTCCTCGCGCTTCTCCACCCTGAATTGGCCCGCCCTGAAAGGCTCGGGGGCCGCAGGCGGCGCAGGTGGAGCCGGAGGGGCCGGGGGTTCCTGCCCATGGGACTCTGGCCGCGCCTGCGCGGCCAGGGGGGCGGCGAGGACGAAGGCGCAGCAGGCGGAAAGGGCCAGGCTCTTGAGGCGGCTCATGGGCGGCTCCGAGGGTTCAAGGATCCAGGGCGGGCCTGGTGGAATGCCATACGGGGCTGGGTGCTGAAAGGTTAGCAGGTCCCCTGTGGTTCGAGGCTTGTGCCTGGATTGGTCCCTTCCTCCTGATAGGCTCAAGGGTTGTTTCGGAGCGCCCATGTCCGCCATCTACATCCTGTCCGCCACCCGCACCGCCGTTGGTTCCTTCGGGGGCGGACTCAAGCCCCTGAAGAGCGTCGAGCTGGGGGCCCTGGCCGTGAAGGAGGCCCTGCTGCGCGCCTCCGTGGAGGCCGCCGAGGTGGGCGACGTGGTGCTGGGCAACGTGCTCCAGGCCGGCAGCGGCCAAAACGTGGCCCGCCTGGCCGCCCTCAAGGCGGGGATCCCCTTCGAGACTCCCGCCCACACGCCCAATCAGGTCTGTGGAAGCGGCCTCAAGGCCGTGGCCCTCGCCGCTCAATCCCTCCGCGAGGGCGACGCCCAGGTGGCCCTCGGCGGCGGCACCGAGAGCATGAGCAACGCCGCCTACCTGATGCCCGATGCCCGCTGGGGCGCCCGCATGGGCCACGCCCAGCTCATCGACTCCATGATCCAGGACGGCCTCTGGTGCGGCCATGGCAACACCCACATGGGCCTCACCGCCGAGGAAATCGCCGCCCGCCACGGGCTCACCCGCGAAGCGCAGGATGCCTTCGCCCTTCAAAGCCAGCAGAAGGCCGCCGCCGCCCAGGCCGCCGGCCAGTTCGACCGCGAGATCTTCACCGTCACCATCCCCGGAAAGAAGGGCGACGTGGCCTTCAACCGCGACGAGTACATCAAGGTGGACGCCAGCGCCGAGGGCCTCGCCAAGCTCAAGCCCGCCTTCAAGAAGGATGGCACCGTCACCGCCGGCAACGCCTCGGGCCTCAACGACGGCGCGGCCGCCCTCGTGCTCTGCACCGAGTCCGGCCTCAAGGGCCGCACGCCCCTCGCCCGCATCGTGGGCTTCGCCCAGGCGGGCGTGGATCCCGCCGTCATGGGCCTGGGCCCCGTGGCCGCCATCCCCAAGCTCCTCGCCAAGACCGGCGCGAAGCTCGCCGACATCGACCGCTTCGAGCTCAACGAGGCCTTCGCCGCCCAGAGCCTTGGCGTCATGAAGGGCCTGCCGGAGATCGACCCCGCCAAGGTGAACGTGCGCGGCGGCGCCATCGCGCTGGGCCACCCCATCGGCGCCAGCGGCACCCGCATCCTCGTCACCCTCCTGCATATCCTCCAGGACGAGCAGAAGAAGCTCGGCCTCGCGTCCTTGTGCGTCGGCGGCGGGCAGGGCGTGGCGATGCTCATCGAACGGCTTTAACCGCGAATGACGCGAATTTCCGCGAATTCAGTTCAGAATGGGGCATTCCCATTCGCGTCCATTCGGGTCATTCGCGGTTCCAGATGATCACCCTCACCCACGTCGGCAAGCAGTACGACCGCATCCACACCGCCCTCAGCGATGTGAATTTCCACATCGATTCGGGCGAGTACTGCTTCCTCACGGGGCCCAGCGGCGCGGGCAAGAGCACGCTATTGAAGCTCCTCTTCCGGGAGCAGCTGCCGAGCACGGGGGAGATCCAAATGGCGGGCCACAAACTGGCCTCCATGAAGGATGGGGAAGTGCCCTACCTCCGGCGGAAGCTGGGCGTCGTCTCACAGGACTTCAAGCTCATCCGCACCCACACCGTGTTCGAGAATGTCGCCTTCGTGCTGCGGGTGCTGGGCGTCAGCGCCAGCGAGCAAAAGCAGCGCACCTTCCGGGCCCTCAAGCTCGTGGGCCTCCAGCACAAGCTCAGCAGCTATCCCCTGCAGCTCTCCGGCGGCGAGCAGCAGCGCGTGGCCATCGCCCGCGCCCTCGTGAACGACCCCCTCGTGCTCCTCGCCGACGAGCCCACGGGCAACCTCGATCCCGACCTCGCCCACGAGATCATGGCCCTATTCGAGCGCATCAACCAAGCGGGCACCACGGTGGTGGTGGCCACCCACGACCGCAGCCTCATCCAGCGCATGCGCAAGCGGGTGATCGGTCTGGACCACGGCCGCATCGCCTTCGATCAGCCGGCACCGGCGAGTACGGTTGTCGTCTAAGTCGCCCCCAAGAACCGACATGCGGAGGCCCTCCCATGGCAACCCAACCGAACTCGATCCACTACCTGGAAATCGTCACGCCCGATGTCGATGGGGCCTGCCTGCTCTATTCCACGGCCCTTGGCTGGCCATTCCAGGCCGCGGTGCCTGAGCTTGGGAATGCACGCGTGGCTTCACTCCCGGACGGCTCCCTATGCGGCATCCGCGCGCCGCTCCATGAATCCGAGACCCCCGTGGTACGCACCTACCTCTGGGTATCCGACCTCGAAGCCGCGACTCGCGCGGCGGAGGGAGCGGGAGCCACAATCCTCCTCGAAGGGATGGATTTAGCCGGCTGGGGAAGGATCACGATTTTCGAATTCGGGGGCGTTCAACAGGGGTTGTGGGGTGGCCTCCCCCCGGATCTTGGATAGGACCTGACCACAGGAGCCCGCTTGAATCACGCGAAGGGGATCACCGCCGCCCTCGGCCTCCGGTCGAAATCCGGGCGGGCGATCCTCGTGGCCATCGGCGGCCCGCTCGATTCGCCTCGCCTCCTCTTGCGAACCTCCATTTCCCTCACTTCCGAGGCGGTGCCGGCCACCTTTCAGCCCTATCACCAGGTCATGGACTTGCCCTGGGAGGAGGCTCTCGTCGCCGTGCGGGCCACGGAGGCCCTCATCGAGGCGGGCGCCACCGCGACGGTTCGCGACCTCATCCGGGACTTGGGGGCCCAGGGCCACCTCGTCGCGGCCGCGGGCGTCGTGGGCTCGCCGGATCGGGATCTCCTGCGCATCGGCAGCCGGCACGTCCGCACCCATGCGGCGGAGGGAATCCTCTTCCGCCACGTTTGGGAGGTGGCCGCGGGTCGCAACGGGATTTCGTCCCACGGGTATTCCGACCGCGACGCGGAGGCCTTCGCCTGCGAACGGCTGGCCTGGCCTCCGGCCCGGATGAAGCAGGCATTGCGCACCCTCGGCGACGCCGCGGGCCCGCCCTGGCGGGTCGACGAGCGACTCGCCGCCATGGGGGCCCTGCTCGCGCTCCGCTCCCTCGAAGGACCCGGCTAGGGGCAATCCCGTTCGCTTTGCACCGGGCCAGCCCTTGCCGGGAATTTGAATGTTATTACAATGTTCTATGGAGGGGGCCATGCTCACGAAAAAGCTCACGAAGGTCGGCAACAGCTACGCGCTCATCCTCGATAAGCCCCTCATGGATCTGGCGGGGATCAGCGCCCAGGAGCCCGTGGTCGTGTATTCCACGGGGCATGGGCTGGTGGTGGCACCGGCTGCCTCCCCGGTCCGGCCCTTTGAGGAAGCCATGGAGCGTGTGTTTGAACGCCATGGTGAGGTGCTAAAGCGGCTGGCGGATCGGTGAGGGAACCACGGTTCCTCGATCCAGGGGAGATTGTCCGCCTTCACGATGAGGCCGTGAAACGGTTCGGCGGAGCCCCTGGAGTGCGTGATCCAGGAGGTCTGATCTCCGCTTCTGACGCGCCTCGCAACCACCTCTACTATAGCGGCGGGGATCTATTTGATCTGGCGGCCGTCCTGCTCATCCATCTGGCCCGGAACCACCCTTTCGTGGATGGGAACAAACGGGCGGCCCTGGCCGCGGCCTTGGTCTTCCTGGATGCGCATGGCATCTCCCTCGCCGAATCACCCGAACGGATGGAGACTTTGACGCTCGAATCCGCCCAGGGGTCGCTGGACGCGGAGACGCTGGCGGAACAACTCAGAAACCTCTCAACCCTGGATTGACCATGGCCCAGCCCCTCCACGACGCCCGCTTCCTCACGTCCGCCTCCACGGTGAACACCCTCGGCGTGTGCCATGCGGAGGTGGCCTTCATCGGCCGCTCCAACGTAGGCAAGAGCTCGTTGCTGAATGCGCTCACCCATCAGAAGTCCCTGGCGCGCACGTCCAAGACGCCGGGCCGGACGCGGCTCATCAACGTCTTCCTCACGGGGGCGGACCGGTGGCTCGTGGACCTTCCCGGCTACGGATTTGCCGTGGGGCCCGTGAAGGAAAAGGCCACTTGGCAGGCCATGATCGAGGGCTACCTCAGGGGCCGAAAAACGCTGGCGATGATCTACGTCCTCGTGGATGCGGAGGTGGGTCCCACGAAGCTGGATCTCCAGGTAGTCGGTTGGCTCTCGGACCTTCAGCTGCCCTATCGCATCGTGGCGACGAAGGCCGATCAGGTGAAGCCCAGCCGGGCCCTCACGCGCCGTAAGGAACTGAGCGGCGCCCTGGGCCTGCACCCCAACGACATCGCCTGGGTGAGCGCGGATAAGGGCACGGGCATCGCCGATCTGCGCATGGAAGTGGCCGCCATGCTGCATCTGCTCTGATGCGCGCCGCGACGCTCGCCCTCCTCTTGTGCTCCCTCGCCGGGTGTGCCTCCCGCAAGGTGGACGTGAGCCTCCATGGCCGGCCCACCGAGAGCCTACAGGGCCGCGCCACCCGGGAGGATGGCCAGTGGACCGTGGATCTGGATTTACCTCAGGGGCGCTGGATCGTGGACCTGCCCGAGGAGGGCCTCGTCGCCCGGGTGCGGGAGGAGGGCGGACGCCCCCACGCCCGCTGGGAGACGACGGGTGAACGCCTGCTCGCCAAGCCGTTTCGCGTGCGCATTCGCCCGGCGGAAGGGGACGGTGAACCCATCTGGATGGAAGTGAGGGGCCGCTTCGTGGGCCAGGGTGTTGCGGAATTTACGGCTTGGGTGCTTGGCGGCCCGGGTTGGCGTACCAAGGCCTAAGGAGACCCTTCACCCCTTCTTCTTCCCCGCCTTCCCCAGCGCCCCCTCCAACGCATCGGCCACGGTACGCATGACCTTCACTCGCGCAAACGGCTTGGAGTTGGCTTCCACGAGGGTCCAGGGCGCCTTGTGGGTGGAGGTGCGTTCCACCATATCGTTGACGGCCTGCTCGTAGAGGCCCCACTTCTCGCGGTTGCGCCAGTCCTCATCAGTGAGCTTCCACTTCTTGTAGTCGATCTCGCCCCGGGCGTTGAAGCGGGCCAGCTGCTCTTCGGCCGTGATGTGGAGCCAGAACTTGCACAGGACGATGCCGTGCTCCGTCATGCGCTCTTCGAAGTCGTTGATCTCGCCGTAGGCGCGAAGCCAGGCCTCCTCGGAGCAGAAGCCTTCCACCCGCTCCACGAGCACGCGGCCGTACCAGGAGCGGTCGAAGACGGTGACGCGCCCGGCCCGGGCCAGGTGGCGCCAGAAGCGCCAGAGGTAGTGCTGGGCCCGTTCCTCTTCCGTGGGCGCCGCGATGGGGATCACCTGATAGTCCCGGGCGTTGAGGGCGGCCGTGAGGCGGCGGATGGTGCCGCCCTTGCCGGCGGCATCCCAACCCTCGAACATCAGCACGGTGGAAAGGCCCTTCTTCTTCGCGCGGAAGTAGAGCTCGGCGAGGCGGGCTCGCTGTTCCTGGAGGGCCTGGGAGTACTCGGCCCCTTCGAGGGTCTGGGTCATGTCCAGGGAGGAGAGGATGGAGGGCTGGGGCGGCAGGGCCGCGGCGGCGGGGGCCTCCGGCGCCTGCCTCGCCTTCTCCTTCAGCTCGGCCTGCACCTTCTTGGCCGCGGCCCGGGCCGCCAGGTGCTTCGTGATGGCGCACTTGAAGGCTTCGAGGACGACGGCGGTGCGGTAGCGGGAGTCGGCGCCCTCCACGATCTGCCAGGGGGCGTGGGCCTTGCTCGTGCGCATGATGAGGCGCTCGGCCACGGCGACGAACTTGTCGTACATCTCCCAGTGCCGCCAGTCCGTGGCCGTCACCTGCCAGGCCGTGAGGGGATCCTTCTCCAGGCTTTTGAGGCGCTTCTTCTGACCCTTCCCCGAGAGGTGCATCCAGAACTTCAGGATCAAGGCCCCCTCGTCGGCCAGGGTCTTTTCGAAGGCGACGATGCGCTCCAACTGCTCATCCAGCGCTTCCTGGGAGGACTCGCCGTTCACACGATCGATGAGGGGGCCGTGGTACCAGGAGGAGAGGAAGAGCCCCACCTTCCCCTTGGGCGGCAGATCCCGCCAGTAGCGCCAGTACTCGGGGCGCTCCCGCTCCTCGTCCGAGGGCGGGCCGTAGGCCCGGGTCACGATCCAGCGGGGATCCATCCACTCGTTGAGGAGGTTCACCGTTTCGTTCTTCCCGGCCCCATCCACGCCCGCGAAGAGCACGATCACGGGGAAGTCCGCCCCGCGCAGCCGCTGCTGCAGCTCCAGCAGCTCAAGGCGCAGGGCCGGGGCCATGGCATCGAACTGTTCCTTGGATAGCTTTCGTCCCAGCTCCGCCGCTTCGAACATGGCCACCCCCTGGCTTCCTATCGAGGGGCGGGGGGACGGGGGTGAGTCAGGGGGCAGGCGCGGTCTAGGGTGGTCTAGGGAAGGGGGAGCTTCCTTCTGGGGGACTTGAATTGGTCTGCGTCGGTCGCCGGTTTTGACCCAATTTAATGCATTTGGTCCCGGGTCCGGCCGATGATGAAGGGGTCATGTCCTCTGACGTCCTCAATCCCGGGGCCTCCAGTCCCCTCTACCTCCAGCTGCAGCGCCAGCTGAGGGGGCTCATTCAGGCCGGGGAATGGCGTCCGGGCATGCGGCTGCCGGCCGTGCCGCAGCTGGCGGGCCGTTTCCAGGTGCATCGGCTCACGGTGCTGAAGGCTCTGGCGGGCCTCAAGCGCACGGGCTGGGTGCAGACCGTCCAGGGCCGGGGCAGCTTCGTGGCGGACCGCCTGCCGGAGGCCCCAGGCCTTCGGCCCGACGGCGCCTTCCCCTTCGAGGGCAGCGCGCGCCTCGCCTCCGAAGGCGAGCTGGGCTCCTGGCTCGGCGAGACCCTGGAGAAGGCCCAGGACACGCACCTTGTCAGCTTTTCCGCCGGCTTCATCCCCACGGACCTCCTTCCCTTGGAACCCCTGCGCAAGCTCACCACCCAGGTGATGCGGGATATGGGCAGCGAGGCCTTCATGTACGCCGCCCCCGCCGGCCACTTGCCCTACCTGGAGGCCGTGCGCCGCTGGCTGGCCTCCGAAGGGGAACCCATCCCCGAGGGGTGGGGCGTCCGCGCCATCCCCGGCGCCCAGGCGGGTCTGGCCCTCGTGGTGGAAGCCCTCACGGTGCCCGGCGACCGCATCCTCGTGGAGAGCCCCTGCTACGTGGGCGCCCTGGCCCTCATCCACGCCCTGGGCCGCGAGGCCGTGCCCGTGCCCGTGGATCGGGCGGGCCTGGATCCCGATCGCCTCGCCTCCGCCCTGCAGCGGGCCGAGGCGAAGCTCCTGTTCACCGTCCCCAGTTTCCAGAACCCCACGGGCATGACCCTCAGCACCCAACGGCGGGAGCGCATCCTCTCCCTCGCACGGGCCCATGGCGTCACCGTCGTCACGGATAGCGCCTACGGCGATCTGCGTTTCACGGGCAAGAGCCTGCCCCCCTTCCGCTGCCTGGAGGACGCCGGGCACGTCATCCACCTCGGCACCTTCTCCAAGAGCCTCGCGGCGGGCCTGCGCCTGGGCTACCTCATCGCCACGGAGGCCATGCTGCGCCGCCTCGCCCCCGTGCAAGAGGTCCACCAGATCGCCATGAACCCCCTCACGCAGGCCGTCGTGGCCCGCTTCCTCGATGGGGGCGGTTTCCGGCGCCACCTCGTGCGCTTGCGCCGCGCCCTCAAGGAGCGCCGTGACGCCATGGTGGAGGCCCTGCACGAGCACTTTCCCGGCGAAACCGAGTTCACCGAACCCAAGGGCGGCATGCACCTTTGGGTGGTGCTGCCCGAGGGAATTTCCGCCATGGATCTGCATCGGGAGGCCCTGGCCGAAGGCCTGGGCTTCGCGCCGGGCCCCCTCTTCTTCGCCGATCGCCGGGGCACCAACTGCCTCCGCCTCAACTTCAGCACCCACGCCCCCGAAGTGACCCGGGACGCCATCGCGCGCCTGGGCCGCCTCGTGCATCGCCTCCAATCCCCAGCCAAGAACAACCCCAGGAGCGCCTCATGAGCACCGCCACCACCGCCCTGACCATCACCCCCTCCACGCACCCCGCCTCGGCGGAGGCGCGGGCGGCCCGCATGGCGAACCCCGGCTTCGGCCGCGTGTTCACCGATCACATGGTGGTGATTCCCTACAAGCAGGGCGCCTGGCAGCAGGGGGAGCTGAAGGCCTACGGCCCCCTGGCCCTGGATCCCGCCGCCTCCGTGCTGCACTACGGGCAGGCCATTTTCGAAGGCTTCAAGGCCTACCACCAGAAGGACGGCGGCCTCGCCACCTTCCGCCCCGAGGCCAACGGCGAGCGCTTCAACATCTCCGCCGCCCGGCTCGCCATGCCCGCCATCCCCGTGGACCTCTTCGTGCAGGCCGCCGACGAGCTCATCCGCATGGAGAAGAACTGGGTGCCCCAGGCCATCGGCGAAAGCCTCTACCTGCGCCCCCTCATGATCGCCACCGAGGCGGCCCTGGGCGTGCGTCCCAGCCACGAGTACCAGTTCATCCTCTTCGCCTCCCCCAGCGGCGCCTACTTCCCCAAGGG
>CAYWDR010000051.1:0-5746 GCA_964457075.1 uncultured Solibacteraceae bacterium
CTGCACTTCTCCGGGATCTTCGAAGCCTCCCAGGTGCGCAGGTTCGTCTGCTCCATGCTGACGACGCGCGGGTCGCTGCGGAGCTTCCAGTGGAGCTGGTTCGTGCCCACGTCCACGGCATAGACCTTGGCGGCGCCCCGCTGGAGCAGACAATCCGTGAAGCCGCCCGTGCTGCTCCCCGCGTCGAAGCAGGTGCGCCCCGTGGGGTCGATGGGCCACCGGTCCAGCGCCCCGGCCAGCTTCAAGCCCGCCCGGCTCACGTAGGGAAGCGCCTCGCCCCGGAGACGGATCTCCGCCTCCTCGGGCACCCCGTGTCCCGCCTTGGTGATGGGATGGCCCTCCACCAGCACGTCCCCCGCGAGGATGCGCGCCTGGGCCCGGGCCCGGGTCTCGCAGAGGCCCCGCTGTACGAGGAGCTGGTCGAGGCGCTGCTTAGCCACGCTCCGCCTCCCCGCCCCTCTCTCCACCCGCGCCCAGCATGCGACCTCGTCAATCCAGCTTAGGGCCTTCGAGGTGGGTATTGGTCCTTAAAGCTCCGGCTGCAAGGTGAACCTGAAGGTGGCGCCCTTTCCAGGCTCTCCCTCGGCCCAGACCCTGCCCCCGTGCCGCCGCACGATGCGCTGAACGGTGGCGAGGCCGATGCCCGACCCTTCGAAGTCCGAGGCCGCGTGGAGGCGTTGGAAGGGTGTGAATAGGCGATCGACGTGGGCCATGTCGAAGCCCGCGCCGTCGTCCTGAACGAAGTAGACGGGGATGGGGTCCCCCTGGGCGCCGAAGGAGATGAGGGCCGTGGCATGTTTCGACGTGTACTTCCAGGCGTTCCGCAGGAGGTTCTCCAGGGCCGCCCGGAGGAGGGACTCGTCCCCGTCCTGGATGAGCCCGCTCTGGATTTGGATGGCCACCTCGCGCTCCGGCTGGCCCCGCCTCAACTCCTCCATGATTCCCGTCGCGAGGGCGCTGAGATCCACGGGCCGGCGCTGCAGATCCACGCGATTGATGCGGGAGAGGCTCATGAGGTTTTCGATGAGGCTCGACATGCGGCGCACGGCGCTTTGGATGCGCTCCAGGTAGCCCTGCCCCTTCCCCTCAAGGCTTTCGCGGTACTCCCGATCCAGCATCGTGGCGAACCCGTCGATGGCCCGCAGGGGGGCGCGGAGATCGTGGGAGACGGAGTAGGAGAAGGATTCCAGCTCGCGGTTAGAGGCCTCCAGGGCGGAGAGGAGGATGGCCCGGGCCTGGGCCAGCTCCCGGGCCGCCCTCGCCTCCGCCGCCTCCCGCTCCTTCTGGAGCAGCTCCTCCCGGAAGCGCCGGTTCTCGTCCTCGAAGTGCTTGCGGCGGATCTGGGCCCGCAGCCGGGCGCGGATCACCTCGAAATCGCTCGTCTTCGAGATGTAGTCGTCCGCCCCCGCGTTGAAGGCGTGGATCATCGTCTCCCGCCCCTCCTGGGCCGTGAGCATGACGGGGGGAATATCGCGCAAGGCCGCCGTGCCCGTGATGCGCCGGCAGGTCTCCGCCCCCGAGAGCCCCGGCAGCACGAGAGCCAGGAGGATGCAATCCACGGATTGGACGCCCAGGAGCTCCAGGGCCTGGGCTCCGGAACCCGCGAGGATGACGTCGTAGCCCTCCTCCCGGATCTGATCCGCCACCTCGTGGAGGTAGGTGGGGCTGTCGTCCACGGCGAGGATGCGCATGGGGCCGAAGAGGCTGGGCACCGGCTCCACCTCCGCCGCGGGGGCGCTGGCCCGGAGCACCGCCGAGAGGTGGGCCATCAGGGGCGAAAGATCCTCGGACTTGCGCAGGAAGCCATCCGCCCCCGCCTCCAGGGCGGTGAGTTCCAGCTGCCGATCCTCCGAGGCCGTGAGCAGCAGGCAGGGCGTGCGCCGCAGGGCCGAATCCAGGCGCAGGCGCCGGACGAAGGTGGGCCCATCGATGCCCGGGAGATCCGCGTCCACGATGACCGCATCGGGCCGGGCGGCCGCGGCGAGGCCGAGCCCCTCCTCCCCGCTGGCGGCCAGGAGCGCGTCGTACCCACCCGAAAGCAGGCTCTCCTTCAGGGCCTCCCGGGTGCTGAGGCCATCCTCCACGACGAGCACGAGGGGCTGGCACCGCGCCTCCTTCGCCTTGCGCCGGAGGATGTCCTGGGCCCGGGCCAGCAGGGAGTTGCGGTCGTAGGGCTTGCCCACGTAGTCGTCCGCCCCCATGCGGACCCCGCGGATCCGATCCCGGACCTCCGCCTCCGTGGAGAGGAGCAGCACGGGCAGCGACGTGGTGGCGGGATCCGAGCGGAGGTCCATGAGGAGGTCCACGCCATTGCCGTCGGGCAGGAGGATATCCATGACGACGAGACTGAAGGTGCTTTCCTTGAGGGCCATCCGCGCCGCCTCCGCCGTGGCGCAGCCGGCCACGGAGATGCCCGCGCCTTCGAAGGCCTCCTGCAGATCCATGCGGACGGTGAGGCTGTCGTCCACCACCAGCACGGCGCTCATGGCCGGCTCCGGGCGGGATCCAAGGCCAGGGCCTGGAGGGTGGGGGCGAAGGCGTTCAAGGGCAGCACCTGGCGCGCGGCGCCGAGGCGGATGGCCTCCCGCGCCATTCCGAAGACGACGGAGGTGGCTTCGTCCTGCGCGAGGGTCATGGCGCCCGCGGCGTGGAGCCGCGATAGCCCCGCCGCGCCATCCCGCCCCATGCCCGTGAGTAGGCAGGCGATGGCCTCGGCGCCCCGCGCCTCCGCCACGGATTCGAAGAGGACGTCCACGGCGGGCCGGCAGGAATGGCGTTCGGGGCCCTCCTCCAGCCGCAAGCGCCCGGCCCGGAGCGCCAGATGCCGATCCGGAGGGGCCATGATCACGAGGGGCCGGCCCTTCGGTGGCAGGGGCTCGCCCTCGCGGGGATAGCGCACCTCAATGGGGATGTTCTTCTCCAGCCATGCCACGAAGTTCTCCCCGAAGGGGCTCGCGATGTGGAGCACGAGGAGGATGGGGAGGGGAAACCCGGGAGGGAGGCACCTCAGGATCTCAAGCAGGGCCCCGGGCCCGCCCGTGGAGGCCCCCATCAGCACCATCCCCCACTCGTTCCGGCCCATGGGTTCGAGCGGCGCCAGCGGCGGAGCGGGCGCGTTGGGCCTCCCTCCCCACCGGGCCCTCGGGTGGGTGATGACCTTGATGCGGGCGACGAGTTTCAGCCGGGCGAGGTAGCTGGCCTCCCACTCGCCTTGAAACTCGTCCCCCAGCGGCTTATCGAGCACGTCCACGGCCCCCGCGGCGAGGGCGTCGTAGGTCTTGAACAGCTCCCTGCGCTCCAGGGAGGAGGAGACGATGAGGATGGGCGTGGGCCGGTAGGCCATCAGGTGTTCGGTGACGCCCAAGCCATCCAGGCCGGGCAGCATCATATCCAGGCTCACCACGTCCGGCCGCAGCCGCTCGCAAAGCTCGATGGCCCTGAGGCCGTTCTCCGCCTCCGCCACCACCTCCAGCTCCGGATCCGTGCCCACCAATTCCACGAGGCTCCTGCGGATGGAGAGGGAATCCTCCACGATGAGGACGCGGGTCCGGGCCGGGCTCATCGGAGGAGCTCCTGGATCCGCGATAGGAAACTCGCTTCATCGAACTCGCTCTTCACGATGTAGGCCCGGGCTCCGGCCTCCATGCCCCGGCGCTTGTCCTCCGGCGAATCGCGGGAGGTGACTAGGATGCAGGGCACGTCCCGCAGCCGGGCATCCGTCCCCACCTGTCCCAGGAACTCGAAGCCATCCATGCCGGGCATCTCTACGTCCACGAGCATGAGCCGGTAGAGGGATTCACGGGCCTTCCTCAGGCCTTCCGCGGCGGAAACGGCCGTATCAACTTCGTAGCCCGCCGACTCCAGGATGCTCTGCTCCAACATGCGAGTCGTCAGCGAGTCATCCACCACGAGCAGGCGCGCGGGCTGGGGGGGCGGCGATTCGGGCAGCTCGTCCCGCCGCGCGAGGAGCGCGGCCACGAGCCCGCCGGGATCCAGCACCCATCGTGGATGCCCCTCGGCGTCGAAGGAGGCCCCGGCCACGCAGGGGGCGGGGCCCGCCAGGGCGGGGAGGGGTTTCATCATCACCTCGGCGGTGCCGAGCACCCGATCCACGCCCAGGGCGACGACGGCCGATTCCGATTCCAGTACGACGGCGGAGCAGGCCTCCGCATCCGGCTGCCGATGGGTTGTACGGCCCAATAGCACGGAGAGGGGCAGGAAGGGGAGCATGCGGTCCCCGTGCGCCACGAGGCCGCCGCCGGATCGGGAGAGGGCGCCCGCCGGCACGCGCAGGGCGGCCCGGACAGCATCGAGCGGCAGGGAGGCCACCTGCCCCCCGCTCTCCACCAGCAGGGCGGAAACCGTCGCCAGGGAGATGGGGACGCACAGCTCCACCCAGGCCCCCTTGCCCACGGTCCCGCCCGCGCGCACCTCCCCCTTGAGGCGGGCGGCCATGGCGCCCACCGCCTCCAACCCGATGCCCCGGCCCGAGATCTCATCCACCCGGCCCGCCGTGCTGAGGCCTCCCCGCAGAAGGAGGCGGGTGGCCCGCTCCAGATCCAGCCCCTGGGCCTCGGAGGCGGATACCAGGCGCCGCCGGAGGGCCACCCGGCGGATGGCCTCCAGATCGAAGCCTCGTCCGTCGTCCCGGCAGATGAAGGCGAGGCGGTGGCCCCGGCGCTCCACCTCGATCCCGACGGTGCCCACGGGAGTCTTGCCCGCGCCCATCCGATCCGGCCTGGCTTCGAGGCCGTGGGCCACGGCGTTGCGCACGAGGTGGAGGAGGGCCTCGCGCAGGCCCGCCAGGACGTGGGCATCCACCCGATGCTCGCCGCCAGCGGCCTCGAAGCGCACCTCCTTCTCCAAGGAACGGCCCGCGTCCCGCGCCGCGCGCTCGAGGACGGGGAAGATGGAGCCCGCCGTCACGAGGCGCATCTGCCGCGCCGTGTCCAGGGCCAGCCCCAGCTCGCGCTCCGCCCGATCCGCGCTGCGGCGGAGTTCGCGCTGGGCCCCTTCGAGGCCCGCCTTGAGCCGGGCGTGGAGGGACCGGAAGCGCCCGCCTTCGGGGGCCTCGGTGAGCAGCCCCCCCAGGCCCCGCAGGGCGGACTGAGCCTCCCCCAGGGCGGACATCCCCGTCCGCAGGCCCTCCAGCCCCACCCCCGCCTCGTTCATGCCCTCCAGGAGGGCGTCGATCTCCTGCACGGGGACGCGAATGGTCTCGAAGGGCTCCTCCACGGCCAGGACCCTCGCCGGCGCGAGCGTTTCCGGCGCCTCCACCCCATCCAGGGCCCGCAGCGCCTCCGCCATGGCATCGGCCACCCGGAAGAGCTCGTCCACCCGGTCCCGGGGCAAGGCCTCCTCCCCCCCGCGGTAGGGCAGGTAGAGTTCCTCGAAGCGGTGAGCCAGCTCCGCCAGCCGAGGATGCCGCACCACCCGGGCCGCGCCCTTCAGGGTGTGGGCGAGGCGCAGGAGCCGGGCCGCGGGCTCGGCCCCGCCCTGTCCCTTTTCCAAGGCCAGCAGGCCCTGGCCCAGGCCTTCGACCAGTTCGCGGGCCTCGATGCGGAAGTATTTGAAGGGGTCCTGGGCCATGTTAGACGGCGGCCTGCGGCTGCACGAGGCGGGCGAGCTGGTGGGAGAGCTTGGCCAGATCCGAGGCCGTTTGAACCGTCTGAACGGCGCTGGCCTCGGATTCCTGGGCCGCCTGGGCGACGTTGGCGGCCGCCACGTTCACCTGCTCCACGGCCGG
>CAYWDR010000051.1:5756-17954 GCA_964457075.1 uncultured Solibacteraceae bacterium
CGCCGGTAGCGCGCGAGCGGATCGGCCGCCGCGTCACGCATGACGGGCACGCGCGCCGCGCAATGGACCACCGCGTGGACATCGCTGGGCGCGGCGCGCGAGTCCGTGTCCACGCCGAGATCGGCCACGTTCACCTGCTCCACGGCCGTGGATTGCTGCTTGGTGCTGAGTTCGATCTCCCGGGCCGCTTCGGTCGTGGTGCCCACCAAACCCGAGATCTGCTTGAAGGCCGAGGCCACTTCCCCGAACTGGCGGGAGCCCACGTCCACGGCCTTGGATCCGCTCTCCGTCGCCATGACCGTGGTGTGGACGGCCGCGCGGATCTCCTCGATGAGGGCGCGGATCTCCTTGGTGGAACCGCCGACGCGATCCGCCAGCTTGCGGATTTCATCGGCCACGGCCGCGAAGCGCTTGCCCGTCTCCCCGGCTCCGGAGGCCTCGATGGTGGCGTTGATGGCGAGGATGTTCGTCTGTTCCGCCAGCTCGTTGATGAGCTCGAGGATCCCCCCGATCTGCTGGGATTTCCGCCCCAGATCCGTCATGTGGGCGACGATCTGATCCACCTGCCGCTGGATGCCGCCCACGGCGTCCTGGGCCCGCTGGAGGGTCTGATCCCCGTCCTTCGCGGAGGCGGCCGTATCCTGGGCGATCTTGGCGACGCGCTGCGCGCTCTCCGCGATCTGCCGCGCCGTGGCGAGCAGCTCCTGGATCGTCACCGTGATCTCGTTCATGGAGATGGCATGCTCCTTGGAACCCGCCGCCTGCTGATTGGCGGCCGTTTGAAGCTCCGCGGAGGAGCTTTGGATGTGCTGCACGGCGGAGCCGATCTGGCGATTGAGGAGGCGCGTGAGCAGGACCGTCGCCGCCACGGCGAGCGAGAAGGCCACGCCGGCGAGGGCGATCACGTAGAACCGGACCTTGGCGGCGAACTCCGACGCGGCGCGCCGGGCCGCCTCCATCTGGGCGGTCTGCTGATCGGTGTAGCGGGCGATCGATCGCCGGAGATCCAGCATCACGGGCCGCACTTCGACTTCGAATCGCTGGCCGATCCGCTCCAATTTGGCGTCCGCCTTGCGGGTCTCGATGAGGCCCTGAACGGCGGCCTGGTGCGCCTGTTCCAAGCGCTCGATGGCCGCGAGGGCCTCGTCCCCCGGAAACAATTCCTTGAGGGCCTTCATATCCGTGAAATATTCCTCCCGGGCCTGGCGCATCGTTTCCAAATGCACTTCCTGGGGATGGAGCAGATACCCGCGTGCACCGGAGGCCTTCCGTTCCGCCGCGGAATCCAGCCTCTCGGCCAGCAACGCGCTTCGAGCGTTGACCACGAGGACGTGCTCCAGCCTTTCCGCCAGAATCCTCACCGCGAACACCGCCATGAGGGCCGTGATCACCGTGAGGATCAGCACGCCCGCGAACCCGACTCCGATCCTCTGCCCGAAACTCAGTTCCCTAGCCATGGTCCCAGCTCCTTCAACGGGCCTTGAGGCCCGAACGGTTGTAGAGGTCCTCCACCAGCGCGGCCAGATTCACGATGGGCCGGCTGAGGCCGCCATCCCTGAGGCAGGCCTTGATCCAGGGGCCCGCGGTGCCTTCGGCCACGGGGGCCAGGGCCTCCGGGGACACCCGCAGATACCCCTCGAATTGGGGGAACGCGAAGCCCAGGGGATCCTCCCGCCCCACGACGGCGAGCCAGCGAGTTTCCTGGGCCCCTTCCGGATGGCCCAACAAGGCCCCCAAGGCGAAGACGGGCACGAGGCGCCCTCGCACGCCGGCGAGCCCCATCAGGCCGGGCCTTCCCCCTGGAAGGGGCTGCACCCGGCGGGCGGTCTCCAAAGAAGCCAGCTGATCCACCTGAAGGGCGTAGGCCGTGCCCGCGGATTGGATGGCCAGGAAATCCATCCAGCCCTCCTCCCGATCCTCCACTCGCCGGGCGAAGGAGGCGTCGAAGGCGTCGTGTAGGGCCTGAGTGCCCATGGATAGCGAGGAGGGGCCGTTCATGAGCCACTCCCCGGACCGCCGCAGAGGCGGATAAGGGCCTCCCGCCCGAACCCCCCGCCGAAGAGGAGGATCCGGGAAGCCTCCTCACGCGCGAGGAGGGCCTGGGCCAGCCCCAGCTCCCGGCGCGCGAGATCGCCGCGGCCCGTGCGCCGGGCCATGAGGCCCATGTGGAGGTGGGGCATGGCGAAGCTTGGATCCAGATAGGCGGCGGCCTCGTCGTGTTCCTTGGCGCCTCTCGCGTCCCCATCCGCCTCCCGGCAGAGGGCGGCGAGGTAGTGGGCGCCGGCGCTCATATCGTCCAGATCGAGGATTCTTTCGCAGAGGGCCTCCGCATCGCCGAATTCCCCCTTCTGCGCCAACAACACGGCCAGGAGCAGCTGGGCGTCCGGATCCATCTGGGCCTCCGGAGGCAGGGCGCGAAGCAGCAGAACCGCCTCCTGGTAGCGCTCCTGGCGGAGAAGCTCCATCGCGCGGCTCAAATCCCGGCTGGCGCTGAACCCGGGTTCCGCCCGCGGGGGCGCGGGAGCCTTCTCCCGGCTCAGAACCTCGATGCGGGCCGTGGAGGTGGCGATGGCCTCAAGCCAGCTGATATCGGGGATGGAGGGTGGATCGGGGAGGGAACCCGGCCGGAGGTCCCAACCCGGGCTAGGGGCTTCGTCCTCCTCCCCCGGCTCCTTCGCCTGGTAGTAGAAGGTCTCGTGGGAATGGCGCAGGTGGAAGGCATGGGAAAGGCCCCGGAGGGTCTCCGCAGGCCCGAGGAAGAGGTAGCCGCCCGGCGCGAGGCAGCGGCGAAGCCGATCCACCACCTCCCGCATCGCCTCGGGGGTGAAGTACATGATGACGTTCCGGCAGAAGATGATGTCGAAGGTCCCGGGCCGCCAAAAGATCGGGTCCCCGGCCTTCAGGTTCCGCTCCTCGAAGGCCACCATCCGGCGGATGCCCTCATCCAGGAGGAAATCCCGTCCCTCCCGGCGGAAATAGCGGAGGCGCATGGATTCCGGGGCGCCCCGCAGGGCCCAGTCCGAATACCGGCCGGCCCTCGCCTTGCGAACGAGGGCCGCGTTGATGTTGAGGCCGAGGATCTCCACCTCGGAGGCCCGGCTCTCGAAGTGCTCCTTCAAGAGCATGGCGATGGTGTAGGGCTCCTCCCCGCTGGAGCACCCCGCGGAGAGGATGCGCAGGCCTTGCCCGGATCCGCGGGCCCTGAGGCGTTCGGGCAGGGCCACTTCCACGAGGGCCTGGAACTGATCCGGATGCCGGAAGAAATAGGTTTCGGCCACCGTGAGCACTTCCGCGAGGGCCCGCATTTCCCCGTCGCCGAAGGCTGGATCCGCGAACCGGTCGAGGTAGCGTTCGGGATCCGGGCAACTCGTCTCCTGCATCCGCTCCAGGATCACCCTCGTCAATTGATCGTGCCGCGCGTCGTCGAAGGCGAGGCCGAAGCGTTCCGCCACGAGGGACTTGAATCGGGCGAGGAAGTCCAAGACCTGGACGCTCACGGGACCGCCTCCAAGGCCTCCCAGGCCTCGCTTGGAATGAGGCGGGACGCGGCCAGGAGCGTGAGAAGCTGCTGATCCGAAGCGCCAAGCGCCGCCACCGCCTCCTCCTCGGCCCGTTGCAACAGGGGGGGAAGGCCCTGCAGGGCTTCCTCCGCCAATACCTGGAAGCCAAGCACGTGCTCCACGGCCAGGGCCACCCTTCGATCCCCGACCCGGAGCAATACGAAGCGGCCCGGGGCACCTCCCGCTCCGCCCCCGAGCAGCCGCGAGAGATCCACCACCGGCACGGGGCCGCCCCGGATGAGCGAGACGCCCGATAGCCACTCCGGCAAGCCAGGAAAGGGCTCCACCGCCAGGGGCCGCATGATTTCCACCACCTCTTCGATGCCGAGGGCGTAGCGCCGTGATCGCGCCTGCACGAGGAGGAAAGTCGCCGTCCCGTCGAGGTTCATGGGGGCCCTATCGCCGCCCTCACGATTTTAGTTAATTTTCATGATTTCGATATAGGGCATTCAGTTTTATCCGCCCGGTTCCTTCACTTCCCTACTGCAAGGGCCAACTTCTGCCTCTTCAGCTCTTTGCGGTAGGCATTGATGTTCTTGTTGTGCTGCAGAAGCGAGGTGCCGAAGGCGTGGCCCCCCTTCCCCGTGGCCACGAAGTAGAGATCCTTCCCGATGGCGGGGCTGAGGGCCGCCTCGATGGAATCCGCGCTGGGGATGGCGATGGGGGTGGGAGGGAGCCCCTTCGTCGTATAGGTGTTGAAGGGGTGCCGGGCCACGATATCGGCATGGGATGGAGCCGAGAATCGAAGATCTCCCGTGACCCAGCGGGCGTATTGGCTGGTGGGATCCGCCTGGAGGGGCATGCCCTTCTTCAAGCGCAGGGCGTACACGCCGGCCACCCTGGCCCTTTCCTCGGGCAGGCGCGTTTCCTTCTCCACTATGCTGGCGAGCTTCAAGGTGGCGTAGGGATCCAGGCGGCCCCCCTCCAGCTTCGGACGCACTTGTTCCCGAAAGGCCTCCACGAGCATGAGCATCACCTCCTCGGGTTCGAGGGCATGATTCAGGCGGTAGGTGGCGGGGGCCACGAGGCCCTCCAGACTCGGGGCCTCCGGGAAGCCGGCCGTCTTGGCCAGCCTCGGACTCTTCCACAGCTGCCAGAAAACCTCCTCCGGCACGAACTCCTTGACGCGCCGCTGCAGGGACCAGGCGTGCATGCCCTCCACGACCACGAGATTCGTCCAGTGGATCTCGCCCTTTTTCAGTTTGCGGGTGACCTCGGCCATGGAGGTGCCCCGCGGGAAGGCGTATTCGCCCCGGATGAGCTGAAGCTTGCGGGCCCGGGCCCAGAGCTTGAACAGGCCCGCGCTGCGCACGACGCCATCCTTCTCCAGCTGCTTCGACATCTCATCCAGGGTGGCGCCCCTGCGCACGATCACCGTGGCGTCCACCGGAAGCGGCCCCTGCCCCTTCACCACCCACCAGCCCCAGATGGGGGGCAGGAGGAGGATGAGGGTGGCCAGCAGGAGGCGGGTGGAGGTGCGGGACTTGGCCATCGCTTCAGGTTATCAGGGGGTGTGTTCCAACCTCGACCCATGGCTCATCGATCGGAATAGCACTCGCGGAGGGGCGCGGAGGTGGCTGAGGATCGCGGAGAAAAAACATCTGCGGAGTGAGGCTCCAGATCCCGTTCAATCCTTTCCCGAGTTTTTAGCCTTTCTCGGCTGTTCTCCGCCGCCTCCGCGCCCCTCCGCGAGTGTTTTTCACCCTCGAACATCGAGCGGATCACCGCAGATACTCCACCACCAACCCATGAAAGTGATGCACTCCGTTCTCCCGCTTCAGGATGGCGAACCCGGTCGTGGGAGCCCATCCGAGGGTATGCTGGCTGCACTTCCCAACCAGCCCTACGAACCAAGGCCCCCATGAGCGCATCCGGCTACCGCCGAGACATCGGCTTGTTCTCCGCCACCATGCTCGTGGCGGGCTCCATGATCGGCAGCGGCATCTTCCTCGTGTCCGCCGAGATCATCCGCACGGGGCGCACGCCGGGCTTCCTCATCCTTTCGTGGGCCCTGGCGGGCCTGCTTTCCATCAGCGGGGCCCTGAGCTTCGCGGAGCTGGGCTCCGTGCATGCCAAGGCAGGCGGCTACTACGTCTACCTCCGGGAGGCCTTCGGCCCGATGGCGGGATTCCTTTGCGGGTGGACGAGCTTTCTCGTCATCGAGTGCGGCTCCATCGCGGCGGTGGCCGTGGGCTTCGGGCGCTACCTCGGCACCTTCGTGCCCGCCGTGAACGACACGATCTGGTGGGTGGGACCCCTTCGCGTCGCCGCTTGGCACCCCTTCCCCCATGGGGCACCCGACTTCGCCCTGGGCCCCTATGAGCTGGGGCTTACGCCGGCGCGGGGGGCGGGCATCGCGCTGATCCTGCTGTTCATGGGCATCCACGCCCATGGCGTGAAGCTGGGCGCCTGGGTGCAAAACGTCTTTTCCGTGGCGAAGATCGCGGCCCTGGTCACCCTCATCGTGTTGGGCCTCGTGCTGAAGCCCCACGCGGCGCCGTCCATGGCTCCCCTGGCCGCGGAGCCCGGTAGCCTGCCCCTCCTGGCGGCCCTGCTCGTGGCCCAGGTGGGCTGCCTCTTCAGCGGCGACGGATGGCAGTACCTGGCCATGGTGGGCGGCGAGATCCGCGAGCCACGGCGCACGCTCCCGCGCGCCATGTTCCTCGGCACCACCCTCGTGTTCGGACTCTACCTCCTGGCCAACCTCGGCTATCTGAAGGTGCTCGGGCCGGCCGGCATCGCCCACGCCCCCGGCGATCGCGTGGCCTCCACGGCCTTGGGCGTCCTGCTGGGCGGCGGCGCGGAGTGGCTCATGGCCGGCGCCATCCTCATGTCCATGGTGGGCTGGATGAACGGCGGCACGCTCACGTCCGCCCGCGTGTACCAGGCCATGGCGGAGGACGGTCTCTTCTTCAAGGGCGCCGCCAACCTCAACGCCCACGGCGTGCCCATGGGCGCCATGCGCATCATGGCCACCTGGGCCTGCATCCTCACCCTCACGGGCTCCTACAGCCAGCTGCTGGACTACATCATCTTCAGCGCCCTGCTGTTCTACGCGGCGACGGCCGCGGGTTCCCTCGTTCTCCGGCGGAAGGCCGCCCGCTCCGAAGGCTACCGGGCCCCCACGATCCTCACCGTCACTTACGTGGCGGGCAGCGCCGCCATCCTCGTCTCCCTGCTCCTCCACCGGCCTTCTTTCTCCCTGCCCGGCCTCGTCCTCGTCCTGCTCGGCATCCCCGCCTACCGGCTCCTCCGCCGAACCGGCCCCGTGGTAGCTTGATCCATTCCTAAATCACCGATTCCCGGGGCATCCATGAACAGCGGCTACCAGCGCCACGTCGGACTTTTTTCGGCCATCATGCTCATCGCCGGTTCCATGATCGGCAGCGGCGTGTTCATCGTCGCCGGCGACATGGTCCGGTCGGGCCACACGGGCTCCTTCCTCCTCTGGGGCTGGGCCCTCACGGGCGTGCTGACGGTGCTGGGCGCCCTCAGCTACGGCGAGCTGGCGGGCATGTTCCCCCACGCCGGCGGCCAGTACACCTACCTGCGGGAGATCTACGGTTCACTCACGGGCTTTCTATACGGGTGGACCTTCTTCGCCATCATCGAATGCGGCACCATCGCCGCCGTGGCCGTGGGCTTCGGCAAATATCTGGGGACCTTCTTCCCCGCCGTGAACGACGCCACCTGGATCGGCCCCCACCTCGACCTGGCCGCCTGGAAGATCACCGAAGCCATCACCGTGGGCCCCTACCACCTGGGCCTCACGCCCAGCCGCCTCTCGGGCATCGCCGTGGTGGTGCTGCTTTCCATCGTGAATCTCTACGGCGTCCGCTTGGGCGCCCGCATCCAGAACCTTTTCACCGTGGCCAAGATCGGTTCCCTGGCGGCCTTGATCCTGCTGGGCCTCTTCATGACGCCCCAGGCCCCCGTGGACGCGGCCGCCTACGTGCCGCCCCCCAGCGCGCCTCAGCTGGGCTTCCTGGCCGCGCTGCTCGTCGTCCAGACGGGCAGCCTCTTCAGCGCCGACGCGTGGAACAGCATCACCTTCATCGCCGCCGAAGTGAAGGAACCCAAGCGCACCATCCCCCTCTCCCTCCTGATCGGCACCATCACCGTGTGCGGCCTCTACTTCCTCGCCAACGCGATCTACGTGAAGGTGCTCGGCCCCACGGCCATCGCCAACGCGCCGAGCGATCGCGTGGGGAGCGCCGCCCTGCAGGCCATCCTGGGTCCCAAAGGCGGCCTGCTGATGGCGGGCGCCATCCTCGTCTCCATGTTCGGCTGCGTGAACGGGCTCGTGCTGGCCGGCGCCCGCGTCTACCAGACCATGGCCGCGGACGGCCTCTTCCTGCCACAGGCCTCCAAGCTCAACGACAGCGGCGTGCCCGCCTTCGGCATCGGCATCCAGGCCGTCTGGACCTGCCTCCTCACCCTCACGGGCACCTACGGCCAGCTGCTCGATTTCGTCATCTTCGCGGCCCTCCTCTTCTACGTGCTCACGGTGGCCGGCGTCATCATCCTGCGTATGCGAAGCCCCGAAGCCGAGCGGCCCGTGAAGGTCTTCGCCTATCCCCTCGTGCCCATCCTCTACCTCATCGGCGCCGTAGCCATCATGGCCGCCCTCTTCATCTACAAACCCAGCTACACCTGGCCAGGTTTGGCGCTGGTGGCCGTCGGGCTGCCGCTCTACGCATTGACCGGGCGTAGGGCCGAAGCCTAGAAGAAAAGAAAACTACTAACGCGGAGGAAGCCATGACCCACGTCGTCGTATTGGGCGCAGGCCGCGTCGGAGCCGTGATGGCCCGGGATCTCGCGCCTGATTTCAAAGTCACCGTAGCGGATCGTTCCGAGGAGGCGCTCGCACGAGTGAAGGC
Organism: uncultured Solibacteraceae bacterium; assembly: GCA_964457075.1. Classification (GTDB taxonomy): domain Bacteria; phylum Acidobacteriota; class Holophagae; order Holophagales; family Holophagaceae; genus JAFDVN01. The sequence continues at coordinate 14,197 of CAYWDR010000051.1, forward strand.
CTGGGGACTGACCACGCGATCCGCGGACCTCTCCCATCCCGACGGCGTGAAGGCGGCCGTGGCGGACGCAGACATCGTGGTGGGCGCCGTGCCTGGCTTCATGGGGTTCGCCACGACCAAGGCCGTGTTGGAGGCGGGCAAGGCGCTCGTGGACATCAGCTTCTTCGACGAGGATTGCTTCGAACTGGATGCCCTCGCCAAGGCGCAGGACCTCACGGCTATCGTGGACGTGGGCGTGGCGCCCGGGTGCGGCAACATCATCCTGGGCGACACGGCGCGTCAGCTCGATCGGGTGACGAAGTTCGAGTGCCTCGTGGGCGGCCTGCCCGTGGTGCGCACCTGGCCCTACGAGTACAAGGCGGGTTTCAGCCCCATCGACGTCATCGAGGAGTACACCCGCCCCGCCCGCTACGTGAAGGACGGGAAGACAGTCACCTTCCCCGCCCTCTCGGAGCCCGAGCTGCTCGACTTCGACGGCGTGGGCACGCTGGAATCCTTCAATACGGACGGCCTCAGGAGCGTCATCAAGACCTTTCCGGGCGTGCCGGACATGAAGGAGAAGACCCTCCGCTATCCCGGCCACATCGAGAAGATGCGGATGATGCGGGAAAGCGGCTTCTTTTCCAAGGAGCCCATCACCGTGAACGGACAGCGGGTGGTGCCCCTGGACCTCACCACCGCCCTCCTCTTCCCCCTATGGAAATTCCAGGAGGGTGAGGCGGACCTCACCGTCATGCGCGTCACCGTCGAAGGCGAGAAGGGCGGCCAGCCCACCCGCCGCGTCGTGGAGGTGCTCGACCATTACGACCCTGCCACGCGGACGACGAGCATGGCCCGCACGACAGGCTTCACGTGCACGGCCGCCGTGCGGCTCTTCGCCGCCGGCAAGTTCGCGCGCAAGGGCATCTGTCCGCCCGAATTCATCGGCCTGGAGGCCGGATGCTGGGACTTCATGAAGGCAGAACTTGCCGAACGCGGCGTGATTTACCGGGACCTGTTAAGGTAAGAAGTCCCATCAATGCGGGGACGAAGAAAAAAGCGTTGCTGCCTCACCTGGAAGGAACAATGCATCTGAATCCAGGATTAGAAAAATAGGAAGTCATCATGGCCCAAGGCACCGTCAAGTGGTTCAACGCGGAAAAGGGTTTCGGTTTCATCACCCCCGACGAGGGCGGACAGGATCTGTTCGTTCACCACTCCGCCATCGAAACCTCCGGGTTCCGTACTTTGGATGAGAATCAGCGCGTCAGCTTCAACGTCGGCCAGGGCCAAAAGGGCCCCCAGGCGACGAACGTGAACAAGCTGTAATTCATTCCGCTCAAAGGAAAGGGCCTCCTCGCGAGGCCCTTTTTCTTTGGCTGTTCCTACCCGGCCAGCTCGCGGTGCCTCACCGTCAGCGCCGGAAAGTCGTGCTTCAAGCGTTTCCCGAGGAGTTCCGCCAAGGCCACGCTGCGGTGCTGGCCCCCGGTGCAGCCGATGGCGAGGGTGTGGTAGGCGCGGCCCTCCTGCTGGACGAGGGGGAGGCTCCAGCGCAGCCACTCCTCCGTCTTGTCGAGGAAGGTCTTGAAGTCGTCGGAACCGAGGAGGAACTTCTGCACGGGCTCGTCGCGGCCGTTCATGGGCTTCAGCTCCGGCACGTAGTGGGGATTGGGGAGGAAGCGGGCGTCGAGGACGACGTCGGCCTCCAAGGGCACGCCGAACTTGAAACCGAAGGAGATGAGCCGCACGTTCGTATCCCGGCCCGGCAGGCCTGGAAGTAATTCGTGGATGCGCTGACGCATGTCGGAGAGGGAGAGCCGCGAGGTATTGAGCACGGCCGTGGCCCGGGCCCGGATGGCGGCTAGCAGTTGCCGCTCACGGCGGATGGCCTCGGAAACGGAACCGCCCTCGCCCGCCAAGTGGTGGACGCGGCGCGTCTCGGAGAAACGGCGCAGAAGCACCTCGTCATCCGCTTCGACGAAGATCACGTGGATGGGCTGGCTCCGGTCTTCGAAGCTCTGGAGCATGGGCTCGAATTCGCCCGCGAAATCTTCGTGGCGGCTATCCATGCCCACGGCGAGGCGGGTCCGCCCGGGATAGAGGCGATCCTCCAACTCGATGAGGGGTTCCAGCAGGCGCGCCGGCACATTGTCCAGGGCCGTGAAGCCGCTATCCTCCAAGGCGCCCAGCACCGAACGGCGGCCTGCCCCTGAAAGCCCTGTGACGACGACGAGTTGCATTGGAGAAGGCTAACGGACTCTGAGGCGAGGCTCTAGGGCAGATCGTTCACCGCCCGACTTTCCAATCCCTTCAGGCCCGAATCAATGAAAGCTGACGGCGTTTGGTTTGGAAAAGCGCTCGCAGAAGCCGCAGAAGAACGCAGAATTCGCAGAAAAACCCAGAAACCATGGGGTGGTGGCCGGTCCAGATTCGATCAGATTCGGCGCCTTCTGCGTTCTTCTGCGCCTTCTGCGTTCCGCTTTTTCATCCGTGGTTCACGGCCGCCCGAGCTGCTCCAGGTACCCGTGCAGGATCTCCGCCTGACGATCCATGCCGGCAAAAAAACGGAACTTCGGCAGCACGGTGCCATCCCGCTTCACGATTTGGAGGTCCCATAGGCCCAACAACCGAGCCAGGAGCGTGGACTCCAGGCGCAACTCCGCGATTTCGGATGGCAGGAGTTCGATAGACCCGATGGACCGGACCCGGGCAAGTCCCCGTGTCGCCAGACACCAACTGATCCCCTTCGTGGCGCTGATCCGGATCCAGGAACCGGAGATGTAGGCATAGGCCCAGCCCATCGGACCACCCCACAGGGGAAGCAACCAGAAAGCCCAACGGCCCGCGAGGACCACGAGCACGGAGGTCGACAGGGCCGCCAGCACCGCCACCCCCACCAGGAGGCGGGGGCTGGGCTTGAGATGGGCGTCTTCGAGCAGGATGCGGACGGCCATATCAGCGGCGGAAGGCGCTCTCGTCCTCGTCGTCCAGGCCGCCGGCGGTGAAGCGCAGGACTCGCTGAACCTGCTCGCCGCCCTCGGAAACGAGGTTGCCCTGTTCGTCGGGGCCCAGTTCCATCACATGGGCCGGCTCGCGGAAGAAATCCTCATCGGGCACATAGGTGCTGACCTGGGGTTCCACACGGTAGAGGTAGGAGACGATTTCATCCTCGTAGCCGAAGCGCATCTGCTCGAAGTACTCGTAGCTCTCGCGCTTGTACTCAACGAGGGGATCCTTCTGCCCGTACCCGCGGAAGCCGATGGCCTCCTTCAGGTGGTCCATCACGAGGAGGTGGCGCTTCCAGGCGGCGTCGATGATCTGGAGGATGGCGACGCGCTCGTGCCAGCGGAGGATGTCGGGGGAGCCGAGACGCTCCTCCTTATCCTGATAAGAGGCCTGCACCTGCTCGGTGAGGGCCTTGGCGCAGGCGTCCCCGTGGAACTGGGTGACGGCGTCCACCTTCTCGCCGGAGATGGCGAAGAGCTGCTCGACGCGCTCCTTGAAGGCCGCCTCGTCGCGCTCCCCCTTCACGGGGAGGAAGTCGTCGCATAGGCCGTCGGCGATCTCGCCCCCGATCTGCAGCACGTAATCCTTGGTGGCGCCCTTCAGGATTTCCGTGCGCAGGTTGTAGAAGAAGATGCGCTGCTTGTTCATCACGTCGTCGTACTCGAGCAGGTGCTTGCGCACCTCGAAGTGATGGGTCTCCACCCGCTTCTGGCTCTTTTCGATGGACTTGCTGACCATGCCGCTCTCGATGGGCTCCTCGTCGTTCATGCCCA
>CAYWDR010000052.1:0-17819 GCA_964457075.1 uncultured Solibacteraceae bacterium
AACTACAGCTACGAGAACGTCGGCGTGAAGATCGAGGTGGAGCCCCGCGTCCACAACAACGGCGAGGTGACCCTCAAGCTCAAGACGGAAGTGACCACTCTGAAATCCGGATCCACCCCGGGCCGCCCCGACCTGGGCCTGCGTTCCATCGAGACCTACACCCGTCTGCGGGACGGCGAGACGGCCATCTTCGGCGGCCTGCTGAAGGACGAGGAACAGAAGAGCCTCCAAGGCATCTGGGGCCTCGCGGACCTGCCCATCATCCGGCAGCTCACCTCCAACACCCGCACCCAGAAGGCCAAGACGGACGTGATCATGACCGTGAGGGCCGTGCTCGTCCGAAAGCCCAACATCACCGAGCGGGACTTGGTGGCCTACAACCCCGACGACGCTTACAACCAGACGGGCCCCTTCGCCCCCAAGGCCAAGCCCGCCCCGGCGAAGGCCGCGCCGAAACCCGTCACGCCCTCCACCCCCACCGCGCTTCCGCCCCAGGCTCCCGCGACGACGCCAGCCTCCCCAGTCCAGGCCCAGCCTCCCGCGTCCGAAGTTCCCAAGTCCAAGGACATCGCCGAGGTGGCCCCTGGGCCGGAAAGCCAACCCGCCCGTTCTCCCCAGGCTTCCGATCTCGTCATTTACGTGAGCCCCGTGGTGCAGCAGGCCAGGAAGGGGGACAAGGTGCAGGTGAGCTTCCTCGTCAGCGGGGGCCAAGGCATCTCCGCGGGCAACCTGGACGTGCGAGTGAGCCCCAACCTCAAGCTCCTTTCCACCTCCGCCGCCGATTGGCTCTCCGCCGAATCCGGCACCCTCGATCAGAAACCCGCTCCCGAGGGCGCCAAGCTCGCCTTCAAGCGCAACGGGAGCGGCGCCGACAGCGGCACCCTCGTCACCATGGAGCTGGAGGCCCTCGCCCCCGGCAACGGCACCGTGATCATCCAAGGCGGCAGCTTCATGGCGGGCGCCATCCCGGTGAGCGGCCGGTGGGTGAATGCATTGGTGACGGTGGAGTGATGTTCGGGCTTCGGGCTCCCGGCTCCGGGCTTCGGGTGGGAAATCGAGGTGGGTGCTTCGCACCCGCACCTGGATTATTAAATTGCGGGGCCTCCGGCCCCGCCTCCGCTCCCCCCCGAAGCCCGAAGCCCGAAGCCCGCAGTCCCCACCAACGGGGCTTCACCCTGATGGAGCTCCTCGTCACCGCCACCGTGCTGCTCGTGTTGGCGTCGGCCACGGTGCCCATCATGAAGAACGCCGTGCAGCGCCAAAAGGAGCTGGAGCTGCGCCGGGACCTTCGCGAGATGCGCATGGCCATCGACGCCTTCCGTGCCGACGCCCAGGGGCAAAAGATCAAGGCCCCCCCCGTGGAGGCGAACTTCTGTCCCGAGAGCCTGGAGCAGCTGATCGAAGGCGTGCAGGCCACCGGCAGCGCCAGCCGCAAGATCAAGTACCTGCGGCGCATCCCCCTGGACCCCTTCACGGGCCGCCCCGAGTGGGGCCTTCGCAGCTCCAGCGACGATCCCACGAGTACCAGCTGGGGCGGCGGCCACGTCTTCGACGTCTACAGCCAGGCCCAAGGCACCGGCATGAACGGCACCCCCTACAAGGAGTGGTGATCTCCCCGGTCACAGCGAACAATCCTCCTTGCAACACCTCCAGACCCGCGCTAGGCTTGAGGTTCGCCCCGTGGCTCACGGGCTTCGGGCGGTTCTTTGAACGGGGATATGGCGGAATTGGTAGACGCGCTAGTTTCAGGTACTAGTGTTCACAAGACGTGGGGGTTCGACTCCCTCTATCCCCACCAATTCTCGACCCGCTACGCGGGTCGAGCGTTGAAAAAACAAAGGCGCCTGGCCTTCCCCAGGATCGACCCAAACTCGGTACGGGACTGAGTTTTTTCATCGCCAAAGGCGATGTGCTGAAAACGCGAAGCGTTTTCAGAGGGTGACGGGAGCACCCCCGAAAAGGAGCCCACCATGGCCCTGAATGTAGATCAGAAAAAGATCATCATCGACGACTTCAAGACGCACGAGTCCGACACGGGCTCCCCTGAAGTGCAGGTCGCGATCCTCACCAAGCGGATCAACGACCTCACCGAGCACTTCAAGCTGCACACGAAGGACTACCACAGCCGCCGCGGTCTCATGATCATGGTCGGCCAGCGCCGCCGCCTCCTCGACTACCTCAAGAAGAAGAGCAAGGAGCGCTACGCCAAGCTCATCGAGCGCCTCGGCCTGCGCCGGTAGACCGGGCTCCGGCCAATCCAACGGCCAGTCCCCCCAAAACACAAAGGCCCGCCGAAAGCGGGCCTTTGTGTTTTGGGGGGAAGGCTGAAAACTAGGAAGATTCCCGCCCGGGATCCCGCAGCCGAAGACCGAAGGCCATTCCCCCATGCCCCTCCCCCCCCTTCCCATCCCCGCACGCCCCGACCCCTACACCGTCCACACGCGACGGCCGGTCTATGACAATCCATGGATCCGCGTCCGGGAAGACATCGTGAGCCACCGCGCCGGGGCCGATCAGCGGCGCTACAGCGTGGTGGGCTTCCATAAAACCGCCTGCGGCGTGGTGGCCCTCGATGATGAGGATCGCTTGGTGCTCGTGGGCCAGTGGCGCTACCCCCTGGAGACCTACTCCTGGGAGATCCCCGAAGGCGGCGGTGAACCCGGCGAGAGCCCCTTTGAAACCCTGAAGCGGGAACTCGCCGAGGAGGCGGGTCTCGAAGCGCGCGCGTGGGAACCCCTCGTCTTCCACCACCCTTCCAACAGCAGCACCGACGAGGAATCCTTCATCATGCTCGCCACCGGGCTGCGGCCGGTGGCGAGTGGGCCGGACGATGACGAGGAGCTCCACGTCCACCGGGAACCCTACGCCGATTGCGTGCGGCGAGTCCTCGGCGGCGAGCTCAACGACGGCCTCACGGTCGTGGGCCTACTGGCCCTCCAGGCCCGCCGGAGCGGCCTCACGGAACCCATGGCACCCACCCTGGCCGAACGCTTCTTCCAACGCCCCCACGACCACCCCAGCCCCGGCCGCGCCCGCTGGGTCGACCTCGGCCCCGGCACTCATCGCTAACTCCCGGGGAACGCAAGCGTTCCCCGGGCATGCCCTACCTTGAATCCAAAGCGCACAGAGCACATGATCCTCACCCTCCACCCCGAAAATCCCCAGGCGCGCCACCTCGAACGCATCGCGGAGCTGCTCCAAAAGGACGGCGTCATCGCCTACCCCACGGATACGCTCTTCGGCCTCGGCTGCCTCGCCTCCCGGAAGAAGGCCGCGGATCGCATCCGCGAGATCAAGCGGCGCGACGCGAAGAAACCCATGAGCCTCCTCTGCGCGAACATGGAAATGCTCTGCAAATACACGAGGCACTTGGACACCCCCACCTTCCGCGTGCTGAAGCACATGTTCCCGGGGCCCTACACCGCCCTCCTGCCCGCCAGCCGGGAAGTGCCCAACCACTTGGCGAGCAAGGGGAAGCAAGCCTCCGTCGTGGGGCTCCGCATCCCGGATCACAGCTTCTGCCTGGAACTCTCCAAGCTCCTGGGGGAACCCATCATCACCACCTCCGCGAATCTCAGCGGCGACCCCGTGTTGAATACAGCCTGGGAAATCGAAAGCGAGCTGGGCCACGCCTTGGATCTGGTGGTGGACTGCGGCGTCCCCCTCGGCGAAGCCAGCACCATCGTGGATTTCACGGGGAACGAGCCCGTGCTGGTCCGCGAGGGTGCCGGGCCCTGGCCGATCTAGATCAACCTTCGTGGCTAAAACCCTTCCGACCAATTGCGGTAAGCTACAGGAGTCCGAGGAGCGTTGCGAGAGGTCCCTCCCAGGCTCGGATGCCGGCCCCCTCGGGGATCAGACCGGATGCAGGAACGGCGCTCACCTCAACCCTTTCCGGGGCCGATGGAGGTGAGTCGATTCCCCATTGCCCGGATCCTTCGAGGAGGTCAACCATGACCGTCGCCACGAACCAGGATTTCCACGTCGCCGACCTGAACCTCGCCAGCTGGGGCCGCAAGGAGCTCCACATCGCCGAGGGCGAGATGCCCGCGCTGATGGCCATCCGCAAGGAGTTCGCCGCCAGCCAGCCCCTCAAGGGCGCGCGCATCGCCGGCTCCCTGCACATGACCATCCAGACGGCCGTGCTCATCGAGACGCTCAAGGCCCTGGGCGCCGACGTGCGCTGGGCCAGCTGCAACATCTTCAGCACCCAGGATCACGCCGCCGCCGCCATCGCCAAGGCCGGCATCCCCGTCTTCGCCGTGAAGGGCGAGACCCTGCCCGAATACTGGGACTACACCCACCGCATCTTCGAGTTCGCGGAAGGGAGCCCCAACATGATCCTGGATGACGGCGGCGACGCCACCCTGCTCATCCACTTGGGCGCCAAGGCCGAGGATGATCCCTCCGTGCTGAACAACCCCGGCAGCGAGGAAGAGACGGTACTCTTCGCCGCCATCAAGAAGCGCAACGCCGCGCAACCCGGCTGGTACAAGCAGCAGCTGGCCGCCATCAAGGGCGTGACGGAAGAGACCACCACCGGCGTGCACCGCCTCTACGAGATGCACAAGAAGGGCGAGCTGAAGTTCCCCGCCATCAACGTGAACGACAGCGTCACCAAGAGCAAGTTCGACAACCTCTACGGATGCCGTGAATCCCTCGTGGACGCCATCAAGCGCGCCACCGACGTGATGGTGGCGGGCAAGATCGCCGTCGTCTGCGGCTACGGCGACGTGGGCAAGGGCAGCGCCCAGGCCCTGCGCGCCCTCAGCGCCCAGGTGTGGATCACCGAGATCGATCCCATCTGCGCCCTGCAGGCCGCCATGGAAGGCTATCGCGTCGTCACCATGGAAGAGGCTTGCGACAAGGCCGATATCTTCGTCACCGCCACGGGCAACTTCCACGTCATCAACCACGACCATATGAAGCGGATGAAGCACAACGCCATCGTCTGCAACATCGGCCACTTCGATAGCGAGATCGAGATCGCCGCCCTGGAGAAATACACCTGGGAAGAGATCAAGCCTCAGGTGGACCACGTCATCTTCCCCGATGGCAAGCGCATCATCGTCCTCGCCAAGGGCCGCCTCGTGAACCTCGGCTGCGGCACGGGCCATCCCTCCTACGTCATGAGCTCCTCCTTCGCCAACCAGACCCTGGCCCAGATCGAGCTGTGGACGAAGAAGGACGGCGGCCAATATCCCGTGGGCGTCTACACCCTGCCCAAGCACCTCGACGAGAAGGTGGCCCGCCTCCAGCTCACCACCCTCAACGCCAAGCTCACCGACCTCCGCCCCGACCAGGCCAAGTACATCGGCGTGAAGGTGGAAGGGCCCTACAAGACGGATCACTACCGCTACTAATCAAGGCGTCTTAAGCGATACCGCATTGCCAACAGATTCACCTCGTCGATGGCACGGACTCGCTCGACAGAATGGGATTCTGATTGGTGTTTTCATCAGCGAACATCAGCGTTCATCAGAGCTGAATCGTTCTTTTCTTGCAAAAGATCGGCACTGATGACCGCTGATGCACGCTGATGATTGAATCCGCAGATTACGCCGATTACGTGTGCTTCATTTGGCCTTGGGCGGCCCAGATGGGTCGATCAGCAATGGCAAGGCCAAGAGGGAGATCAGCGCCAACACGAGGAGGGCGGTTGGATAGCCCCGGCCGGCGATGAGGGCCCCCGCCGTCAGGCCCGCCCAAACTTCACACCCGTTCGTGGCGCCCATGAAGAGGCTGAACTGGGTGGCCCCGAAGGCGGGATCGGTGAGGTCCATGAACAGCGCGTAGGAGGCGGCGGTGAAGAGCCCGATGCCGGCATAGAGGCCGCCAAGGAGCCACAGGAGGGGCTGCATGGGTGCGGGATGACCCCTTCCAAGCAGCAGGGCGAGGCCGGCAACGTCCAGCGCGATGAGCACCAGGAAGAGGGCCGCGCAGCGCCTCCGTCCCCATCGATCCGAGAGGGTGCCCCCCGTCAGCGCGCCCACGAGCATTGCCCCCACGGCGGGCACGGCGAAGAACCAGCCCGCCGCCTCCTTCGTGGCCCCTGAATCCACGAGCAGCGGACCCGCCACGGCACCGGTCCCCTCGAAGGCCGCGCCGCTGACGAGGGCGAAGGCCAGGCCCAACAGGCTGCCCCGCGTGAGGACGGCCCCCTTCAGCCGCTGGAGGAAGGCGGACCCGACGCCTCCCTCTGGATCCATCGACCGGCTGGCGGGGGCGGGCGCTTCCTTGGAGAGGAGCAGCAGGCTACCGGAAGCCCAGATGGCGCCCACGAGGGCCGCCAGCACGCCCTTCTCGCCGAGTCGCGCCGCCATCACCAGGGCGCCCCCGCCGAAGAGGGAGCGCCCCATCAACATGCCCACCTGCATCCAGCCATTGAGAGATCCCCGCTCCGCCGAGGGAACCCGAAGGATCGCGAGGGCGTCGATGGCCACGTCCTGGGTGGTCGCCGCCAGGGCGTGAAGGAACAGGAGCGGGACGAGGAATCGTCGCATCGGACCTTCGTCCATCAGCAGCAGGGGCAGAAGGGTGAGGCCCATGAGGGCCTGGCAGCTCAGGATCCAGGCCCGCAGGCCCCACCCCCTGGTCCTCAGGACATCCACCAGGGGGGCCCACAGGAATTTCAGCGCCCACATCAGGGTGAGCGACGAGGTGAGGGCCGTGATGGTGTCCAGGGCCACGCCCTTCGCCCTCAACCACGTGGGCAGGGCCCACCAGACGAAGCCGATGGGTGCCCCTTCCGCAAGGTAGAGGGCCCCGAAAAGCGCCTTCCTACCCGTGGAGGTGCTGAGCAGGTTCACGGAGCCCCCCTGGCGACGGGTCGAGTATGGTCAAGGCGCCGTGAGCACCTCAAGGGTGATCTGGGTCCGGCCCACCACCCTCCACCAACGGTAGGTGGCGCTCGTCACGTCCCCCCGTCCATCGAAATCGATCCGGCCCGAGGCCCCTGTGTAGTTGATCTGTCCGCCCGCCTTCAGAAGGGCTGCGCCCTGCGCCCACGAGTCCACGCCGATGACCGAACCCCCGGGGCCCGAGACGGCCCGCAGATTCTGGCGGATGGCCTGGGACGTGTTGGCGCCCCCCCGCACCATGGCGTAGGCCGTGAGGTAGACGGCGTCGTAGGCCCGGTTCTCGGAGGCGCCCTCGGTCTGGAACCCCGTGGCCGCCCTGAGGGCGTCGCTGAACTTTTGGAAATTCGGATCCGCGAGGTTCACGGTGAGATCCGTGCCGTAGAGCACGTCCAGCACCTGCTGGGGCGCCTCCAGTAGGAAGTTGCCAGAGACGGTCGCATCGCCGCCGAAGAAGAGGGGGAAGGGGCTGGGGTTGCGCGCCACCACCTCCTGGGCGATGCCCGTGGAATCCGCGCCCACGATGCCCACCATGAGGATCCCCTTCGGGACGCCGCCAGCCAGGAGCTGGGTAACCTCGGATTGGAAGTTGCTGACCTTACCCGCCGGAAAGGATGCCGAGCTGAGGATCACGCCCCCGAGGGCCTCGTAGCCCGTCCGGAAAGCGCTGGAGAGCCCCATTCCATATGCGTCGTCCGGGTAGATCATCCCCACGTTGGTGACCCCTTGAGCCCACACCTTTTGAGCCAGGACGGCGCCCTGCAGGGCGTCCGAGGGGGCCGTGCGCCACACGAGATCCCCCGCTCCGGAGAGCGTGGAGACGGTGGGAGAAGTCGCCGCGTAGGAGACGAGGGGCACGCCCGCGGGGCCCGACACCTGATTGAAGGTGTTGATGGTCAAGCTGCTGAAGGGGGGTCCCACGAGGCCCACGCAGCCCTGAGCCACGAGGGAGGCGGCGCCGTCCATGTAGGGAGAACCCGGGAAATCCGCGGAGACGAGGATCTGGAGGGGCTGGCCATTCACGCCGCCGGCGGCGTTGATTTCAGCCTCCGCGAGGCGGGCCCCCTGCAGCCATTGGGCCGAGTTGGTGGGATTCACGATCACGCCCAGGAAGCCCACCTTCACGGCCTCGGCCTTGAGCTGTTGATCGGAGCGGCCCATATCCCGGCAGCTCAGCGCCAGCAGGAGGGAGAGGAACAGGATGGCGCGTCGCATGCGGGTCTCCTAAAAAGACCTGCCGTAGGCGAGGATCCACTCCCGCCGAGGCCCGGGAACGTCGAAGCCCCGGAAACCCGGATCGGCATAGCGCCTGTCCAGAAGGTTCGCCACCCGGGCCTGGAAGCGATGGGACCCGCGGTGGAGGGTCCAGGTTGCGTCGAAGCGCGCGTAGGGGGGAAGGTCGTACGGCTGGAGGTGATTGAAGAGGATGTTGCTGCCTGAGGCCCTCCGCGAGCTGACGTAGCGGCCATTCACCTCGCAGGTGCCCCAGGATTCCGAGCGGAAGCGCCAGCGGAGCTGGGATACGAGACCCGGGTAGAGTTCGCTGGGCGTCCGCTGCTCGCCGAGGAAGGGATCCGGGCGCACGTCATCCGTCCGCTGGTAGGCCAGGCTCCCTTTCAGGGTGTGGGCCCCGAGGTAGAGGTGGCCTTCCCCCTCGAAACCGCTGCTCTCCTGGGAGGCTCGGTTCTCCGGTCGCAGCCCCGTGCTGTAGGCCACCAGCTCCACCTTGTCGGCGATGCGATTGCGGAAGCCGTTCAAGCTCAGGAGCAGACCATCCAAGGCCCTCCAGTGCATTTCGGCCTCCAGCGTTCTCGCCGTCTCGGGCTTCAACGTGGGATTGCCCACCAGCTCGCCTGGATAAAGGGGCTGAGCATAGAGCTGCAGCGCCGCGGGGGCCTTGAAGGCCGTGCCATAGAGCGCCTTGAATCCGAAACGATCCGTGAGGTTCCATACGGCCCCGAGCCGATACGAGGTATTGCTTCCGTAGGCGCTGTGCACATCCCTTCGCCAGTTGGCCGTTAGGCCCACGGCCTCCACCGGCCGGAAGCTGTACTGCACGTAGTAGCCGTGGTTCCGGAAGCCCTGCTCCCCCTGGGAGAGCCCGTTGGGCTGGGCCGCGCCCGTGACGGCATCCACGGTGAAGACCTGGATGAGCCGCTCCCGATCCGAACTGCCATCCACGCCGAGCACGAGGGAGCCCGGGCCAAATGCTTGAAGCCGGCCCTCCAGGGCGCCCTCCCAGGTCCGGAATCCGAAGTCCCGGCGCGGATAGGTGGCGGGGGACCCCAGATCCAGGCGTTCGGAACCGCCAGGCTCCCCCTTGGACCAAGCCAGGGAAGCGCTCAGATCGAAGTTCGCCTGGGGCGTCCACTCCGCCTTCAAGCGTCCAAAGGACTGATTCAGCACCACGCGATTGAATTTGGAGAGGGTGCCGAAGTCCAGCCATTCCGCATGGGCGTCCAGGCGCCCCTGGCGGGCGTTCAGCTCCAGGCGCCACTTCGGAGCCGGAGCCCACCAGGCCCGAAGGTAGGCGCTGCCGGGCCGGGCCACATCCTCCTTTGACTGATCCGCGGAAAGGGATTGAAGCCGCAGGATGGGCGAACCCTCCGGCACCTCCGCGCCCGAGCGGTCCAGGCGCGCCAGGCTGGCGGAAAAAGCCACGCCAAGGGGCTCCTCCCCCATCGCAAGGAAGGCCTCTCCGCTGGCGTTGTAGCCCTCCCGTTCCCGGCCCACACGGGCGAGGAGAAAGCGATCCCCGGCATTCATCGCCATTCGGGTGACGATGTTCACCACGCCGAGAAAGGCATCGGCGCCGTAGAGGGCTGAGGCGGGGCCCCGCACCACCTCAATGCGCTCCACGGCCTCGATGGCCACCAATTCCGGCCCCAGGTAGTTGGCCCCATCGGAGCGGAAGGCCACGGGCTGGCCATCCAAGAGCACCTTCAAAATGCGGCCGTAGGATCTGAGCCCGCCGTTGATGCCCCGCACGCCGAAGTTAATGGCCAACCGATCATCGATGCCGTAGAGCCCCGGCACGCCCTGAAGGGCCTCGCCCACGCTCCGCGCTCCGCTGCTCACCAGCTCGTCTCGCCGGATGACCGTGACGATGGCGGGCGCTTCAAGCAAGGGCACCTGCACCTTGGTGGCCACCACCACTTGGGTGGCCAGGAGGTTGCGCAGCTCCTGAATCCCCTTCCCTGGCTCCTCCGCGGGTTGCGCGAAAGCCAGCAGTCCGCGTCCGACGACCCCCGCGGTCATGGCTCCGATGGGGCATCGCATCCGAAGCAGCATGCCTCCATTTCGGAAGCTCCGCGAGGAAGCGTAATATCGCGCACTCTTTACTTTACATGGCAGTCTGTAGACCTGCTTCCAAGGTCCTCATGTCCAGCGAATCGCCCCGCGCACACCTGCTCACCTTGACCGCCGCCCTTCTCCTCGCCGGTGGCCTGGGCGCCGGGGCCGTGCTGTGGATCCAGAACCACAAACCCCAGCCGCGGGCCATGCCTAAGAAGGCAGACGAGCCCGCTCCCGTGGAGCCGCCGCCCTCGGCGGATTCCTCGGTGGCCTTGCCCGCCCTTTCCGGCCCTGCCACTTCCCTGGAGGACGTCATTGCCAAGGCCCTGCCCTCCGTGGTGCGGGTGGAGACGCCGCAGGGGAAGGGCAGCGCCTTCTTCGTGTCGAAGGATCGGCTGATCACGAATGTGCATGTCGTGGGGGGCAGTTCCTGGGTGACGCTCAAGGGGCAGGATGGGCGCTCCTTCACGGCCACGGTGGCGAGCAAGCATGGGGACTACGACATCGCCATCCTGCAGGCATCGGGGATGAAGGAGGATCAGCCCTTCCTTCGCCTGGGCTCGGCGTTGCAGACGCGGGCAGGCCAAGAAGCCGTGGCCATCGGCAGCCCCCTTGGGGTGTTCCAGAACACCGTCACTCGCGGCATCGTCAGCGGCCTGCGGCAGATGGGGCCCGTGGTGGTGCTCCAAACGGACGCGGCGCTGAATCCCGGCAACAGCGGTGGCCCCTTGCTGGATCGCACGGGCTCCGTCATCGGCATCAACACGGCCAGCTTCCGGGGCGCTCAGGGCCTCAACTTCGCGGTGGCCGTGGATCACGCCCAGGCCCTCCTGGAGGGCAGATCCCCGGTGCTTCCCAACGTGAAGCTGGATGACCAGGAGACCTTCGCCCGCCGCCTGCCCACCCCCTCCACCGCCACGGAATCCGATCACCAGCGGGATCAGGCGGCGCGGGCCTTCGAGGCCCATGTGGCCGCAGTGGCGAAGGCGGCCGATCAGCTGGAGGCCAGCCTGCAGCGCTTCCTGGCCAACTATTTCGACGGCCGGATCAATGGAACTTTCGACCGGCCTCTCTTCGCGCTGGCGGAGCGCAACGCCTTCCAGGGCACCTTTGTGCGCGGGGCGGAGAGCCGCCTTGAGGACTACCGGCGCAACCTCGACCAGCTGCGCAGCCATCTCCAGGCCGCCGAGGATGAAGCCCGCAAGGCCGACGTCTACCCGGGAAGCCGGCGGGACGTGAAGGCGAAGCACGGGTTGGATCAGCGGTTCTGGGAGCGGTAGCGGCGCGGTTCCGAAGCACATCACCACGAAGACCACGAAAAAGCTGGAACGCGAATGGCGCGAATGAAACGCCAATGGACGCGAATGCCTCCTTGGGCTGTACGGCAAGCCATCCGGACCTCCGGTCCCAGGTCCAGCAAGCTGGACCTGCTTTCCAGGGCGTCGCAGGGCGGACCTTCGAGGGCCCACCCAGCGACGCCCGGAAAAGGGATGGCAGCGATCGGGTCAGCGCCCCTTCGTGGTCTTAGTGGTCTTTGTGGTGGGATTTGTTTTTCGAGGGATTGGGATGGGCCCAGTCACAGCGAGCCAAGGAAGGGCACCCAAAGGGGATGCACGAAAGGATCCCCATGCCCTTCCTTCGATTCATCGCCCCCCTCCTGCTCGGCCTGCCCCTGGCCGCCCAGTGCTCCGATGCGGGCGTCTGCGCGTTGGAACGCTCCACGTCAACGCCCGCCAACCGGATTTCCCTCGTGGGGCAATACGGCCGGAGCGGCGGGGCGGATGAGCTCACCTTCCAATCCCTGCGAGTAGAGGGGCAGTTCCGCCTCGGGCCGCGTACATCCGTCACGGCCGTCCTGCCCTACGGCCGGGTGAGCGGCCCCTTGGGCTCCACCTCGGGACTGGGGGACGCCATCCTCGTGGTGGAGCAGTCCCTCGCCGAGGGCGCATGGGGGCGGCTCTCCGGCCAGTTGGGCGCCCGGTTCGCCACGGGCCAGGATGACGCCGGGGGGCTGCCCCAGCGCTATCAGCTTAGCCTGGGGAGCACGGATCCCCTCGTGGGATTCCGCTTCGACGCGCCCCGTTGGGAGGTGGGGCTGGGATACCAAAAGGCCGGGGCGCGCAGTGGCAACGGCGTGGAGCCCCTGAAGCGGGGCGACGATCTGCTCCTGCACCTCGGCGGCCATGGAACGCTTGGTCGTTTCGGCGCCAGCCTCAAGGCCGTGGCCATCCAGCGCCTGGGGGAGTCCGACGTGCGCCAGCCCGATGGCAGCCTGCGAACGCTGCCTGAGAGCGACCGCCTGCAGCTGAACCTCGTTTGGGGCCTGAGCCTCCCGCTCGCCGGGGGGTGGTCCTTGGAATCCCGGTTCGCGCAGCCCCTTCTCAAGCGGCCCGATAACACGGACGGCCTTAAGCGGGCCATCACGGTGGAGCTGGGGGCCAGCTACCGGTTTTAGCGGAAATGCCAGGCCGGAGAGGAACGAGCCCAGTTGTTGGATCTGAAAAGCAAAGCCAGTGATGAACAGTGATGAACAGTGATAAAGACCGCATTGCCATCACTGTCCATCACGGCTTTTATCACTGTTCATCACTGGTTGATCTTTTCCCCGTTCGTTAGGCTCTCCGGCCCCACTCGTTCCCATGCTAAACAGGGGCATGGATCTCCAAGCCCTCCTCGACGGCATCGCCCAGGAAACGGCCCCCGTGCTCGGCCAGGGCAAGGTGGCCGATTACATCCCGGCCCTGGCCTCCGTGGATCCCCGGCGCTTCGGCCTCGCCCTCGCCACCACCGATGGGCGCGTCTACGGCACGGGTGATTGGCAGATGCCCTTCTCCATCCAGAGCATCTCCAAGGTCTTCACCCTGGCCCTCGTCCTCGCCAAGGATGGCGAGGCCCTCTGGGAGCGCGTGGGCCGCGAGCCCTCGGGCAACCCCTTCAACTCCCTCGTGCAACTGGAGTACGAGCGGGGCCTGCCCCGCAACCCCTTCATCAACGCCGGCGCCCTCGTGGTGACGGACCGCCTGATCTCCCTGTGTGGGGACGCCTCCGCCGAACTGCTCGCCTTCCTCCGCGCAGAGGCCGGCGCGGAGGCCGCGAAGGTGGATGAGATCGTGGCAGCCTCTGAGGCCGATAAGGGCCACCGCAATGCCGCCTTGGCCCACTTCCTCGCCAGCCACAACCGCCTGCAAAACCCCGTGGGGCCCGTGCTCCAGGCCTACTTCCGCCATTGCGCCCTCAGCATGAGCTGCGAAGGCCTCGCCAAGTCCGCCCTCTTCCTCGCCAACCACGGCCTCCGGGCCGACGGCTCCCGCCTCTTCAGCCGCAGCGAAGCCAAGCGCATCAACGCCGTCATGCTCACCTGCGGCACCTACGACGCCGCCGGCGACTTCGCCTACCGCGTGGGCCTCCCCGGTAAGAGCGGCGTCGGCGGCGGCCTCCTCGCCATCCTCCCCGGGCGCGGCGTCCTATGCGCCTGGGGCCCCGCGCTCGACTCTCACGGCAATAGCGTGGCGGGCGTCGAGGCGCTGGACCGGTTCACGACGAAGACGGGCTGGTCGGTGTTCTAAGCTCAAAGAACATCTGAACCACCAAGACACCAAGACACCAAGAAAAGCAAAAGCAGGCAATTGACCGCCTTTCTTCTTTTCTTGGTGTCTTGGTGGTGATCCCTTATTTGAAGTACTCGACGCCCGCCTCGAACAGCTTCATATCGAACTCCCCATAGGCGTTCTTCCACACGTTCGACGTGAACCGTTCGGCGTGGGCCATCTTGCCGAGGACGCGGCCATCGGGGCTGGTGAGGGCTTCGATGCCGTAGGCGCTGCCGTTGGGGTTGTACTCGCTATCGAGGGTGGGTTGGCCATTCGGATCCACGTACTGGGTGGCCACCTGGCCCTTGGCCAGAAGGTCCAGAAGCGTGGCGTCGGGGCCGACGATGCGGCCTTCGCCGTGGGCGATGGCGACGGTGTGGATGTCGCCCGCGCTGAGCTTGCTGAACCAGGGGCTTCGGTTGGAGGTGACGCGCGTGCTGGCCATGCGGCTCGTGTAGCGGAGGTTGTTGAAGGTGAGCGTGGGGCTGCCGGGCTCCTGCTCGCGGATCTCGCCGTAGGGCACGAGGCCCAACTTGATGAGGGCCTGGAAGCCGTTGCAGATGCCCAGCACGAGGCCGTCGCGCTTTTGGAGCAGCTCATGCACGGCATCCTTGAGGCGCGCGTTGCGGAAGGCCGCCGCGATGAACTTGCCGCTGCCCTCGGGCTCGTCTCCCGCCGAGAATCCGCCCGGGATCATCACGATCTGGCTGCGGCGGATGGCCGTGCTGAAGGCATCCAGGCTCTCCTCCACCGCCAAGGGCGTGAGGTTCCGGAAGACGAGCGTTTCCGTCTCCGCCCCCGCCCTGCGGAAGGCCTCCGCACAGTCGTACTCGCAGTTCGTCCCCGGGAAAACCGTGAGCACTACCTTGGGCTTTGCGACCTTCACGGCTGCACTGCGGCGTTCCGCCGCAGTGCAGGGATTAAAAGCGGGGAGGGAGGGAACGGGCTCGGTGATGCGCGTGGGGAAGATGGGCTCCAGGGGCGCCTCCCAGGCCTGCTCCAAGACCATGAGGTCCATGTCCACGGAACCCACGCGAAGGGTGGGCTCCGCAGTGGTGGTGCCGAGCTTGCGCCAGGAGAGGCCGTTCAGCAGGCCCTCCAGATCCGCCCCTTCCGGGAATTCGGCCACGAAAGAGCCGGGCCGGGGCGCGAACCACTCCGCAGGCTCCCACCCGTCCAGCTCCAGCCCAATCCCATTGCCAAACGCCATCACGCTGAGCGCGGGCGCCAGCCCGTCCATCCCCAACGCCCGCGTGGCCAGGACATGCCCTTCCCGCGCCAACACCCCCATCCGGCTATAGAGCGGGTACAGCGCATTCCAGTTAGGCAACAGCTCCTCAGTCCTTCCCAACTCCAAAAGCACGATAGTGCTTTTGGAGCGTTTCAGCTCCGAGCTCACCACCTGATCCGCCTTAACGGTGGTGGCGGCGAAGGCGACGAGGGTGGGCGGCACGTCGATATCCTTGAAGGTGCCGCTCATGCTGTCCTTGCCGCCGATGGCCGGGGTCTCCAGGGCCATCTCGGCGTGGAGGGCGCCCAGCAGGGCGGCCGTGGGCTGGCCCCAGCGCTGGGGATCCTGCAGCAGCTTGCCGAAGTATTCCTGCAGCGTGAAGCGCAGGGTGCGGCGGTCGGCGCCCAGTGCGGCGAGCTTGGCGGCGGCCTGCACATGGGCCCACACGGCGCCGTGGAAGGGGCTCCAGCGGCTGATGCCCGGGAAGAATGCGTGGCTCATGGCCGAGGCCGTGCGGGTCTCGCCGCCCAGCACGGGGAACTTGGCCACCATGGCATCGCTGGGAGTGCGGCGGCGCTTGCCGCCATAAGGCAGCAGCACCGTGGCGGCGCCGATGGTGCAGTCGAACTTCTCCGTGAGACCACGTTGGGAGCAGCTGTTGAGGTCGCTCAGAGCCGCCGCCCAGGCCGCGGCCAGATCGCCCGGCGCGGGCTTGGGGGCAAAGGGCGTGGTGGCCGCGGGAGCGGTGATGCGAGCCGAGGCGGTTTGCGCGGCGCCGTTGGAATCGAGGAATTCTCGGGAGAGATCCACGAGGATCTGGCCGCGCCAGGTCATGCGCAGGCGCTTCTCGGCGGTGACCGTGGCCACGATGGTGGCCTCCAGGTTCTCGGCGTCGGCGAAGCGGAGCACGGCGTCCACGTCCGCGGCGGCCACCACGACGGCCATGCGCTCCTGGCTCTCGGCGATGGCGAGTTCGGTGCCGTTGAGGCCGTCGTACTTCTTGGGCACCACGTCGAGGTTGATATCGAGGCCATCGGCCAGCTCGCCGATGGCGACGCTCACACCGCCGGCGCCGAAGTCGTTGCACTTCTTCACGAGCTTGCAGAAGTCGGGATTGCGGAAGAGGCGCTGGAGCTTGCGCTCCATGGGGGCGTCACCCTTCTGCACTTCGGCGCCGCTCTTTTCAATGCTCTCTTCCGTGTGGGCCTTGGAGCTGCCCGTGGCGCCACCGACGCCATCGCGGCCCGTGCGGCCGCCGATGAGCACGATGAGGTCGCCGGGCAGGGGTTCTTCGCGGCGCACCTGGGCCCGGGGGGCGGCGCCCACCACGGCGCCGATCTCCATGCGCTTGGCCACGTAGCCGGGATCGTAGATCTCGACGACCTGCCCCGTGGTGAGGCCGATCTGGTTGCCGTAGCTGGCGAAGCCGTTGGCGGCTTCCGTGGTGATCTTCCGCTGGGGCAGCTTGCCCGGCAGCGTGTCCTTCACGGCTTGGCGGGGATCCGCGCTGCCGGTGACTCGCATGGACTGGTAGACATAGCTGCGACCGCTGAGGGGATCTCGGATGGCGCCGCCCAGGCAGGTGGCCGCGCCGCCGAAGGGCTCGATCTCCGTGGGGTGGTTGTGGGTCTCGTTCTTGAACATGAACAGCCACTCCTCGTGGCCCCCCGGGGCGGCGGTGTTGTCCACGTCCACGACGACGGAGCAGGCGTTGATCTCGCTGCTGATCTCCTGATCGTCAAGCTTTCCCTGCTGGCGCAGGATGCGCGAAGGCAGGAGGGCCATATCCATCAAACATTCCGGTTTATGGCCGAGCTTTTCCCCAAACGCCTTGGCGCGCAAGTCGCGGTACTCCGCATAGGCCCGCGCAATGGGCGCGCCAAGGGGAGCCGAATCGACGACGACGTTCGTCAGCTCCGTCAAGAAGGTGGTGTGGCGGCAGTGGTCGGACCAGTAGGTGTCGAGCATGCGCAGCTCGGTCTCGCTGGGATCGCGCCGCTCCTCGTCGCGGAAGTACTTCTGCGTGTGCTTGAGGTCGGCGAGGCTCATGGCCATGCCCAGCTGGGACTGGAAGCCGAGCAGCGCCGCGTCGTCGGCGGCGCGGAATCCCGTCATCGCGGGCACGTCGTCCGGCGGCGGGGCCGCGGGGGTGAGGGTGGCGGGCTTGGCGGAAGCGGCCTCGCGGCTATCCACGGGGTTCACGAGGTAGGCCTTGATGCGGGCCACGTCCTCGGCCGCGAGGGCGCCCTTCAGCACGAAGACCTTGGCGGCGGCCACGGCGGGGCGCTGGCCATGGAGGAGGAGCTGGAGGCATTGGGCGGCGCTATCGGCCCGCTGATCGTACTGGCCGGGCAGGTACTCCACGGCGAAGGAGGTCTCATCCGCGGCCATGGGAAGGCTTTCTTCGAACACGTCATCGAGGGGCGCCTCGGCGAAGACGGTTCGGGTGGCGGCCGCGAGGGCGGTGGGGTCCAGCCCCTGCACGTCGTAGCGGATGACGAGGCGGAGATCCTCCAGGGTCTTCACGCCCAGGTTTTCCCGGAGATCGTGGAGGAAGTGCTTCGCCTCCACGGCGAAGGCGGGCTTCTTCTGGACGAATAGACGGCGGATCACGGCCATGGCCCCCTTGAACGGGAACCGTCGCGCCGTCGAATCACAGCGCCCCGGGCCCCCTTCCAGGGTACCCGGGGGGGCCTGCGCTGTCAGGCTTCAGGCGGCCTGGCCAGACCGAACGGGCCGCCGTCCGACATTGCGTCAAGGGCCGGAGACCACGCCGATTGGACAAAAGAAACCAGTGATGAACAGTGATGAAAAAATGATGAACGGTGATAAAGGCAATAGGCCTGC
>CAYWDR010000053.1:0-17736 GCA_964457075.1 uncultured Solibacteraceae bacterium
CTCGGCCAGCCCTTGAAGCTGCCCGGGGGCCCCCCCAGGATCCGAAGGCCGTGCGCCCGGATGGGTCGAGCCACCTTCGGCGGCTTCGGCGTGGCGCGCAGCGCCTTCTGCGTCTTCTGCGTCTTGCTTTTCTCGGCGTCCCTCCATGAGCCGCGCAGCGGCCTCCGAGATCCCTCCGCGTTCAGTTCTTTCCTTAACCCGGAGGCTCCGCGGCTCCCCCGCCCCAGTCCCCCGGCATGAACATGGCGAAGAAGCGATCCGGCCGCCGGATGCCCTGCTCCCGGGCCCAGGCCAGCGCCTCGTCGAGCGCGGCGGCGCCTTCGGCTCCCGGCGTGGCCTGGCCCAAGGCCCAGCGCGCGGCCATGGCCTGCGGCACGAGGTGGCAGCCCTCGAGGGCGGGAATGGCGGCGCGGAGGTGGTAAAGAGCCTCCTCCGGCCGCCCCTCCAGGAGGGCGATGCCGCCCCGCAGCTGGGAGAGCAGGGCCCCCGTGTAGGGGAACTTCTCGCGCTGGAGGGCCTTCAACGAACGCTGGGCGAGGGGGAGTTGGGCGGCCCCTCCGCTCAGGGCCACGAGGGCATGGAGGTACTGCCACTGGAAGCGGAGGCCGCTCACCCCCAATAGGCCGGAGGCCTTGATGGGCCCCAGGTGGCGGAGCAGGCGGGCCCGGGCCCCTTCGGCCTGGCCCTCGTAGAGATCGGCATCCACGCTCGTCATGAGAGCGTAGAACTCGGGCATGGTGAAGGCTCCCGTGGGGTGGGTCCACACCGAGAGCACCTCTTCGAGCTCCGCGCGGGCCTGGCCTGGGTCATCGTCGGCGAGGTGGAGCTTGGCCCCGATGGCGGCGGTCAGGTGCATCCGGATGTAGGTGTCCCCCCGCTCCTGGGCCGCCTGCATGAGGGCGGGCAACTTCGGGCGCACCTCGGCGTAGCGGCCCATGGTGAGCCGGGCCCCGAGCCCGTAGGCGTGGGCGAAGTGGATCTCGTGGACGAGGGATTGGGGGGCCCTTTCGTAGGTGGCGAGGGCCTTGTCCATCCAGGGGACGACCTCGTTCCAGCGCCCCTCCGAACTGGCGGCGATGCCGGCGGCGATGTAGGCCCGGGCCAGGGCCTCCGGGTGCCCCATCCCTTCGGCGTGGGCGAGGGTGAGGGCTTGGAAGCGAGCCGTGACGGCGGCGCCGGCGGCGCCCTTCACGCTGCGCAGGGCCGTCTCCAGGGCCAGGGAACGGGCCAGGTTCAGGGGTTCGCCCGTCTGGAGGGCCATGAGGAGGTGGCGGGTCTGGAAGTCGATTCCGCGCATGGGATCCACGGTGCTCAGGCCCCCGGCGGCGACGCGGCAGACCTCCATCCGCAGGAGGTCCCTCGGGGGGATCTGGTCCGCTTCCCGGGCCTGGAAGCGCAGCCCCCGCAGCTTCAGCTGGGCCCGATGGAAGAGGAGGCTGGCGAGGGCCTGCAGGCGGGTGGCCGGCCAGGAGAGCCCCGCAGCCCGCACCAGTTCCCGGAGGAGGGGGACCCCCTCCTCGAAATGCCCGCTGCGGATGAACCGATCCGCCGCCAGCCGCCGGAGGCGCATGGCCTCTTCGGGCGCAGCTCCGGCCGCGGCCTCCAGGTAGGCCTTCCCGGCCCGGTGGCCGAAGCCCGCGTGGGCCAGCGACTCAGCCAGCTTGACCCACAGGGCCTGGGGCGCGGGCGCGCCGAGCTCCAGGGCCTTTTGGTAGTAGCGGGCCGCCCGCTCGAAGGCGAGGGCGCCGGAGGCCCGATCGCCGGCTTGGGCGGCGTAGATGGCGGCCTTGGCGGGCTCGTCGGCGCCTTCGAAGTGGCGCGTGAGGGTCTCCGGATCCTGCCATCCCGAGGACTCCAGCACGTGGGCCAGGGCCCAGTGGTGGGCCTGCAGCTGGATCGCGCCCAGGCTGCCGAGCACCGCCTCGCGGATGCGGTCGTGGTAGGGCTCCAGCTGGCGCCCGCCCGGGGATCCGAGGTTCCGGATGAGGTGCCTGGCCCGGAGCAGCACGAGGGGGCCCTCGCCCTGGATCCGCGCCGCCCGGCGAGCGAGGCTCACCTCCATGGGCTGGCCGGCCACGGAAATCACCTCCAGGAGCCTCCGCGCCTCCTCGGGAAGGGCCATGACGCCTTCGAGCACGATCTGTTCCACGCCTCCGGTGGCGGAGGCCAGCTCCCGGTGCTGCGTGAAGAGGGCGAGCTGCCGGATGAAGAAGGGGTTGCCCCGGGCCTCCTGGACGATCTCGTGGGCCTGGGCGCGGGCGGCCCGATCCTGGGCGCCAAGGCAGGCGAGGGAGAGATCCCAGGCCTCCTCGGGCGTGAGGGGGCCCAGCTCCAGCGTGGAGGCCGTGAGCTTGGGGAGGATCTCCCGGAGGATGGGGGAGGAATCCTTCTCCTCGCTGCGGAAGGCGAAGACGAGGAGCAGCACCGGGGCATCCGGCGGACGGAGGATTTCCTCCATGAGGAGGGCGCTATCCAGATCCCCCCACTGGAGGTCATCGATGACGAGGATGAGGGGATGCTGGCTCCCCATATTGGTCAGCAGCTCCCGGAGCGCGCCGAAGGCCTGGCGCCGGAGCTCGAAGAGGTCGGGCACGGCGCCCGCATCCCCTTCGTCCAAGGCGGGCACCTGCCGGAGCACGGGGAAGAGACGCGCGAGGGCCTGGGGATTGGCCGGCCGGAGGGCCCTCACCTCCGCATCCGGGAGGTGGGCCAAGTGGTTGCTGAGGGCATCCACGAGGCTATCCAGGGCCTTGAAGGGCACGGACTCCTGCTCGTAGCACCGGCCCCTGAGGATCACCGCCGCGGGGTTCCGGCGGCGCACTTCCCGCAGGAAACGGCGCAGGAGGTGGCTCTTCCCCATGCCGGAGCCGCCGTGGAGCGCCAGGGTGCGCGGGCGGCCATCCTGGAGGGCCTGGTAATGCTCCAGCAGCACCTCCAGTTCCCGTTCCCGGCCCCGCTGGATGGAGGGGGCGGGTTCGGGGTTCGGGGCGGAGGCGGTTCCCAGGCGGGCCAGCACCTCGGCGCCCTTCGGACGCCAGAAGGGGTTGCGCCGGAGGAGGTCCATGCAGAGCTGGACGAGGTCCCGGGGGAGGTTCGGCACGAGCAGATCCGCCCGGAGGGGCTCCTCCATCAGTTTGCGCCGGATCAGATCCGCGCCCCGGCCCGTGAAGGGGGGGCGGCCCGTGAGGGCCTCATAGAGCACCACGCCCACCGCGTACCAATCGCTGGCCTCGGAGACGAGACCTCCCGATCCCTGCTCCGGGGCCATGTAGGCGGGCGTGCCGAAGAGCCTGGATTTGGGGTCCCCCGCTTCGTCGGGCGCCAGGTCCATCACGAGCCCGAAGTCGAGGATCACCACGCGGCCATCCCCATCCACCATGATGTTTCCGGGTTTGAGATCCCGGTGGAGCTTGCCCGCGGCGTGCAGCGCGTTCAAGCCTTCCGCCAGCTGGCGGAGGGCGGAGCGGAGCCTTGGAATATCCGGAGCGTCCGTCGGGGAATCCTTCGCGGGCGGCAACGGCGTGCCGGGTTCGGAGTCCCCGCTGGAATCGGAATCCGGGGGCAGCTGGTCCGAATCCAGCGTGGCCAGTTCCATTTGATTCGTGCGGGCCCGGGTCTCCGCCTCGGAGAGGTTGGAGTGGGAGCCCGAAGGGTACACGCCCAGTTCCGGATGGGTGCGCACGTACTCGAAGAAGGATTGGCCCTCCACCAGCTCCATGGTGAAGAACCAGCGGTCCCCTTGGGAGGTGAGGTCGTAGAGCATCACCAGATTCGGATGGACGAGGTCCGCCAGCGCTCGGAACTCGCGCTTGAAGAGGTAGAGGGCCTCGGGGGTCGTGTGGTGGAGGTGCTTCACCGCCACCTTGCACTGGCGCTCCGCGTCGAAGGCCGCGTACACGGTGCCGAAGGAACCGGAGCCCAGGCGGCGCTCGAAGGTGAGGGAGATCGTGCCCTCGAGCCCTTCTTGCTCCCTCCCGGGCTCCTCCATGGCTCAGCGCTCGGGCGCGAAGACCCGCAGCGTCGCCGCCAGCAGGGGGACGCCCATGACGAAGGGGGAGATCACCCGCGTGGCGAGGGGATAGCCCACGAAGAGGTCGCCGAAGGAGAGGAGGCCATAGCCCAGGAGGGGCAGCATGAGCACCCATCGGCGCGGGGTGCCCAGGGGCTTGAGGGGGAGCTTCGAAGCCGCCATGCGGAAGGCCATGGCGCAGGTGGCCACGGTGACCACCCAACCGATGAAATTCTGGAAGGGGATGTTGAAGTAGCTTCCGCCCTCCGTCCAGATCCAGGCCTTCACTTCGCCCGCCATGAGCGGATCCATGGTGAGGTCCCAGGCCGTCATCACCATGCCCGAGAACACGGAGGCCGTGAGCACCCAGGCCAGGCCCTTCGGGATGGAGAGGGGGCCCTCGCCCAGGAGCAGGTTGGCCATGAGGTGGCAGGGGTAGAGCACCATGAAGTACGCGAAGGGAATGACGAGGGGCACCGTGCCGAACCACTTGGGGCCCAGCAGATCCGTATAGCGGTAGGGCCCGAAGACGAGTCCCGTGCGGGCGCCCACGAACTCGAAACCGAACGAGATCACGTAGGTGAGGACGAGGAAGGCCGAGGCCTGCCGCCACCCCAGCGTGTAGAGCGCGTGCAGGAACACGAGCGTGGTGAAGATCACCGTGATGATGGGGAAGGCCACCCGCTCGACGGGGGCCACCTGATGGGTGACGTGGTAGATCTGAATGCAGGCGTGGGCGAGGAAGGCGAAGGCCATGCCCGTGAGCAGGGCCAGCTCGATCCCGCGGTGGGCCGTGACTTTCTGTTCGAGGTAGCCCCTCATTTCCTCACCTCCGTCTGCTTCAATCGTGCCGCCGCCGCCAACAGCGGGATGCCCATCGTGAAGGGGGAGAGCAGGCGCGTGGCGATGGGGAAGCCGATGAAGACGTCCGGCAGGCCCAGGATCCCGTAGGTCACCAACGGCAGGGCGTAGAACCACGTCTTGTGCGCCTTCTCCGGCACGGGGAAGCCGCGCTCGGTGAGGCGGAGGGCCACGTTGATCATGAAGCAGGTCTCCACCCAACTGAGGAAGTTGGCGAAGGGGATGCCGAAGTAGGGGCCCGGCTGATCCCAGACCCAGGCCTTCGCCTTCAGCACCATGTAGGGGTCCGTCGTGAGATCCCAGGTGGTCATCACGAGGGCCGTGAGCACGGAGAGCCCGAGGATCCAGGGGCCACCGCCCTTCGTGCTGATGGGGCCGCCCTCGCAGATGTAGTTCACCACCGTGTGGCTGGCGTACATCATCGTGAACCAGCCCAAGGGGATCACGTAGGGCACGGCGCCCAGGCGGGGCCCGAGCACCTCCGTGTAGTGGTAGGGCGTGGCGAGGCCCGTGGCGATGCTCAGCGTCTCCGCACCGAAGGAGAGGACGATGCAGGTGCTGAAGAAGAGCAGGGCCCGCCGCCAGCCCAGGAGATCCCAGGCGTGGGCGAGCATGGCCGCCGCCATGATGATGTTGCTGAGGATGAGGCTGGGCCGCTCTCCGGCCGTGACGGCCTTGTGGAGGTGCAGGGCCACGCCCAGCGCCACCAAGGCCGCGGCCGCCACGCCGAACCTCCATTCCCGCCTTGTATCGGCCATTGGTTCCTCACTGGATTTTCAGCGAGTGTAGCAGGCTCCTACCGGAGCTCCGGGCCTTCCACACCCAAGGCCATGGACCAGGCCGCCGCCTTTCCTGGGCGGAGGAGGAGGGCGCCGGGCCGTTCCCCCAGCTCCCCCGTGAAGCCCACGGGATCCGCCAGCCCCTGCCAGGGCTCCAGGCAGAGGAAGGGCGCGCCGGGCTTCGTCCAGCAGGCGAAGGTGGGCGCCTCCCAGGTCACGCGCAGGCGCGGGCACCCGGGCACGCCGTAGCGCAGTCCCCGGCTCGCGGGGCGCTCCCAGATGAGGGCGTCCGCCGCGAAGCAGGTGTCGTTCAATTCGAGGCGCTTCCCCACGACGGGCGAGGGGCGAAGTTCCGGGCCGAGGAGGTCACCCTCAAGCCGTCGCAAGGGGCCCGGCTCCCGCGCGTTGAATTCGAGCCCGTGGGCCTCGCGAAGGTCACCTGGAAAGAGGGGCCAACGGAAGGCCGGGTGGAACCCGAACTGCGCCGGCAGGGGCACCTCTCCGGGATTGGAAAGCCGCGCCTCCATCCGCAGCCCCGAGTCGTCGAGGGTGGCGATGAAGCGCAAATCGAAGGCGAAGGGGTAGTGCGCCCGCGTCGTCCCATCCTCCCTCAAGCGAAGCTCGCACCGCGCGCCCGTGGCTTCGAGCACCTCCCACACGAGATCCCGGGCGAAGCCGTGTTTCGGCATGGGGAAGGCCCTTCCCCCGACGCGCACCTCGCCCCCCGCCACACCCCCGATCACGGGAAAGAGCAGCGGCGCGCGCCGGGCCCACCAGGCGGGATCGCCGTCCCACAGCAGCTCGTGGCCCTCCCATCCGAACGACTGGAGCTCCGCACCCACGGGAGAAACCGAGGCCCGGTAAGGGCCTGCCTCCAGGTGGAGCAGGCTCGCGCTCAGGCGGCCTCCTGGCCGATCCCGTGCGTGATGCTCTGATGCCCAAAGGCCTCCCAGGCCAGCTGCCGGAAGCGATCCGTATGGCCGAAGTCCACCTTGTCCAGCCACAGCTTGTAGTGGATCAGCTCGTGCTCGAGGATGCGGGTTTGGATCTCCTCCGGCGTGTGGCACTTCATCCCGCACACCACCTGGGGCCACGGCCAGTCCAAGCGCCGCAGGAGCGGGGTGCTCAGTCGGATCTCCGGCCGCCACACGCCCCGCGCATCCTTCTCCACCACGAAGAGCCCCGCGCAGCGCGTCAGACGCGGCGACCACACGAGGGGCAGGGGCGGGAGGTCCCAGCCCGCCTGGCGGAGGATGAGGGCGGCTTTGTGGCGGAGGGTGGGGGGCACGGTTCCATTGTGGATGAAACCGGCCCCATGAAGGGAGGTAGGCGTCGGCTACTTCAGCAGCGTCAAGCTCTGATCTTCGCGGGGGAAGAGAAATCCCTTATCCGTGAGGAGGAGCATGCCGTCGGCGTGGGCTTCTGGGCAGGGAGCCTCCCAGGCCGGGGATCCATCGGCCAGCTTGAGGGCTTTGAGTTGGGTGCCTTTGCCGCTTCCCACCACGGCGTAGAGGGATTCCCCGAAGACGGCGAGGGGAATGGAAGGGGCCTCGGGGAGGGTGCGGCTCCACACCTGCTTGCCCGTGGCCAGATCCAGGGCCATCAGCGTCGCTTCGGAATTGCACAGCACCTTGCCCTCCTGGATCCAGGGGATGCGGGATTCGCCCAGCTTCAGCTCCCAGGCCTGCTTACCCGTCTTGGCATCCAAGGCCACGAGCCACTCCCGGCGGATGAAGAGCCCGCGGAAGTCAGAGTAGATGAGCCGGTCGCCCTCGCCTTGCAGGATGGGGCGCCCCGAGAAAGGTGTGGACCAAAGCAGCGTGCCCTTGGCGACGTCAATGGCGTGGACCTTCTGTTCGGAAATCACGGCGTAGGTGCCGGCCAGCAGGGGGCCCTCCGTGATCTCCGCGCTGCCGGAGAGGCGGCATTCCCATAGCTGCTTCCCATCGGCGAGGTTCAGGGCCAGCACCCTCCCGGCGCCACCCGCGAGGACGCGGTCTCCGGCGATGATGGGAATAAGGTCGGGCCCGCCGGGGAAGTCCACTTTCCATTGGACCTTTCCCGTGGGGAGGTCGATGGCGTAGATCCACCCCGTGGGGGTGCCATGGCCCTTTCCGTAGGTGGAGAGGATGATGCGATCCCCGTCGATGGCGGGGTAAAGCACGCGGGCGTGGGAGGAGCGGTTCGACATGAGGTAGGTGTCGAGGGCATCCAGTTGCAGGAGGTGGCGGTCCCTGCCCGTATTGGCATCGAGGATGGCCAGTAGCTGGTCCTTGGTGGCGTAGATCAAGCTGTCGCCCACGAGGAGGGGATCGAGGGCCAACTTGTCCGGCAGGGGCACTTCCCAAAGGGCCTTGCCCGTGGCCAGATCCAGGCTTCGGAGACATCGGGGTTCCTTGGTCACGACCACGAGCCGCTCGCCGTCGAAGGCGGGGAAAGCGCGGGTCTGCCCGAGGGCCGCCTGCCATGCCTCGCCGGCGGGCTTTGATAGCAGGGATGGCGGTAGGGCGATGGCCCGGCGTGCCGTCATCTCCTGGGTCTCCTGCTGGCGGATGCGTTGGGCCATGGCCTGCTGGGCCGCCATTTGGGCTTGCATCCGCTGCTGGGACATCATTTGCTGCTGCATCTGAACCTGGCGATGCATCTGCTGCTGCATCTGGAACATGCGCTGGGCCTGGAATTGCTGCTGTTGCATCTGCCAAGCCATGTTGTTATTCCCGGCCGCGGGGTTCTGGGCCTGGAGGGAGACGGCACCGAGCAGGAGGGCGAGGGTGCGGAGCGGTCTTGAATTCATGGGAAGCCTCATGAACGGCAGGAGGTGATGGGAGGGTTCGCCTCAAGGATGAATGGAATTCACTTCAAAAATAGCCCCGGATCCACCCGGGCGTTGTTGAGGCTGAGGGTCCAGTGCAGGTGGGGGCCCGTGGAGCGGCCCGTGCTGCCCACGAGGCCGATGGGAGTTCCGGACTTGAGGATGTCCCCCGCCTTCGCGTCGATGCGGGAGAGGTGGCAGAGCAGGCTTACGACGCCCTCGCCGTGGGCGATCATCACGAAGTTGCCGGCGAAGAAGTAATCCCCCGTGAGGAGGACGACGCCCTCGGCGGGGGCGACGACGACCTGCCCCTTGGGCGCGGCGATGTCGAGGCCCGGGTGGGGATTCCGGGGCTGGCCGTTGAAGATGCGGCGCATGCCAAAGGAGGCCGTGAGGCGGCCGGCCGTGGGTGGGCGGAAGGCTAGGCTCGGCGTCCAGCCCGCGGGCCAGGCGGGCCACAGGGGTTTGATGACGGCCTCTTCACGGGCGATGCGGGCCTCGTCCTCCGCGTTGGGCGTCACGAGCCGCGGATTCTCCACGGTGACCCGCTGCTCGGCGTACTTTTTTGGCGTCACCTTGAAGGCGAGGGGCCGCCCGTCCACCTCCAGGGATTCGGTGCCGGGCTTGGTGGAGAGCTTGATTCCGACAATGGCGATCCAGCTGGCGCCCTGGCGGCGCACGAGCACTCGCTCGCCCTTGTAGGCCACCGCCGGCGCGCGCTCCGAAGCCGGCAGGGGCACCATGGCCACGCCGCCGGGTACGGGGGAGGGCTTGAGGAGGAGGGGGGTGGCTTTGGCGTCCTGAGAGCCAGGGGGCGGCCGAAGGAGGGCGGTCAAGACGAGGGGGAGCAACGAAGTCATGGCCCGATTCTACAGTCCACCGTTGAGGCCCTCTGCGGCCCCGGGGAATCGCATTTGTGATGATCCAATGTGCTGGGGTGCCTGTAGCATGGAGGGCATCACCAGCGGGCAGATTGGTTTTCCTTCTTGAGGTTCAATGCCCATCTGCTTCGACCCCCATCCCCAGGCCTTTCCCCGCCCCCGGAGGTAGAATTGACATCCCCACGGCTCTCTGGAATTTTCGCCGTTCTTTTGCTGGCTGCGATGACGGCCTGCTCCACCATCGCTCCGAAGTACACTCCCGCTCCCGACCACGTGAATGCCCTTAGGGACGCAGGCATGGGGCCCCTCAAAGTGGGGGACTTCACGGCGGATGCCAAGGGTGGGCAAAACGTGAACCAGCTCTCGATCCGGGGTGGCGCCTACACTTCGCCCTACGAGGGTTCTTTCATTAAATACATTCGCGAGGCTCTGCGCCAGGAGCTGGATGACGCGCGGCTCTTGGATGAAAACGCCGCGGTTGACCTGAGCGGAGTCCTGATCCGCAATGAGCTGAACGCCGCTGGGATCTCCACGGCGAACGCCGTGATCGAAGCGAGGTTTGTCGTGAAGCGCGGCGGCGAGATCCGCTACGACAAAGTGAAGCAGGCCACTTACGAGTGGGAGTCCAGTTTCATGGGAAATGTGGCCATTCCGAGGGCCCAGCAGAATTACCCCATTGTGGTTCAGAAGTTGCTCGGGGAACTCTACGCGGATCCCGAATTTATCGCGGCTACGAAGAAGTGAATCCTTCCGGACCCTTTGGAGGAACCAATCATGAACCGCATCTCTATGTCCTTCGGCCTCGCCTCGGCGCTGCTCCTGAGCGCTTGCGCCCACCCCATCGTCATCACGCCGGATGTCTCGAAACTGGAACGGAAGGACATCCAGCCCATTGATCTTAATGTGGGCTATTTCATCTCCGATGGGGACCGGCAGAAGTCGGTCGAGAGCCCCGGAGGAGGCGGCGATAAGGTTCGCTACTTTCCCTACAAGGAACTCGAGCCCGCCCTGTTCAAGGCCCTCTCCAACGTCTTCCGCCGAGCCTATCCGTTGAAATCGGCCTCGGATGCCGAAGGGATCAAGGCCAATGACATCACCTTCGTCTTCATTCCCGAGATCAGTACCAACTCTTCCTCCACGGGCGTCTTCACTTGGCCGCCTACGGATTTCACCGTGGATCTCAATTGCAAGGCCATGGATCGGGAAGGCAAGGTGATCTGGGAGAAACGTTTCATCGGGCAGGGCCAGGCGCCTTACGAGGAGTTCAAGGCCGACTTCTCCCTATCGGCCAAGCGTGCTAGCCAGAATGCCTTTGAAGCCTTTCAGCGGGAGTTGAGCGAGGCGCCTGCCCTCCGGAGGTAGGGCCCTTCGCCCCCAGGCCTGTAGCCCTAGAACTGGGATTTGTAGACTGCCGCTGTCAACTCATCAGGCGGCGAATCCCCAAGGGGTTGCAGCTCTGGATCTCCATCGGCAACAGTCCTTCCGGCGCATCCTGATAGCAGACGGGCCGCGCCCAGCGGGCGATGGCGCGGGTGCCGACGCTGGTGGCGTGGGGGGCGCTGGTGGCGGGCCAGGGGCCGCCGTGCACCATGGCGGGAGCCACTTCCACGCCCGTGGGGACGCCGTTGAAGAGCACGCGGCCGGCCTTGGCTCGGAGGCGGGGGAGGAGGGCGGCGGCGAGGGGTTCGTCGCTGGGCTCCATCCACACCGTGGCCGTGAGCTGGCCGGGCAGGGCGGCGAGCAGGGCGCTGCGTTCGCCCTCGTCGGCGCATGCGACGAGGAGGGTGGCCGGGCCGAAGATCTCCTCCACCAGGGCAGGCCGGGCGAGCACCTGGGCCGCCGCGACCTCCAGCAGGGCCGCGCCCGCGCAACCCTTGGGCACCTCTGCCGCCTCGACGACGACTTCGGCACCCTCCGCTTTCATCTTCGCCACGGCCGCACCATAGGCGCGGCTCATCCCCTCGCCCAGCATGGGCGAGGGGGACGCGGCGCCCAGCGCTTCCGCGAGCCCCCTCCTCAACCCCTCGAAGCCGTCGCCCTTCACGGCGATGATGAACCCCGGGCACGTGCAGAACTGGCCGACGCCATTGAGCACGGAGGCGGCCAGCGTCCGGCCCAGGGCCTCGCTCCGGGCGGCGAGGGCGCCGGGCAGCACGAGGACGGGGTTCACGCTGCCCATCTCCGCGTAGACGGGGATGGGCTCGGGGCGGGCGGCGGCGAGGTCCAGCAGGGCCCGGCCGCCCCTGAAGGAACCCGTGAAGCCCACGGCGCGGATGCCGGGGTGTTGCACGAGCCGCTGCGCCACGGCGTGGCCCCCGTCGAAGAGGAGGCTGAAGCAGCCGAAGGGAAGGTCCCGGCGAGCCAGCGCGCCTTGAACGACACGGCCCACCAACTCGCTGGTGCCGGGGTTCAAGGGATGGGCCTTGGCCACCACGGGACAGCCCGCCGCCAGCGCCGAAGCCGTATCGCCGCCGAGGGCGCCGAAGGCCAGGGGGAAGTTGGATGCGCCGAAGACGGCCACGGGGCCGAGGGCGTGCAGCATGGAGCGCAGATCCGGCTTGGGCAGGGGCGCGCGGGCCGGGTCTCCCGCGTCGAGGCGGGCCTCCACCCAGGAACCCTCTTGGGCCACGTCCGCGAAGAGGCGCAGCTGGAAGCAGGTGCGGCCCAGCTCGCCGCGAACCCGGGCCTCGGGCAGGGCCGTTTCCGCCATGACGCGGGGGACGAGCTCATCGGCGGCGCCCTCCAGGCCCTTGGCGATCTCGCGGAGCAGTTCCGCCCGGCCCTCGCCGCCCAGGGACTCCAGGGCCGGGGCCGCCTCGTGGGCCAGATCCACGGCGCGATCCACCTCGGCGTCCGTGGCGGAGTGGAAGGCCGGGGCCAGCGCCTCGCCGGTGGCGGGGTTCGTGGCCTGAAACGCGTTGTCGCCGGGATCGCCGAGGACGGGGCCGAGGAGGGAGAGGCCTTGGAGCATGGATTCACCAACCGGAGAGGAGGAAAGGAAAACCGGAGATGAACAGAGTTGAACGGAGATCAAAGCCGGCGAAGGTCCGCCTTTTCTTTATCACTGTTCATCACTGTTCATCACTGGTTTGCTTTTTCAGTTTTATTCATTGCGCACCGGCCAAAGAACCAAAAGAAAACCAGTGATGAACAGTGATGAACAGTGATGCCCTTCGATGAGGCCTTCCGGCTACTCATGCTTTTATCTCCGTTCATCTCTGGTTTCTTTTTCTTTGGCTCACACTCTCTGGCCCAGCGCCGCCCCCAGCACGGCCAACGCCGCCTCCCGCTCAACTCCGGCCAGTTCGGCCCGCGGCGCCCGCATGCGCTCATGTCCATGGCCCATCTCCTGCTGCACGAGCTTGATGAGCTGCACGAACTTCGGCACCGTGTCCATGCGCAGCAGCGGCAGGAACCAGGCGTAGAGCCGGAAGGCCTCCTCCACCCTCCCCGCCCGGCTGAGGCTGAAGAGGTCCACGCTCTCCTTGGGAAAGGCGTTCACGAGGCCCGCGATCCAAAAGGAGGCCCCCATGGCCACGCCTTCCATGAGGCAGTCGTCCACCCCCACGCCCAAGGCCAGCCGATCGCCGATGAGGGCCCGGATCCCCGCGATGCGGCGGGCGTCCGTGCTGCTCTCCTTCACGCCCCGCAGGTTTGCGTGAAGGCCCGCCAGTTCGGCGATCTGCTCCGGCACGAAATCCACCTTGTAGGCCACGGGATTGTTGTAGAGGAGGCAGGGCAGGGCCGTCGCCTCAATGACGGCACCCATGTGGGCGCGCATCTCGGCCCAATCGCCGACGTAGACGTAGGGAGGCAGCACCATGAGGCCTTGGGCTCCCGCGGCCTGGGCCGCCTGGGCGAGGCGCACGGCCTCGGCGGTGGCGAGGGCGGCGATGCCGGGGATCACGGGCTTTCCCTCTGCGGCCTTCACGCAGGTGCGGATCACGGCGACCTTCTCATCGAAGCTCAGCGTGGCGCCCTCGCCCAGGGAGCCGCAGGGCACGAGCCCGGAACAGCCTTGGGAAAGCATCCAGCGGGCGTGGGCCTCCAGGGCCGCGTGATCCACGGAGCCATCGGGCTGGAAGGGGGTCGTGATGGCGGGAAGGACGCCGTGGAAGGGATGCATGGGGGCTCCTATTGGAAATTCATGGACGGCCCTAACGGGGAAGGCCGAAACGAAAGGGATCTTCGGGATCAAGGTGGAGGGTGGCTTCGGCCGTGATGTGGGCTCGGCCGCGGATGTGGGGGAGGAGGACCCCATCCTTCATCTCAAGCCAGCCCTCGAAGACGCTGCCGATGAGGCTCTCCTGCCGCCAGGCCACGCCCTCGGCGAGCTTGCCGTCGGCGTGCAGGCAGGCCAGCTTGGCGGAGGTGCCCGTGCCGCAGGGGCTGCGGTCCCACTCCATCCCCGGGCAGAGGACGAAGTTGCGGCCATGGTTGTGGGGATCGAGGGGCGGACCCGTGAGCTCGACGTGATCGATGGCGAAGCCGGCTTCGGCTTCGAGGTCCGCGTGGGAGAGGGCCTCGCGGATGGCGGCGGTGGCGGCCATGAGCTCGGGCAGGCGGGCGGGGATCAACTCTAGGCCGTGGTCCGCCACGAGGAAGAAGCCGTTGCCGCCCCAGGCTACGTCGCCGTGGATGAGGCCGAGGCCGGGCACCTCCAACGGCACATCCTTCCGCATGCGGCGGGAATGCACGTTGGTCACGACGGCGCTGCCATCCGCCCACAGCTCGGCTTCCACGACGCCCACGGGCGTATCCATGCGCAGGGGGCCAGGGCTGAGCCGGCCCAGGTGCCGCAGGGTCTCCACGACGCCGAGGGTGCCGTGGCCGCACATGCCGAGGGGGCCCACGTTGTTGAAGAAGATGAGGCCGAGATCGCAGCCGGGCGCATGAGGTTCCACCAGCAGGGCGCCCACCATCACCTCGGAGGCCCGGGGCTCGCAAACCACGGCGCGGCGCCATGCGTCGTGATGCGTGCGGAACCGCTCCCGACGCTCGGCCAGGGGGCCCGAGCCCAGATCCGGCGCGCCCTCCAGCACCACGCGGGTGGGCTCACCGCCCGTGTGGCTATCGAGGATCCGGATCCGGGTGGGTGAGGTCATGGGCGCGCTTCCGCCTTCATCCTGCCCCAAGGGACCCGCCGGGCTCTTGTGGAAACCCCCTGTTCGAGCGAGGGGATCGCCCAATTCCGGCACACTGGTGCCTATGTCTCCCTCGCGCACCGCCAAGGGCCTCGACGCCCTGATCCCGGCCTTGGACTCCCTGGGCTTCGTGGAGGCCCTCTTCGATCGCATGCACGAGGCCGTGTTCACGGTGAAGGATCCGGATGGGCGCTACCTCGCCATGAGCCGGAGCGGCGTCGAACGCTGCGGGTTGCCCTCGAAGGAAGCGGCCCTGGGGAAGACGGTCTTCGACCTTTGGCCCCCGGAGATGGCCCAGCGCTACGCGGAGCAGGACGCGCGCCTCTTCCGCACGGGCCGCCCCATCGTGGACGCCCTGGACCTCACCCTCTATCCGGACCGCCGCCCCGGCTGGTGCCTGACGCAAAAGGTGCCCGTGAAGGATCGCGCCGGCCGCGTGGTGGCCCTCGCCTGCCTCAGCACGGACCTGCCGGAACCCAGCCGCGCCGGCCTCATCGACGCCCCCTTCGCGGCGGCGGTGGACCATATCCACGCCCACTTCGCCGAAGGCCTCCGCGTGGAACGGCTGGCGGCCCTCGCGGGCGTCTCCATGGCCCAATTCGAGCGCCGCATGAAGAAGGTCTTCCACCTCAGCCCCGGCCAGTACGTGATGAAGGTGCGCATCCAGGCGGCGGCGGACGCGCTGGCGGAATCGGAGCGTCCCATCGCGGATATCGCCGGCGAGGTGGGGTTTTGCGATCAGGCGGCGCTCAGCCGCCACTTCAAGCAGGTCACGGGGATCAGCCCGGCGGCGTACCGGAAGTGGGTGCGCGGCGAGTGAATCACGGCGATTCGCACGATGGATCGCAATGCCACCACCGTCTCATCAACCACTTAACGCCGGGTATCGGGATTGGCCTTTCGGGAGACGCCTCAATCCCACACGGGCATCCGGCCCGAGGCCATGGTGAAGAAGCCATCCCAGGTGAGGTATTTCCCGAGTTCCTGGAACTGGGGCCAG
The DNA here is from genome assembly GCA_964457075.1 of uncultured Solibacteraceae bacterium. Lineage (GTDB taxonomy): Bacteria > Acidobacteriota > Holophagae > Holophagales > Holophagaceae > JAFDVN01. The sequence goes on from CAYWDR010000053.1 coordinate 15,487, forward strand.
GGCTTCCGATCGAAACGGGCGCTGAGTTCCGCGCCGGTCATTCCGGGATGGGCCTGGACGTGGGCCTGGGCGGCCTTGAGGAAGTCCCGGTAACGGAGGAGGTCGGCCTTGGAGGCCAGGGGCCCGTGGCCGGGGATGATCTTGGCGTCCGAGGGAAGCCAGCTGAGCACCCACTCCGCGTTGTCGAGGAGGCCCGCGAGGCTTCCCCCGCTGGGGAGGTCGATGAAGGGCAGGAGTCCGTGGAGGAAGAGGTCCCCCATGTGAAGCACGCGAGCGGAGGGAAGGCTCACCATGAGATCGCCATCCGTGTGGCCGGCGCGGAAGTGGACGAGGCGGAGCTCGGTGGCGCCCAGGGTGAGGTTCAGCTGGGCCTTCACCTGGGGATCGGTTTCGCCGAAGACCAGCACCGGCAGGCCGCCCTGGGGCTCGGAGGGGTTGCTGCGCTGCTCCTCCGCGAGGCGCCTGCGGACGTTGGTGTGGGCCACGATGGCCATCACCTGGCCCTCCAATCCCCGGTTCCCGCCCGTGTGATCGCCATGCAGGTGGGTATTGATGACGTACTTGATGGGCTTGGACGTGACGGAACGGATGGCGTCGCGCAGTCCGGCGAGGGTGTGCTCGAACTGGTCATCGATGAGCACGGCGAACTTTTCCGTCACCACCAACCCGACGTTGCCGCCTTCGCCTGAGATGCAGTAAATGTCCTCCGCCACCCGCTCCACTTTGTGGGTTTTCGCGGGGGCCTGGGCGGGCCTGGCCTGGGCCGCCGAGGGGAGGGCGGCCATGCAAAGGCAGAGGATCGTAGCCGGGGCGCGCATGCTGCTTCCTAGGGTGTGGCTGAAGCCTGCCAGGCCCCTCAAGGCCCGATCAACGCGGCTGGCCCCAGGGCGGCCCCCGGCAGTGCTAGAACTCGAAGGTGGGCCCGCTCAATGTCTGGGCGTCGAGGATGGTGCCTTGGTTGTCCAGGGTGACGAGGCCCTGCGTCTGCCGCGGGGTGAGCCCCAGCTGCTGGAAGGCCTGGCCGCGCAGCTCGGGGTTGTTCCCTTCCACGCTTTCGAAGAAGACGGCGCCCACCTTGTAGGTCTGGGGCTTCTCCTGGAGCAGGTGCAGTTCCTTAAGCTGGCGGACGTCCACCTCGCTGGGGGCGTCCGTCATGAGGCAGCGGGCCTGGGCCGTCTTGGGGAAGGCGATGACCTCGCGGATGTTGTCGGCGCCGGCCAGGAGCATGGCCAGGCGATCCAGGCCCAGGGCGAGGCCGCCCATGGGCGGCGCGCCGAAGGCGAGGGCGTCGAGCAGGAAGCCGAACTTGCTGCGGGCCTCCTCCTCGCCGATGCCCAGGGCCCGGAACATGCGGCTTTGCGTCTGCGCGTCATGGATGCGGATGGAACCACCGCCCACCTCGTAGCCGTTGAGCACGAGATCGTAGGCCACGGCGCGGCAGGCGCCGGGGTTCGTCTCCAGCAACTCCATGTCCTCGGGATGGGGCGACGTGAAGGGGTGGTGGCAGGCGACGAAGCGGCCATGGCCGGCGCCCTCCTCGTCGCTCCATTCCAGCAGGGGGAAGTCCACCACCCATAGGAAGGCGAACTTGGTTTCGTCCACTAGGCCGAAGGTGCGGGCGAGCCGCTGGCGCAGTTCGCCGAGGATCTTCGAGGTCTGGGCGTCGGTGCCCACGGCGAACACGGCGAGGCCCTCGCCCGCGGCTCCCAGGGCGCCCTTCAGCTGGGTTTCGGCCTCGCCCTCCAGGAACTTCTTGAAGGAGCTGGAGAGGCCGTCCTTGCCCCATTTGGCGTAGGGCAGGCCGCCCCCGCCCAGCTGTTTGGCCACTTCCTGCAGCTCGTCGAGCTGCTTGCGGCTGTAGGCGCCCGCGGCCTCGCCGGGTACCCAGATGGCGCGCACGCGGCGCTGGCCATGGGAATCGGCGGCGGCGCGGAAGAGATTGAAGGCGCTGGCGGCAAAGGTGGCCGTCACGTCCTGGAGCTTCAGGTCATAGCGCACGTCGGGCTTGTCGGAGCCGTACCACTCCATGGCGTCCTTGAAGGCGAGGCGGGGGAAGGGGCCCTTCACCTCGCGGCCCACGAGCTTCGACACTTTTTCCATGAGGGGCTCGATGACGCCCTGCACATCCTCCTGGCGCACGAAGCTCATCTCGATATCGATTTGCGTGAACTCGGGCTGGCGGTCGGCGCGGAGATCCTCGTCGCGGAAGCAGCGGCAGATCTGGATGTAGCGCTCGAAGCCGGAGACCTG
>CAYWDR010000054.1:0-17566 GCA_964457075.1 uncultured Solibacteraceae bacterium
GCCCCCGGGCAGCTTCAAGGGCTGGCCGGGGGCCCCGCCCAGGATCAAGGGCCACGCCGTGGCCCTTGGCGCTGCGCGCCCGAAGGCCTCGCGATGGGAGCCTGCTTTTTTCTGCGCCTTCTGCGTGATTCCGCGTCTTCTGCGTTCCGCTTTTCTCCGAGCCCTTCGGGACTTCGTGGTGAACAATTTTCAAATTGATGCGGAATCGATCTACCTGTGAACGGCCCGGATCGAATCCAGCACCTGCTCCGGCCTGAGTTCCGTCAGGCACTGCCGCCGCTGGCAGGCCCGCTCCCGGCAGGGCGAGCAGGCGATGCCCGTGCGAAGCACACGGCCCGCGCCTTCCGGCAGGCCCGCCACCACGGGATCCGAGGGGCCGAATAGGGCGGTGACGGGCACGCCGGCCAGCACCGCCAGATGCAGCAGCCCCGTGTCAGGGGTGATCACGTGGTCCGCCTGCCTCACGGCCGCCGCCAGCTGCCACCAGCCCATGGGCGGAAGGGCCGGCACGCCGCTCTCGGCGGGCAGCCACGCCCGGAGATCCGCTTCGTCGGGGCCCAGGCTCCAGCGCATCTGCCACCGCCCTTTCAGCGCGTCGGCCAGGGCCAGCCAGTGGCGCAGCGGCCAACGCTTGATGCGGCCAGGCCGGGAGGCGCCCGGCACGAGCACCATGCGGGGCCGGCCGTCGGATTCCCAGACGGGGCCGGGATCCGGCAGGCTGGCACCGCGCAGGACGGGCCGAAAGGTGCCGAGCCCCGCCACGCCCCGGCTGCGGCCAAAGGCCTCCGCCAGATCCAGGGCCTGCCTGTACCGGCTTTGGAATTTCCATTCCAGGCGGTGGGTCTGGAAATGGTGGGCCAGCTCCTTGGTGACCCCGTCCCCCCAACGCTCGCTGATCCCCGCTCGCGCGGGGATGAGCGCGGATTTCAGGATGCCGTGGAAGTCCAGGCTGGCCTCGGCCCCCTCCAGCTGCGCCGCCACGCGGCCCAGCTCGCCCCAAGCCCGAAGGGTATTCCTAAGGGTTACGCGGCGCACGAGCACGGGTTCGAAGCCCGGAAAGGGCGCCAGCAGGGAAGCGTGTCGATCCTCCACCACGGCCTGGATCCGGGCCCCGGGAAAGGCCTCCCGGAGGTTCATCCACGCAGGCAGCACCCGGAGAACGTCGCCGATGGCGGAAAGACGGAGGAGGACCAAGTGCATATTTTCAGGCTATCAGGCTGGAGACTGGAGCCCGGAGGCTTGAGACTGGAGGGATGGCCGAACCCAAGACTCCCTTCGCCGAAGATCAAAGCAAGAATCCCCCGCCCCGGGGCTTCTTCGAGGTGATCGTGCGGCGCTTCGCGCGGGGCACCTACGTCGTCGCCGTGTTGCTGCTGTACCTCCTGGCCTCCACCGCCCTTGGCGTGGCGCTGGCTCCGGCCCTGTGGGTGTGGGGGAAGACGGTCTCCCTCGGAGGGAGCTGGCCCGGCGCCTGGCCCTGGATCTGGGTGGGATTTTGCGCGGCCTGCTGCTTCTTCATCTTCGGGCTGGCCCTCATGCTCGTCGTGCCCGTGTACAACTTCCTCCTTCCCACTCGCTTCGGCCGATTCAAGGGCGGCTACTACACGCTGGCGGCGGTGCCCTGGTTCATCCACAACGGCCTCTTCTACCTCGTGCGCTTCACCTTCCTCCCCTTCGCCACCCTCACGCCCTTCGGAATCTGGTTCCTCAAGGCCATGGGCATGAGGATCGGCCGCCACGCCTTCATCAACACGGAGCTCATCAGCGATCCCCGCTTCATCGAAGTGGGGGATGACGCCGCCCTGGGCGGCAGCGTGCGCGTGTTCGCCCACTACGGCGGCGGCGGCAACCTTGTCATCGCCCCCGTGAAGATCGGGAACCGGGCCACCCTCGGCGCCGGGGCCTGCGTCATGGGCGATGTGGAAGTCGGCGACGGCGCCGTGGTGCTGCCCCACTCCGTCCTCCTCCCGGGCTCCCGCGTCCCCGCGGGCGAGACCTGGGGCGGCGTGCCCGCCCGGCGCATCACGCGGGAGGAGATGGACGAGATCAAGCTCCACATCAAGGGCCTCATCGACATCGGCTGACCCCCGAATGAACTGGGGCCAACCGGCTACTAGCCCCCGCCGCCTCGCCTAACCTTGACTGCTACGCACCTTTCCCCGGGAACGCCATGAATCGCCACGCCCTCCTCGCCGCCCTCCTCCTCCCCGCCCTATCGGCCTCCCCGGCTGGGCAGGACCCGGCTCCGGCCGCCCAGGCCTCCGCGTCCATCGTCCCCCTGGGCCAGCGCCTGAAGGCGGAGCGCCCCGAGGTGGATCGCCTCTTGGAGGCCCTGCAGCCCAAGGAGGCCCTGGTGAAGGCCGAGGCCCTCCTCCCCGCCACCAAGCCCCTATGGGACAACACGGACCCCAACACCCAGTACCGCAGCTATTTCGTCTACCAGGATCTCGCCTCCGTCTACTACCTGGCCTCCCGGGCCGCCACCTCCGCCGGCGAGTGGGAGAAGGGTCTCGACTACGTCCGCAAGGCCCAGTCCGCCATGCAGGAGAACGCCACCCTGGCCTCGGCGGCCTTCACCAAGATCTCGGAGGCGCACGCCGCCCACGCCGAACGCATCCGGACATCCCTGAAGGAAAACGACGCCCTCATCAAGGGACTGCAGTCCAAGCCCGTGAAGGACGCCGCCGACGAGCAGCAGTTGGGGTTCATCGAGAAGGATCGCCAGGCCCTCCAGGAATCCGAAAAATGGGCCAAGCAGTACCTCCTCTATGCCGACACCGCCCGGAAGGAAGGCGCCCGCTACGATCCCTCCGTGCGGTCCATGGAGGAGCGGTTGAAGTTCGAGACCACCCAGATCGCCGATTACAAGCCCGGCAACGGCGAGAAGGTCAAGTGGGTGGATGCCATCGTCTCCAACCCCTCCTACCTCACGACCAACTTCCCCGAGAAGCAGGCCCGTTTCGAATTCCTATGCCGCCTCGCCGTGCTGGACCCCGCCAACCCCAAGGTGGGGACGGCCATGGACGTGGAGCTCGGCAAGGTGCCTCCTCCGACCGTGAGTCCGGCCAAGGGCAAGAACGGGAAGAACGGCAAGAAGGGGAAGTAAGGGCCTTTCGCCGATCCCTCGGGGCCGTTCGCCGATCCCGCGCTGCGCCCGGGGAACGGCCCCCCAGACTGGGGGGGAGGTACCCCATGAGCCCATCGAACGCGGAACCCGGTTTCCTGGAGGTCGCCTTGGCGCCCCGGGCCTATGGCGCCCTGGCCTACCAGATCGCGGGCCTGCCCCTCGGCATCGCCACCTTCGCCTGGGTCGCCACGGGCCTTTCCCTCTCCTTCGGCCTCGCCTTCATCGGCATCGGCCTCCTCCTCGGCCTCGCCTACCTGCTCGCCAGCCGGGCCATGGCGGTGGGCCAGGGGCGGCTGGCCGCCTACATCGCCGCCACGGAGGCCCCCGCCGCCCTGCTCGTCCCCCCTTCCGAAGGTTTCTGGGCCCGCCTCGGCGCCCTCTTGAAGGATCCCGCCAGCTGGGGGGCCCAGGTCTACCTCCTGCTCCGGATGCCCATGGGCGTGTTGGGCTTCGGCCTCCTCATCTCCATGCTGAGCCTCTCCATCGCCGCCCTCTTCCTGGGCCTCTTTCCCTGGTACCGGGTGGAATCCTACGGGGACGGCCTCGTCCATCTCCAATCCCGCTGGGGATCCATGGATTGGGATCTATGCTTCGAGCCCCTCGTCCGGGGCTTCATCCGCCACCCCGGGCCTGCCCGCCTCACCACGGCCGCCGTGGGGTTCCTGGGCTTCCTCGCCACGCTGCACGTCTCGCTGGGGCTGACGAGGATGGAGGCCGCCATCGCCAGGGCGTTGCTGAGGCGCCGGAAAGGCTGAAAATCAAAGGAAAAGACAAGCCAGTGATGAACAGTGATGAACAGTGATGAACAGTGATGAAAGCGAACAACATCCCATCACTGTTCATCAGTTTTTCATCACTGTTCATCACCGGCTTTCCTTTGATCTTTTGATCTTTCGACCCGCGCCCCCGCCCTCTCCGGCCCGCCCTGCTAGCCTGATCCATGGCTAGAGGCTCCAACAAGCAACGGCACTCCATCCGCGCTCCCCGGCCGACGCCGGATCGCCGTCCGGGTGAGAAGCCCAAGGGCGCGGCCCCCAAGCCCCGCGAGGTGCCATGGCGGCCCTTCGAGACCTTCGAGGCCACCTTCAGCGGCATGGTGGAGGGCACGGGCGGCTTCCTCCGGCCCGCGGGCATGACGCGCGCCGACAACCTGGATCTGCGCGTGGACTGGCGGGATCAGAACGGGGCCATCCACAACGACCGCGTGATGGCGGAACTCACGGGCCAGGACTTCCAGGGCCGGCTCCGGGGCCGCGTCATCAAGGTGCTGGGCCGGGGCGAAACGCCCATCCCCGCCACGCTTCAGCAGCAGGCCTTCGGTTGGCGGGCCGTGCCCCTGGAGCCCCGCATCCAGCAGCTCGTGATCGTGCCACCCACGGACCTCGCCGGCGAGGGCGACCTCGTGAGCGTTCGCCTCGATCGGAATCCCGACCAGCCCCAGCTGCGCGGCACCGTCATCGCGAAGCTGGGCCGCCCCACCGACCTCCGCATCGAGAACAAGCTCACCGCCGCCCTCTTCAACCTGCGCACGGAGTTCCCCGATGCCGTGATGCAGGAGCTGGCCCCCTTCCCCACGTCCATCCCCGAGGAGTGGGCGAAGGGACGCCAGGATCTCCGAAAGGTGCTCACTTGCACGGTGGATCCCCCCACGGCCAAGGACTTCGACGACGCCATCAGCCTGGAATCGCTGCCCGAGCGCGAAGGCGGCGGCTGGCTGTTGGGCGTTCACATCGCCGACGTGAGCCACTATGTGGCGGAGAACGGCCCCCTCGATCTGGAAGCGAAGCTGCGCGGCACCAGCGTCTACTTCCCCGACGAGTGCATCCCCATGATCCCCGAGCGGCTCAGCGGCGACCTCTGCTCCCTGCGCGAGAAGGTGGATCGCCTCACCATGACGGCCTGGATGACCCTCTCGCCCTCCCTGGAGGTCATCGAGACCCGCTTCAGCGAGAGCGTGATTCACAGCCGCAAGCGCCTCACCTACGACGATGTGAAGCACGCCTGCCTCGACGGCGACCGGGCCAAGCAGGCTGAGTTGGGGCCCGAGCTGATGGCGATGCTGAACGAGGCGCTCGCCGTCTCGCGCAGCCTCACGGCCAAGCGCCTCGAACGGGGCGCCATGAACCTCGACACCATCGAGATCCAGTTCCAGTTTGGCGAGGATGGCCGCCCCGTGGACGCCCAGCCCTACGAGCGCCACGACGCCCACAAGATGATCGAGGAGTTCATGCTCCTCGCCAACGAGGCCGTGGCGAGCTTCTTCACGCGCAAGAAGCTGCCGACGATGTACCGCATCCACGACAACCCGGATCCGCTGAAGCTGGAGATCTTCGCGGAGACGGCCCGGGCCTTCGGCCTCCTGGGCGCCAAGGTCACGCCCACCCCAGAGCACCTCAACGCCATGCTCCTGAAGGTCAAGGACACGGCCATGGAAGCCCTCATCAACACGCTGCTCCTGCGCAGCCTGAAGAAGGCCGAATACAGCGCCGACAACATCGGCCACTCGGGCCTCGCCCTGGACGATTACCTCCACTTCACGAGCCCCATCCGCCGCTACCCCGACCTCATCGTCCACCGCCTCCTCCGCAAGGTGCTGCGGGGCGAAAAGCTCGCGGCGGACCTCCATGGCCACCTCGCCAACCTCGCCAAGCAGTGCAGCGACGCGGAACAGAAGGCCACGGAAGCCGAGCGCGAGAACGATCGGTGGAAGGCCTGCCTCCTCATGAAGGACAAGGTGGGCCAGCGCTACAAGGGCCGCATCGCGGGCCTCAGCCCCAAGGCCCTCTTCATCCAGCTGGAGCACCCCTGGGTGGAGGCCGGCGTGCCCCTGGGCGCCCTGGGCAGCGATTTCGCCGTCGACGAGCACCGCACGAGCCTCACGGGCAAGCGCGGCCAGGTGGTCCTCCACATCGGCGACGCCGTTCAGGCGGAGATCACCGCCGTGGACGAGGAGCTGCGCCGCATCAGCGCCTGGATCGTGGAGGCCCAGGCCAAGGACGGCATGGGCAAGCCCTACCAATTCGTCCCCACCCTCAGCGCCCCCGCGAAGTTGGCCGAGGCCGATCTGGACGTGCGGAAGGGCCCCGGAAACGCTGCGCGTTTCCGGGGGGGTGAAAGGCCCAAGGGGCGGCCGCCGAGGAAGGCCCGGGAGGCCGGAGCAGGAGCGGAGGGCCACCGCGCCAGGCGCGGCCCGAAGGGCGCGGCCCAGGATGGGCCGCGTGAGGCCAGCCCCCGGCCGCCCAAGGGCAGCGTAAAGGGAAGCGGCAAGGGCCCCCGCAAGGGCGGCGGGGGGAGGATCAAAGCCAAGAAGACTCGCGGGTGAGGTCCGGGGACCTCACCCGCGAGGATCGAACGAGCTACTGCAATTCCCAGAACCCGCGCCCGAAGGTGGCGGCGCGGACGAGGGCGCCATCGGGTGAGACGTAGAGGTCCGTCACGTTGACCAGGGGCATCCCGGAGCCGTGGCGGGTCCAGGTGGCGCCGCCATCCGCGGATTTGTAGAGGCCCAAATGGGTGCCCGCATAGAGGATGGCGGCGCTATTGGGGTCGTTCACCACGCAGTTCACCGGGATCCCCGCGGGGAGCCCGCCGCCGTCGATGGCCGCCCAGGTTTGACCGAAATCCGTGGACTTCCAGAGGTGGGTCTTCGTGGCATCGGGGGCCACGGAACTCACGTAAACGGTGTTGGCGTCCCCGGTGCCGAAGGCCACGGAGCTCAGGTAGGTTCCGTGATTGGGCAGGGTCGCGGCCTGGGCCCAGACGCTCCCTCCGGTGGCCGAGAGGAAGACCCGCCCCGAGTTGGCGACGACGCCCAGCACATTGCCGTTGCTGGGGGCGGCGCCGAGATTGCGGATGTAGAGACTGGTGGTGGGCAGGCCCGAGGTGCCGAGGGCTGACCAGGAGCCCGCGTAGTTGAGGCTCCGGTACACCTTCGTATTGGAGGCGGTGTAGACGGTGTTGCCGGAGCCATCGGCCAGGCCCGGCACGATGCGCGTATAGAAGGGCGCCGTGGAGCTGTTCCCCGCCTCTGCGATGCCGCTGCTCGCGGAGGCGAAGGACGTGCCGCCGTTGGTGCTCTTGTAGATGGCCGTGTAGTAGAGCGTGCCCAGCATCGTGCTGCCGCTGCCGGGGTGGATGGCGCTCCCGAAACCATCTCCTCCGAGGACTTGGTTGAAGGTGGAGGTGTCGCTCACCCGCACCCGGGTTCCGTTGTCCTGGAATCCCCCGATGACGGCGCTGGGGGCCGCCAGGCTGGAGCCCACCGAGTAGACGAGGTGGGACGTGACGCCGATGTTCAAGTCGCTCGTCCAGGTATTGGTGCTCGCGTTGGTGCGCTTGAAGAGGCCGCCGTCCGTTCCGGCGAAGAGCAGGCCGTCCGGAGAGAAGGCGTAGGCATGGAAGTCGGCATGGACGTAGGGCAGGCTGTATTGGCCCAGCCAGTTGGAGGCCTGGTACCAGGTGCTTCCCCCGTCGGAAGTCCGCGCCATGTGCAGGGCGCCGCCGAAGTAGGCCACGCTGGGGTTGCCGGGCTCGATGGCGATGGCCTGGTCGTACCAGCCCTGCCCGTTGAACAGCTTGTTCACGGTGCGGGCATCGGCGTTGCCGTTCTTGTAGCGCTTGCTGACGGCCCCCAGCGCCGTCCAGCTCTGCCCCCCATTGGTGGATTTGAAGATGTCCGCCAGGTTGTAGCTGGCATTGGAGGCCATGGCGTAAAGGATGCTGCGGTTGCTGGGCGCCGAGGCCACGGAGGCACGGGTGAGGCCTGCCGAAAGGGTGAAGCCCGTGGAGCGGGTCCAGTTCGCGCCGTTATCCGAGGAGTAATAGGTGCGTCCGTCCGTGGCGCCACTGGCGTTGGCGGGATCGGCCTCCACCGTCACCACCCAGCCGCTGCCTCCAGTCCAGGCGAGATCCCAGGCTCCGGGCGTCGCCGCCAAGCCTGTATTGAGGTTGACGGACGACCAGGAGGCCCCTCCATCGCCGGATCGGAACAGGCCCATGTTCGTGGTGGCCAGCAGGATGCTGGGATTGCCAGGGCACACGGCCAGATCCCGGGTTTGGGTGGAGGCACCCAGGTAGACGGGGGCCGACCATGAGGCCCCGCCATCGGTGGACTTCACGAGGCCCACGCCCGTGCCATCGAAAGCATCCCCCAGGCCCAGGTAGAGGGTGTTGGGTTGGGTGGGATCCATGGCCAGCGCGCCGCAGGAAAGGGTGCCCAGGGTTTCGGTGATGGGCGTCCACGAAGCGCCGCCCGTCGTCGTCTTCCAGACCCCGCCCCCGGAGGTGGCGATGTAGATGGTGTTGCTATCCGAGGGGTGGAACACGATGGAGGAGATGCGGCCTCCATCCCGGGCGTTCAGGGTGATCGAACCGTTTTTCTCGGTATTGGCATTCGTGGGCCCCAGATTGATCCACGTAGTGCCCAAGGTGGCCACCCCCGATTCCGGAGCCAACCCCAGGCTGGAGGCGGGAACGAGGTTTCCCGTGGCGGGATCCTGCGCCAGCCGGGGCAGCAGGTGGGCGTGCCGAACCCGCTCCACGGCCGCTTGGTCCAATAGATGGCGCCGGAAGGCAGGGCTCCATTCGCCGAACCACTGCCGCGCAGCCTCCCGGCGCAGGGTGGCGTTATCGGAGATGGGGAGGCCGGCCGGGTTCCTCGGAGGCCAGGCAAGCTCATCTCTGCCTTGGAGGGAGTCCGTCCTTCCTGCACCGGGACGGAGCGCGGCGGAGGGTGCCTGGGCCTGGACCAGACCCCCGGCCAGGAGCAGGAGAAGTGCGGTGCGGGATGCGCGCATGTTTTCCTCATGGGAAAGCCCTCCCTTCAAATGGAGTGGATCCATGGGAAGGAAGAGGGAGGTAGGGAAGGAGTGGAAAGCTGATGGAAGGTACGCCCTCGCATCAAGGGTCCCTATGTGAATTTTTTTTCAGGAATGAAATAGCCGGATTCCCGGGGGAATCCGACAAAACCCTGCCCTCACAGGCCCTTATTCCGCCAGTGCCCCAAGGATCCGCCTTGCCACCTCAGGCAAGGATGGATCCCGGGCCCCCATGAGCAGCACGAGATCCCCCGCTTGGGCTGCCCCGGCGACTTCGCGGGCCAGGGCCTCGGGGGTGGGCGCCACGCGCGCGGGCACCCCCTTCCCTTGGAGCTCCCTCACCACGTCCTCGGAAGTGACGGTGCGATCCACGGTGCCGCCGGGGTAGAAGACGGGCAGGAACCACAGCCGATCCTGGGGCCTCAGCGTGGCGGCGAGGATCTCCATCAGTTCCTCCCGCATGAAGGCGAGGGGCCCGAAGCCGTGGGGTTGGAAGATGGCGAGCAGGCGCCCCCCGTTTTCGACCGTTTGGCTTTGTCCGGCCTTCATCGCCGCCTCGATCTTGGCGGGGTTGTGGGCGTAGTCGTCCACCACCCGCACGCCCCGGGCTTCGCCCACGAGCTGGAAGCGGCGGCCCACGCCCTGGAAGGCGGCCAGGGGGGCCACGAGATCCGCGAGGGGCACGCCCATGAGCCGGCAGGCCCCAAGGGCGGCGAGGGCATCTTCCACGTTATGGCGGCCCGGCAGGCGCAACTCGAATTCGAGGCCTTCAACGGAGAAGCGGGAGCGGCCCGGCTCCAGGCGCAGGTTATTGGCCCTCAGAGTGGCGGCGGGGCCAAAGCCCGTGATCGTGCGGCCCGCGCGGTAGGCGGCCAGGTTTCCGGCCTCTCCAATCACGGCGCCCTCGCGGCATCGCCCTAGGAAGGCCCGGTAGAAGCCCTCCACCACGTCCAGCTCCTTATGATCCCGCTGAAGGTTGAGGACGACGCCCACGGCGGGTTCGTAGCGAACGAGGCTGCCGTCGCTTTCGTCGGCCTCGATGACGAGGAGATCCGAAGCCCCGGCGTGCGCATTGCCCCAGGCCCCTTCCGCCTGCAACAGGCGAAGGTCGCCGCCCGTGATGATGGAGGGATCCCTCCCCGCGCCCCGCAGCAGCTCGAAGACCATGGCGGTGGTGGTGCTCTTGCCGCTGGTGCCCGTCACGGCCACGGTGCGGTGGGCGGCCACGAGGTGGGCCAGCAGCTCCGAGCGGTGCAGCACGGGCACGCCCGCCTCGCGGGCCGCCACCACGTCGGCCACGGTTTCCTCTACAGCGGTGGAACAGACTACGGCCGCGCAGTCCCCCAATACGGCTTCGCCGTTTTGGGGGAAGGTGGAAAGGCCACAGGATTCAAGGAGGGCGCGGGCTTCCGGGCGCTCGCCGCGGTCGAAGCCGCGGTCGCTGCCGCTGACGGGCGTACCCTTGGCGGCGCAGAACTGGGCGAGGGCGCTCATGCCGCTGCCGCCCACGCCGACGAAGTGGAGTCGGCCCAGGCCCAACCCCTCATCGCCGCCCCCGGCGGCGATGAGAAGGGGATCCCCCTCCCGGAGAAGGTCGGCCAATTCAATGACGGCGGCGTTGGCCAGGCGCACGCATCCGTGGGAGACGGGCTCGCCGAGGCGCGCTTCCTGGTTGGTGCCGTGGACGTAGATGAACCGTTCGCGGCTGTCGCAGCCCGGCCCCTGGTTCACGCCGGGCTCCAATCCTTCCAGGGTGAGCACGCGGGTGAGAATGAGATCCTCACCCCGGGCCTCGCCGCGCCAGATTTCTCCGGTGGCCTCACGGCTGCGAAAGAGGGTGCCCGTTTCAGCGCCCAGCCCAATGCGCGCGTGGAGGCGGTGCCACCCGGGCGGCGTGCGATAGGAGCCCTCTTCGCCGCCGATTCCGTTCGCGGCCGTGGAGACGGGCGTGTCGAAGGCGAGGACGCCCTCCACCAACAGGGCGAGCCGCTGCCGGGCCACGTCCACGACGGCGAGGCGCCGGGGCACGTCACGGAAGGGGCAGCCTGGGCGCCCCAGGGCGGCGAGGGCCAAGGCCCGGGCCCGGGCGGCGAGGACGGGATCCAGATCGGTCATGAAAACAGATTCACCCGCCGGGCCTCCAGGCGCCAAGGCCCCGGCGCCATTTCCGGCGCCCCCGGGCGGGGATTGAGCACCCGTGGAACCCGGAATCCCGGCCATCATGGGGAGGTGGTTCATTCGAAACCCCCATCTCCCCTGCGCTGCCTCGGCGTGGATCCCGGCTCCCTGGCCTGCGGCTGGGCCGTGGTGGAGCGCTTCGGATCCCGGATGACGCTCGTGGAGGCGGGCGTGATCCGCTCGCCGCGCGGCGCCGACTTCGAGAAGCGCATCCACGGCATCCACCTCCGCCTCGCGGAGGTCATCACGGCCCACGGGCCCGCCTTCATGGCCGTGGAATCCCCCTTCGTGGAGAAGAACGCCCAAAGCGCCCTAAAGCTGGGCCAGATCCGCGGCGGCATCCTCCTCACGGCGGCCCTGCACGGGTTGGAGGTGGGCGACTACAACCCCATGCAGGTTAAGAAGGCCGTGAGCGGCTTCGGCTGGGCGGACAAGACCCAGGTCTCGAAGATGGTGATGACGCTGCTGAACCTCAAGGTGGCCCTGCCCTCGGACGCCGCCGACGCCGCCGCCGTGGCGATCGGGCACTTGCTGGCCTCGCGCGGCGCGGCAAACCGGGGGGTTTCGTGACTCCTCAAGCAAAAAAGGGAACACAGAGGACGCAGAACGCGCTCCGCGCGACACAGAGGACACAGAAGGGGTCCTACCCACCGTCGCAAATCGGCCCAAGCTTTTGCCCGAACCAAGGCCAGTGCATAGCGACCCGGCCCAGGCGCTTCGCGCCCAAGGGCCGTACACGGCCCTTGATCCCAGGCAGGACCCCGGTGGCCCCCCGAAGGGCCGCCGGGGCCCTGCCTGGGATTGGGGCCGGGTCGCACGGATGGGTCGGCGGGCTTCTGCGTCCTCCGTGTCGCGCGAAGCGCGTTCTGTGTCCTCTGTGTCCATCTTTTCGCACACAGTTTGCCGTACGACCGACCCGTCGGAAGCCACCCCGATGAGGCGCCTTCCCCGCTACATCGCCTATCTCACCCGCCGTTACGTGGCGCGCTTCCTCAAGCGCACCGTGGATCCCGTCACCTACTACGAGGTGCTGGACCGCACGCTGGAGCAGCTCCCCACGCGCTGGGACGACTGGACGAAGGAGGGCGAGGCCCGCACCGCCTCGATGAACCGGCAGCTGGCCTGGTCCATGTCCTTCGTGGCCGGGGCCGTGAACGCGGGCGGTTTCCTGGCGCTGAGCCACTACACGAGCCACATGACGGGCGTCGTCTCCACCATGGCCGACATGCTGGCGGTGAAGGATCTGGAGGCCTTCTTCGTGGCCTTCGGCATGCTGATCTGCTTCACCATCGGGGCCTACGTCTGCACGACGCTCATCTCCCTTGGAAAACGCAGGCGCATCCAGGCCCGCTACGCCTATTCCCTCGGCCTGGAGGCCGCGCTGCTGCTCGTGTTCGGCTACTACGGCTCCCGGCTGCAGGACGACCTCGCCTGGAACGTGCCCATCACCGTGGCCCTGCTTTGCTTCATCATGGGCATGCACAACGCCGTGACGACGAACATCAGCGGCGCCGCCGTGCGCACCACGCACCTCACGGGCACGGTGACGGACATCGGCATCGAGCTGAGCAAGCTCACCTACCTCAACTCGAAGCGAAGGAAGGACACGCAGCCCATCCTCGCCGACCGGGCCAAACTCAAGCTGATGACCCTGCTCCTCGTCAGCTTCTTCCTCGGCGGCGTCACCGGCGGCATCGGTTTCAAGCACATCGGCTTCAAGGTAACGGTGCCCCTCGCCCTCTTCCTCGTCGTGCTGGCCCTGCGGCCCGTCTGGATGGGGATCCGCATCTTGCTCAGACATCTTCGACGGGATCTCAGCAGCTCCACGCGAATGGGAAAGGGCACTCTAACTCTAAAGGGAAAGATCCCACCAGAATCGTGAGTCAAAAAGCCTTGGAACCGCGAATGACGCGAATGGTCGCGAATACAAGCGGGTTCGATGGCGAACATTGACCGAATTCCCATTCGCGCCCATTCGCGTCATTCGCGGTTCCATTGTTTTTCCCCACGCAAGTAGGGCGCCCCATTGGGCGCCCTTGGTGTCTCCGGTCCCGCTTGCTGGGCCGGGAAGGGGCAGGCGTAAACGGTCGCCCCGGAAGGTGAGAAGAACGGCTTCTCACGGGACGAAGGTAGGTCGGGACCCAGGGCCCACAAGGGGCAATTTGTGCGAAGCGCTCCAGGTCACGAAAGCAGCAAGGCCAGGGCCTCCGGCGAGGTCACCGGGGTGGCGCAGGCATGGGCTTTGCACACGTAGGCGGCAGGCTTCCCATCCACCGTGGTGCGCCCCGCGTTCAGGGGAAGGGCAGGATCCGCCGCCACCAGGCTCAGCGCCCTGTGAGGGAGAAACCGCTGATGAATTTCCGCGAGGAAGGCGCGGGCCGCATCCGATTCCGGCACCCCCGCGACGACCACTTCCAACGGCTCGCGATGGGCATGGTCCAGCGCGGCCAGCAGGGCGAGGAAGGCGCGAGGCGCCCGCTGCATGATGGGGCCAAAGGCCTTGAACACCCCGAAGGCCGAGGCCCGGAGCTCCTCCCGATCCAGGTGCTGCGCGAGCCGCAACAGGGCTTGGGCCGCAAGGGCGTTGCCCGAGGGGAGGGCGTTGTCGTAGGCCGGCTTGAGGCGGAAGAGAAGATCGGTTTGCCCCTCCCCGGAGCTGAAGAAGCCTCCCTCCTTCGCGTCTTCGAAGCGGGCGCGGAGGCGATCGGCGAGGGTTTCGGCGAAGCGCAACCACCTCGCGTCGAAGACGGCCTCAAAGAGATCCACCATCCCCAGGGCCACGGCGGCCTCATCCTCCAGGAAGCCCACCGTGTGCCGCTGCCCCCCACGCCATACGCGGAAGAGGGTCGCGCCATCCCAGAGCTCCCGCTGGATGAACTCGCCAAGGGCGATCGCGGCCTCGCGGTAGCGCTCGTCCCCCAGCACCTGATAGCCCCGCGAGAAGGCGGAGAGGGCGAGGCCGTTCCAGGCCGCGAGCACCTTATCGTCCTTGCCCGGCCGCACGCGCCGATCGCGCGCCATCCGCAGCTCCGTGCGCAGATCCTTCAACCGCGCCTCGTCGAAGTCCCCCTTCGGATCCCGGCTGAACCGATGGAGGACCGAAGCCCCATGTTCAAAATTCCCCGTTTCCGTGACGCCGAAGGCCTCGCAGAAATGGGGAGCCTCTTCACCAAGCGCCTCCGCAACTTCACCAGGCGTGAAGACGTAGAACCGCCCCTCCTCCCCTTCGCTATCCGCATCCTCGGCAGAATGGAAACCGCCGCTTGGATCGCGCATATCCCGCAACAAGTAGTCCAGCGTCTCCCGAGCGATGTCCGCGTAGCGGCCCTCGCCAAATTTTTGATACGCGCCCAGATAGCAGCATGCTATCTGGGCGTTGTCGTAGAGCATCTTCTCGAAGTGCGGCACGAGCCACTGGCCGTCCACGCTGTAGCGTGCGAAACCGCCCCCCAGATGGTCGTACATGCCCCCCTCCCACATGGCGTCCAGGGTGCGGCGGGCCATGGCCTGATCCGTCTCCGACCCCCGCCGGAGGATCAGCTCGATGGCCATCTGCTGGGGGAATTTCGGCGCGGGGCCGAAGCCGCCCCAGCGGGGATCGAAGCCCTCGCGCAGCTGCTGCAGGGCCCGCTCGAAGATCGCCTCACCTGGAACTTCCGAACCGGCCTGCAGCGCCGCCTGCCGCTTCAGCTCCACGGTGAGTTCTTCCGCCTGGGCGGCGACGTCGGCGCGCTGGGCCTTCCACAATTCCGCGATTCGTTCGAGCAGCGGGATGAAGCCCGGCATGCCGCCGCGGCTCTGGGGCGGGAAGTAGGTGCCGCCGTAGAAGGGCTGGAGGCCGGGCGTGAGCCACACGCTCATGGGCCAGCCGCCCCGGCCCGTGAGCGTCTGCACGGCATCCATGTAGAGGTCGTCGAGATCGGGCCGCTCCTCGCGATCCACCTTGATGGGGATGAAGTGGGCGTTGAGCACGGCAGCGACGTCCTGGTTTTCGAAGCTCTCCCGCTCCATGACGTGGCACCAGTGGCAGGCGCTGTAGCCGATGGACAGGAAGATGGGCTTGTCCTCCGCCTTGGCGCGGGCCAGGGCCTCCTCGCCCCAGGGATGCCAATCCACGGGGTTGTGGGCGTGCTGAAGCAGGTAGGGGCTAAGGCTGGCGGCGAGGCGATTGGGTTTGGACATCTCAGGATCCCGGGGGAATAATCACGGACGACACCCCATCCAAGGCACCCTACCACGCCATGATCTTCGCGCCGGGGCTCGTCCTGAACGAGCGCTACGAGATCCGCGCCTCTCTATCCGAGGCGCAGGGGCGGAACGCCTACCGGGCCCTGGATCTCCGCTTGGGGCGGGATGCGCGCATCCAATCCTTCGAGCTGCCCATGGACGCGGCCGATCTTCCGGCCTTGGACCGGCGGACCCACGCCCTCGCCGGCCTTCAGCACCCTCACATCCGCAGCTTCCGGGATGTTGGAATGCTGCGACGGGAGGGCTACGCCGTGACCCCGTGGCTCTCCGGCTTCACCCTCGCGGAGCTGGCGCCCATGCCCGCCATCCGCCTCCGGGGCTGGCTTCAGGAAGCCGTGGCAGCCCTGGTGGCGGCCCACGCCCAGGGCATCGTCCACGGCGCCGTGGACGAGACCTGCCTGGTGGAGGTCCCTGGCCTCGGCGTGCTGCTGCAGGACTTCGCCCTGCCCTTCCCAGGTCCCGAGGACCCCTCGGAAGATCTGAGATCCCTGGGGCGGGTGCTGCGGCGTTCCCTATCGGATTCGCCCGATGAGGCCCTGCGCGAAGCACTGGACACCCTCGCCCAAGGACGGGCCCCCGCCCAGGCGGACCCCTGCCCCAACCCCTCCCGCCCGCCCACATGGCGCCGCATTCTCCTCGCTGTGCCGTTGGCCGCCGTAGTGGGCTTCGGAGCGTGGGCCGCCTTCCGGCTGATGAGGCCCCACCCACCCTCCCCGCCCAGCTCCGAGCTCAGGGGCGAGGCTCGCCGCCACTACCTGGAAGGGCGCCACCACTGGAACCGCCGCGACAGGTCGAACCTGCTCAAATCCGAGGCGGCGCTGAAACAGGCCATCGCGTTGGATCCTTCCTATGTCGAGGCCTACGTCGCCCTGGCGGAGTGCCAAGCCCTCTCCGCCGTCTTCGGGAATGGCACCCCCGCGGAGGCCGCGCGGCATGCACGCGCCACCCTGCGGGAGCTCGCCCGGGTCGACCCCGCCAATCGGGAGTGCTCGGTGGTGGAGGCCTACCTCCTATTCCGGTATGAACATCGCTGGAAGGAGGCGGAGGCCCTGTTTCGCAAAGGCCTCGAACCCGGCGCGCCCTCCGCGTCGGACCCCACCCGCCTCCACTGGTTCGGCTTCTTCCTCAGCTGCCTTGGGCGCCATGAGGAGGCCCTCGGCTGGTTGGAGCGGGCCGTGGCCCTGGAACCCCTCAATCTCCAGGCCCGCACCAATCTCGCCGTGGCCCTGGCTTGGGCGGGGCGGCGGGAGGAGGCCCTCGCCGCCTTTCAGGGGATCAAGGAGCTGGACCCCACCTTCACCTCCGCCACGGAACGGGTGCGCGGCCTTCATGAAAGCTGGGGGAACCTCGAGATCGCCCTTCAAATCACCGAATCCCAGGCCCGGGGCGACCGGAACGCGAACCAGGCCGCCCACGCCTTAAGGGAGGCCTATCTCCGCCGGGGTGCCCGGGGGTACTGGGAGCGCCGCCTATGGGAATTCCAGGACTGGGAGCGGAACGGCGGTGGAGATCCCTATTACCAAGCCTACGCCCAGGCCGCCCTGGGCAATCGCGACGGGGCCTTCGCCGCCCTGGACAGGGCCCTGGCCCGGAACAGCCCCTACCTCGTGTGGGCCTACCAGGATCCCGGGCTGGCGCCCCTGCGTTCCGACCCCCGATTTCGAGAGCTCCTTCGGCGGCTGAACCTGCCCTAAGCCGCGACGCCATAGCCCGGTAGAATGGTCGATTGGCCTTCCATGGCCCGGGACCCCCATGTTCGATTCGCTCTCCGACAAACTCTCCAAGGCCATGAAGACCCTCCGGGGTCATTCCAAACTCACGGAAGCCAATATCGAGGCCGCCCTGCGCGAAGTGCGCATGGCCCTGCTCGAGGCGGACGTCCACGTGCAGGTGGCCCGCACCTTCCTGTCCCGCGTGAAGGAAAAGGCCCTCGGCAAGGAGGTGCTGGACGGCCTGAACCCCGCCCAGGCCTTCATCGATATCGTGCATCAGGAACTCACCGCCATCATGGGCGGCCAAGTGGATGAGCAGCCCCTGAAGTACGCATCCAAGGGCCCCACGGTCGTGATGATGGTGGGTCTCCAAGGCGCAGGCAAGACGACGACCAGCGGCAAGCTGGCCAGGTTCCTCAAGAAGGCCGGGCGCAGCCCCCTGCTCGTGCCCGCCGACGTCTACCGCCCCGCCGCCATCGAGCAGC
>CAYWDR010000055.1:0-17150 GCA_964457075.1 uncultured Solibacteraceae bacterium
ACAAGATCCTCGTCGGTGAGATCCGCGATCCCGAGACGGCGGCCATCGCCATCCAATCCGCCCTCACGGGCCACCTCGTGTTCACCACCGTCCACGCCAATAACGTCTTCGACGTGCTGGGCCGCTTCGAGCACATGGGCGTGCCCGTTCACAACTTCGTTTCCGCCCTGAATTGCGTGCTGGCCCAGCGCCTCGTGAAGGTGCTCTGCACCAAGTGCAAGCGGCCCCACACGCCCACGGAAGCGGAACTCCGGGAGAACGGCATGGACGCCGCCTGGGTGGCCAAGGGCACCTTCTTCGAGAAGGGCGGCTGCGTCGATTGCCACGGCACGGGCTTCCGCGGCCGCCAGGCCATCATCGAATTCCTCGGCATGAACGACGAGATGCGCGAGCTCATGACGGCGCAAGCCGGCCTGCGCGAAGTCAAGGCCGCCGCCCGCCGCGCCGGCATGCAAAGCCTGCGCGAAAGCGCCCTGGAAAAGGTGCGGCTGGGGCTCACCACCTTCGCCGAGATCAACAAGGTGACCTTCCGGGAAGGGAGCTGAATCCATGCGGGCGTTCAAGCTCCGCTCCCTGATGGACGCCGCCCTCCTAGAAAAAGGAATAAGGGGAAGACATGCGTGTAAAGGGATCGTGGGGCATTGGCCTCGTCGTGGCTGCGATAGTCTTGGCTGGGCTCGGATGCAATCCGTGGGGGCACTTCGCCTCCGGTCCCAAACGCAAGGCGAAGTCCTTAGTTTCGACCATGCATCGCGTGAGGGCCGAGGTGGCGGAGGTGCTCCACCCCGCCGGCCTGCCGATGCCTCCTTTGGCATCGGACATGCTCACGGGCGGGAATTTTGGCGCAGCCATGGACCTCAAGCAGGCCTTGGAGCAAGGGTTTGCCCCAAGCTGCCAGATCATCTACGAGAACTCGCTCAGTTCCATCAAGGGACTCGTGGTCGTCTACTCGCGCGCCCTCGGAGATTCCGTGCCGGACGCAGTAATGGGCGTGAGCGCCCTGATGCCCCCGACCTTGGAGCGTGATTTCGAAGCATTCAAGGCGACCGCGGATCCTGCCAAACGCAAAGCCCTTCAGGAGGCCCGTCGCTTCCTGGTTGAGGGGTTCCAGGCCATTAAGGAGCTAGGCCCCTTCACTACCGCAAAGGATCGCGTGGCTGGCGGGATTCCCGGTTTACCTGGGGTCGATTCATCCGGGGATCTCATCTCGGCACGCAAGGCGGATGTGGCGGGCCTCGGACGGGTCTGGAACTACCGGTTACTCCTTCCGCCCTGTGGCCAAACCTTTGGAGGTGCCCCGGATGGTTCGGCGTGGGTTGTGCTCCACCCGAATCCCGACTATCCGGACTCCGCCCTGCGGGTGAAGGACGGAAAGATTCTCTCCAAGTTCAGCTTGGAGCCCAAGACTGTGCCGCTGACTATTCTCGGAAACGACAAGGGTTTGGTGGCGCTGGCATCCGTGTTCGACCCTGAGACCCATAAATCGAGCGGTCTGCTGGTCCAGTACGACTTCGATGGGAAGGTTCTCTGGAAACACCTCATCGAAGGCAACATGCAGGGCATTCGTTTCTCGCTGGCGACGACGGCAAACGGGGACGTGTTCACCTGTTACGACGGCATGGGGGGCAGTGGCGGCATCGGTGTACGAAAGCCGGATCCCGTGACCCTCGTGCGGGTGAGCGCGGCAGGCGTCAAAGCCACGCTCACGGCCCCGGAGGGCGCTCGAAAGGTCTCTTTCGTATACACCGCTCCGGATGGGGTCTATGCCCTCCTGGAGGACAGGGGCGGCTTCGGACTCCATCAGGTGGTAGGGGATGGGTTTGTCTTTTTCTCCAAGGCCGATTACGCATTCTTCGACGGCAGCTTCATCCGCGTGGGAGGTGATGGCGGGATCTACCTGAACCGGGGATTCGGCGACAAGCACCCGGACCCCAAGGTGGTTTCCTTGGTAAAGGCAGGCGCGTCGCCCCGCGAGTTCTCCACGCCAGCCTCGCTCTTCGAGCCTATGACCGGAAACTTCCAGGTCGGCAAGGACGGGCGGATTTACGTCCTCACTTCCAAAGGAATCGTCGTGGCGAAGGCCGAGGAACAGGGGCAAGGGATTCTGATGCCGTATGGCGGTGACCTACCCCAGATGAGCAAACTGGTCCCCGTGGGGAGTGGTCGGTTCCTGGGCTACTTCTATCAGAACAGCGGCATTTCCGGGATGTTCTCCGTGGTCGAGATGCGGTAAGCGGCCCCGTGGCGCCCGTTGCCGCGCCCAAGGCCTTCGGCGTGAAGGAATCTGAGGACCTCATGGACACCTTTGTCGTGAGGCGGCCCCTGCGCTGAAGCATGGCGAATCGCCTGCTCGTTTTCTGGGCAGGCAACAAACAAACAGCGTTTGAACCACGAAGACACGAAGACCACGAAGGGGTCCCGACCCATCGTCACCATCCCTTTCCAGGGCGGCACCGGGCGGGCCCTCGAAGGCCCGCTTGGTGCCACCCTGGAAAGCAGGTCCGGATGGCTTGCCGTACAGCTCAACGGAGCATTCGCGGCCATTCGCGTTTCATTCGCGCCATTCGCGTTCCAGCTTTTCTTCGTGGTCTTCGTGGTCTTCGTGGTCTTCGTAGTTCGTAGTTCGTAGTTCGAAGGCCCTACCCCACTCCACCACCCAGCTCCCGCTCCAAACTCTGCAGCCGCTTGAGCCTGGCGAAGGTGCCCGCCTGGAGGGCCAGCTCCTCGGGGCGGCCCGATTGGATGGCCCGGCCCTCTTCCAGCACGAGCACGCGGTCGCACAGCTCCGCCACGAAGACTCGGTGGGTGGCCACCACGAGGGTAGTGCGGCCGAGGAAGTCCCGGAGGTTGTCCAGGATCCGGCTCTCCGTCTCGGCGTCCACGGCCGAAAGCGCATCGTCCAATAGGAGCAGCCGGGGCTTGCGGAGCAAGGCCCGGGCGAGCGCCGTGCGCTGGCGTTCGCCGCCGGAGAGGATCACGCCGCGTTCCCCCACCACCGTATCCATGCCCTCGGGCAGCCGGCGGATGAGGTCGTCCAGACAGGCCACGCGGGCCACTTCCCAGAGCTCGTCGTCGGTGGCTTCAGGGCGGCCGAAGGCGAGGTTCCCGCGGAGGGTCTCGCTGAAGAGGAAGGCCTCTTGGGGCACCCAGCCAAGGCCGGCCCAGTGGTGCCGGAGGGTATCGGGCCCGAGGGCCTGGCCGTCCAGCAGAAGGCGGCCCGCTTGAACGTCCCGCAGGCCCGCGAGCACCTGGAGCAGCACGCTCTTGCCGCTGCCGATGCCGCCCAGCACGCCGAGGCTCTCCCCGGGCGCCAGCCGCAGATCCAAGGGGCCCAGGCCCCGCTTGGAGTCGAAGCGGTGGACGCCCCCTTCGAGGGCCAGGCCGGCGGGGGAGGAAGGCGCCTGCACGGGCTCCGCGGGGGGCAGGTCCGCCTCTTCGGCGTCCATCACTTGATCGATGCGCAGCTGCCCCGCCAGGCCCCGCTGGAACAGGTTCACGGCCCATCCGAGGCTCATGACGGGCCAGGCGAGCGCCACGAGGAAGCCGCTGAAGGCGATGAGATCGCCCAGGGAAAGCACGTGGGCGTTCACGAGGGTGCCGCCGTAGGCGATGAGGACGAGGGTGGCGAGCCCCGTGATGAGCATGGCCATGGGCGCGTAAGCGCTGAAGAGCACCGTCTGGCGCATGGAGAGGCGGGCGTGGCGCCGGCTCAGCCGTGCGAAGGCCTCGATGCGGGCCTCTTCCAAACCAAAGGCCTGCACCACCTTCTCGCCCTGGATCGTTTCATGGCTGAAGGTCGAAAGCGCGCTGAAGGCCAGCTGCAGCTTCTGCTGCACGCGGTGGGAGGCCCGGCCGATGGCGTAGAAACCCAGGCCCAGGAAGGCGAAGGGGATCATCACGGCCACCGTGAGGCGCGGCGACGTATGCACCATCAGCGCGAGGGTCACGGGCAGGATGCTGACGGTCTGCAGCACGCTCATGAGGCCGGGCCCCGTGGCCATGCGCACGGTGCTCACATCGTCGCCCACGCGGGCCATGAGATCGCCCACCCGCTGGCGGTCGAAAAAGGCGTGGGGCTTGGCCAGGAGGAGCCCGTAGAGAGCTTCCCGCTGCTCCCGCTCGATCTCCCGCGAGAGGCCGATGAGCGTGTTGCGCATGAGGTAGCGCCCGACGCCCGCCGCCACCGTGGCCCCCAGCATCCACCCCAGCATCGCCCTCGAGATGTCCCACTGCCTCAGCTCCAGGGCATGCACGGCCCGGCCGGAGAAGTGGGGCACGAAAGATGCCGCCGTGGAGCAGACCGCCGTGGCCAGGAAGCCCAGGGCCAGGGTCTTGCGGTGGGGTGCGAAGAGCCGCCACCACCACGGGCCAGGGGAGCTTTCAAGGGACTGGGACACGAGGCCTCCAGCTTCAGCCTACGGGGCCCTCGGTCTTTGGTGAAGAGGGTCCCCGCCCCTTCCCCTACACTGTCCCTTCCCTGGATGGAGGTCCCCATGTCCCTGATCGGCTCCCCCCTGCCCCCGTTTTCCCTCTCCGACGACGAAGGGGCCACGGTGACGAACCGGACCTTCGCGGGCCAGTGGACCGTCCTCTACGCCTACCCCAAGGACAGCACCCCCGGCTGCACCACCGAAGCCTGCGACTTCCGCGACAACTTCGCCCGCCTCCAAAAGGCCGGCGCCCAGGTCTACGGCATCTCCCGCGACAGCCTCAAGAGCCACCAGAACTTCATCGCCAAACAGCAGCTCCCCTTCCGCCTTCTCAGCGACCCCGACAAGGCCCTCCTCACACCCCTGGGCGCCTTCGGCAAGAAGATCATGTACGGCAAGGAGGTGGAGGGCATCATCCGCTCCACCTTCCTCATCGACCCCAAGGGAATCATCCGCGCCCACTGGCCCAAGGTGGGGGTGAAGGGGCATGTGGCGGCGGTGATGGAGGCCTTAGCGAAGCACTCCTGACAACAATAGACAACCATAAACCCGAACTCACTTTACGACCCTGCCTTTGGCGGACCCCAGTGGGGGTTTGGACTTCAATCCATTCAAAATCTGAATTCGAGTCTCTGGAGAGAAGACTCTAGGGTCCAGCTTCTGCATCTTTTCAAAGGTCTTCCGTGCATCCTCCAAACGCCCAGAATTAAACAGGGCGACGCCCAGGGCATCAAGGACGACGGGGTTCTTCGCATCTGAGGCCAGGGCCCCGTACAAGTGCGCGAGGGCCTCTTCATGACGCCCCATCTCACTCAGCGTGATACCGAGTTCCATGTGGGCCAGCCAGAACTCTGGAGCCTCGGCCAGCACGATTTCCATAGCCTGGATCGCATCTAGATGCCGGTTTCTTGCCCTCAGGATGATCCCCCAATCGATTTGGGAGGCATGAATCATGGCGAGTTCCGATTGCCGCACTCGCGGTGCATGCCTCGCCGTGCCCTTGAGCACCCTCAATACGGAGGGTTCGGCCTCGTCGAACCGCCCCATGGAAACCAATACCGACCCCAGCAGCTGGTCGGCAAATAGATGTTCAGGCCGCCGCGCGTGGGCAGTCCGAAGGTAAATGACGGCTTCCTCATCCTGTCCCATCTGATGAAGAAGCGCCCCCATTTTTAGCAGAATGCGTTGAACCCCGGGCATGTTTTTGTTCGCCTTTGAGTAGGCGTCCAAGGCGTCCTGGTATCGACCTTCCCGGCGATAGATGTCTCCGAGGATCAAGTGGGCCATACCATTGTCGGGATTGATCGTCAGAGCATGCGCGAATAGGGTTTGGCTATCGCGCCAGAGATGAATCTGGGCGGCAGTAAGTGAGATCATTAAGCCCAGAATCGTTGCCGGGATGGCCAGAAATACCATTCTCGGGATACGCCATCGGTTCGCCGCATCTTGGCCCAACCAGGCCAGCATAATAAAAAGACCGGTTAAGGGCACATAGGTGTATCGATCCGCATATGCCTGCATTCCAACCTGGAGAATTCCGATTACCGGGAGGAGTGTGATCACGAACCAAAGCCATCCTACAAGAAGGAAGGGCCTTTTCCGGACCTGGAGGATACAGGTAACCGTAATGCACAAAAGAAGTAAAAGCGAGAAGACCACAGTCCATCCCGACAATCGGGAGCCCGGATGTGTGTAATAGGGGCTCAGATCCATGGGCCAGGTTGTAAGTTGAATGTATTTAGCCATCGCCACGAGAGCATTCCCGATCCGAAGGAAAAGGGGATGACTTCCCTTCCCCTGAATAGCTAAGGCATCAATGCTTTTCGACGCCAGAATTGTGAGTATCCCACATAACGCGGATAATATAAAGAGCGGCCATTTTTCGATAATCGATTTTTTTAACTTTATATAAATCAACCTTGTCGAGTTCCCAAAAAACTCAATTCTACGTAATGGCCATATATCTAATAGGATCAACGTCAATGGCAGGGTTACTAACATGCTTTTAGATAAGAGACCAAGTATAAAAAACAAGATCAACCTCAGATATTTAAGAGGCGATGGGCGTTTGATATAGGCAGTGTATGCAAAAACCGTTAGAAGCCATAAAAATGTACTTATCACGTCTTTTCGTTCAGCAATCCACGCAACGCTCTCTACATGAAGAGGGTGGAGTGCAAAAAGTAATGCTACGACTGCACTTGGCCATAGCGATTTCGTGAGCGACCGCAGCAGAAAAAACCAGAGGACGCTATTTCCGATATGAAAGGCCAGATTGACGAGGTGATGTCCCCCCGCGTTCAAGCCGAACATGGAAACACATGCCGCATGGGAAAGCCAGATTAGGGGAAGATAGCTACCATCGTCCCATGAAGTGAAAGCGTACTTGACGCTGTCCCAAGAAAGCCCCTTCAATATCCTTGGATTATTGGTGATATACAAATTGTCGTCGAGGAAGCTGAACTGAAAGTGGTAAACCTGCCCATAAACCAGCAAAATCAGCACGACTAAACATAGGGAAACCCATACTCCGGGCCGTGGAATGTGTATTTGTGGCTTTTCACTCCCCTCGTGATAAGGGCGGGCACTTTCCTCTAAGAGGCTGGTGCTCTGAGCATCATTCATATCCACCTACCTCATTCCTTCGATCCTACCAGTTAGTGGCTTCCTCACCTAGACTGGACGAATGATCCACGGAAAAAGAATCGTCGTCGTCATGCCCGCGTACAACGCATCCGCAACACTTGAGAGGACCTACCATGAACTCCCCCACGACGTGATCGACGAGGTAGTGCTCGTGGACGACGCCAGCAAAGATGACACCGTTGAGATCGCAATGAGACTCGGCATCAAAACTCTCGTCCATCCCCATAATCGCGGCTACGGGGGCAACCAGAAGACCTGCTATGCCACAGCGATGGAGCATAACGCCGATGTCGTCATCATGGTGCATCCCGACTACCAGTACGACCCAAGGTTGGTGCTCGCCATGTGCGCAATGATCATCGACGGCCCCTATGACGCAGTCATAGCCTCTCGAATTCTTGGCGGCTCCGCGATGGCAGGAGGCATGCCTTGGTGGAAATATCTCGCCAATCGCGTGCTCACGTTAATTGAGAACCGCTGTCTCGGGGCAAAACTCTCGGAATACCACACGGGCTTCAGAGCCTTCTCGCGTTCGATCTTGGAAGCGCTGCCCATCGAAACCTATTCCGACGATTTCATTTTCGACAACGAGATGCTCGCCGACCTCCTCCAGGAGAGATATCTAGTCGGGGAAATTTCTTGCCCTACCAAATACTTCCAGGAGGCATCCTCGATCAATTTTCATCGAAGCATACAATATGGATTCGGTGTACTCCGTGTGAGTGGGCGTGGACTCCTAAGAAGAATGGGCGTCCTTCCTCCACCGAAGATCCGGGGTTAATGGAATCTGAGGAATGACGTCCATTTAACCCATCCTTCCAATTGAAATCACTAAAAGCCCTCTCAATGGAGTACCTTTCGGATATGAACTGAAATCGTTTCCCCTCGATTCAATGCGCTCCCAATTAGCGCTAACACCACACATGGAAGGGCAGCCAGTGCGGCGAGTCCCATATGCAAACACATCCGGAATTTGCCATCTCCAGATATCCTTGTGTTTGTATAAGATAATGACCTGAAG
Organism: uncultured Solibacteraceae bacterium; assembly: GCA_964457075.1. Lineage (GTDB taxonomy): Bacteria > Acidobacteriota > Holophagae > Holophagales > Holophagaceae > JAFDVN01. The sequence continues at coordinate 8,098 of CAYWDR010000055.1, forward strand.
AGGAAATTTTCGCTCAAGGTAAGCATATTTACAACACTTAGGACCAATAAAGCCGGACCATATTCAAGCGTGGGGAATGTCCACCTTTCAGCCCGAAGCCCTACCCCAGTAAGCGCACGCTGCAACGTTGCCCGGGTGAAGTGAAAGCGGTGGAAGGGTACGTCCCACCCCAGCCAGTAACGCCCTGCGAGTCTCGCGCCGAGGCCTCCCGCGTGGGGTACCTCAACGATAAGCAACCCACCTGGGCGTAAGATCCGGGCAGCTTCTCGAAGCAACGCGATCGGATCCCCCATGTGCTCCAAGACGTGATAGATCGTGATGGCATCGAACCATCCCTCCGGGTAGCCAATCTCCAAAAGGTCTCGTGGCTCGATATGGGCAAGGTGGAGGCTCTCCCGAGCGAAGGCCAGCGCCTCGGTCGAGAGCTGGGTGCCATGCACTTCGTGGCCAAGGGACTGGAGGGCCGCAAGCGTGAATCCTCGTCCACATCCAACGTCGAGGACTCGCGAGGGCCGGTTAAGGAGCCCGTGTATTTTCCTTGCCCTTGCGACCCGGAACCAACGCATGATCCGCTCCGCCAAGGAAATTCGGAACCGTTGAGCTCCCTTTTCATAGAATCCCCCTTCGTAGAGGCCCGCCAAGGCCGAGGCATCCATGGAGGGGCCAGTGGCGAGCAAGTCACATCCGCCACATCGATGGATTTCCCCTGATTCAACTCGGAAGAGGAATTCCCAACAAGTGGTTCCGCATTGCGGACAGGTGTCTGGTGGATTCAGCTTCAGGCGGCCCTCCGTCAAATGGCCATGATGTTGTATCCGCCATCCACGTAAATGGTCTGGCCCGTCACGCCGCGGCCCATGGGGCTGAGCAGGAAGAGGGCGCCATCGGCCACTTCCTCCAGTTCCACGAGCTTGCGCAGGGGGGACTTGGCGCGGTGGTGGTCGAGGATGGTGGAGAAACCCCCGATGCCGGAACTGGCGAGGGTCTTGATGGGGCCGGCGCTGAGGGCGTTCACACGGATACCCTGGGGGCCCAAGTCGGAGGCTAGGTAGCGCACGCTGCTTTCCAGGGCGGCCTTGGCCACGCCCATGACATTGTAGTTGGTCATGACTCGCTCGGCACCCAGGTAGCTGAGGGTGATGATGGAGCCACCTTCTTTCATCAGGGGCTGGGCCGCGTGGGCCAGCACGGGCAGGCTGTAGGCGGAAACATCCAGGGCCACGCGGAAATCCTCGCGGGTGGTGCTGACGAAGTCCCCTTCCAGGGCTTGGCGGGGCGCGTAGGCCACGGCATGCACGAGGAAATCCAGCTGGCCGAACTCCTTCTCCAGGAATTCGAACCCGGTTTTCACCTGGGCGTCGTCCGTGACGTCCATCTGGAAGTTGATGGCTCCGGGCAACTCGGTGGTGAGTTCCTTGACGTTCTCCCCCAGCCTTTCGTTTTGGTAGCTGAAGGCTAACCTGGCCCCCTGCTCCTGGCACGCCTGGGCGATGGCCCAGGCGATGGAGCGCTTGTTGGCCACGCCAACGATGAGTCCCTTTTTGCCGGAAAGCAGCATGGATGCCTCTTCAGTGAATCCGACCCAGGGTAGCAGCACTATCCTGGAAGTCATGAATCCCCTCCCCTGCCTTTTGCTCACACTTCCCGCCCTGGCCCAGGGTTTCGCTCCGAGAACCGATCTGGAATCGGGCCATTTCCTAAAAGTACTGGCGGAGGCCGACGCGCATTTAAACTCCCATCCCGGGGACGCCCTCGCCTGGGCGGCCCGCTCGCAGTGCCTATCCTCCATGCTGCGCTGGAAGGAGGCACTCGCTGCCGCCGATAAGGCCCTCGCCCTGCAGCCCGGACTCGCCGATGCCCTGCTCGCCCGAGGCTTGGCCCGGGGCGGGCAGGCCGTATCCCAACTGAGCCTCGGCAGCCTCCAGGGCGTGGGACGGGCCATGGAGGACTTCCGGGCCGCCACCCTCGCGGATCCCACGCTCATTCGAGCCTGGATGAGCCTTGGCCTCGCCTACCAGCAAGTGCCGGGGATCTTCGGGGGGTCCACTCGCAAGGCCCTGGCCTGCGCGGATTCCCTACGCCGGATCTCGCCCGCCAAGGGAGACTTACTCGAAGGCTTGATCCGTAGCCTGGAAGGCGACTGGCCCAGGGCCGAACCCCTCTTCGTGCGTGCCCTCGCGGCGGCCCCCGGCGATCCCGAGATCGTCATGGGCTGGCTGGATCAACTGGACGAGAAGGCCGCCCTCAAGGCCCTAGGCCGGGAGGGGAAGAACGCGAGGCTTCGGTCCGAGGCCGTTCGCCTCCTGCCGGGGATCCGACGCACCGCTAAAGGCGTGGAGGCCGTGAGCGAAGCCTGGCTTAACGCCGGGATGCCCGAAGAGGCCTGGAGGGTGGCCCTCCAAGGTCTCTCCGAAGTGGAGGCCCCCAGCATTCTTCGGCTTCAACTGGCCAAGGTGGCCGCCCGTTCGGGCCGCCACCAGATCGAAGGCCTGGCTCACGCTGAGCAAGCTCTGAAGGCGCCCATGGAAGGCGGTAGCGGGGGACTGCCGGCCGTCCACTGGCGCAAAGGGCAGATCCTCAAGGATCTAGGACGAATCGAAGAGTCCCGTGCTGCCGCCCAGGCAGCCCTGGCCCTCGATCCCGCCCACCGCGGGGCATCTCATCTCCTGAAGGCCACGACCCCATGAACTGACGCGACACGTCACCTAATCTGCCTCATTCGGTCCATGCTTCATGGGTTTGTCACAGAAGGTCCTGGCGGTCATTCTCCCGCGGAGCTATCCTTGGCGCCTATCGCATGGTTGGCACGCAGCTTGATCTATGGGGCCTGGGCCAACTCCCACCATCCCTTCTTGGAGGCAACATGAAAAAGCAATCCGGCTTCACCCTCATCGAGCTCCTGCTCGTGCTCGCGATCATCGGCATCATCAGCGCCATCGCCATCCCGGCCCTCCTCGGCCAGCGCGAATCGGCCCGTAACCGCGCCACCGCCTCCAACTGCGCCAACGTAAAGGGTGCAATCGCCGCCGCCATCGGAGAATTGGACAAGACCGACACAGCTGAGCGATCCCTCGACCTTCAATCCGCCACTTCGATCGCCGATGTCCTGACCGCGGTGTCGGGTCGCGACGAGTATGACGTCACCCTTCCCGTAGGTGCGAAGAACCCCTTCGATCGAACCCTCCCTGCCTACACCTTCAACACCACTACAGGGGTCGGTGGCACCGTTTGCATTAGCTCCGCCACCACCAACGCTACGACGGGCTACCCGGAGATCGCCTTCGCCTATCGAACGAAGATCAAGGGTACTGACAAAGCCACGATGGACTCCCTTCCATCCCTAGACGCATCCAAGTAAAGTTCGCTTTCCCCCTCAAAATGCCCGCGAAAGCGGGCATTTTGAGCATATGCTCCTTCGAGCCCCAGGCATCATGGCCTGATACTTGCCGCCAACAGATCCAGATTCCCTAGCCCGGAGCGCCCCATGAAGCAATCTGGATTCACGTTGATCGAACTACTCTTGGTCCTCTCCATCATTGGCATCATCTCCGCTATCGCCATCCCTGCCATGCTGGGTCAACGAGAGAGCGCCCGGAATCGCGCCACGGCCTCCAACGCAGCCCACATCAAGGCCGCCCTTATCGCCGCCATCAACGAGTTGGACCGCGCCCCGGCGGAGCGGGCTCTTGACCTAGTCGCAGCGGTGAATTCCGCCGAGATCCTCACCGCCATGGCTGCCCGGGGAGAGTACAACGCCGCCCTCCCCAACAGCGCCAGGAATCCCTTTGACCGCGCGCTGCCGGCCTATCGGTTCAACCAGGCGTCGCCCACAGTCGGGGGTGAGGTGAGCATCAGCGTCCCTACACCCAACGCCACCACCGGGTTGCCGGAAATCCAGATTGGATATGGAGCGATGAAGAAGGGTGTGGCTGACCTCACACCTCGAATTGGATCCGTCGATGCCGCTCGATAAGCCCTTCTGGCAACTCGTGGGTCCCCCGGATTGCCCGGTTTTGACCGAATGCGTACACTAAATTAGTTGGAGGCATCCATGCGCTCAAGAGAACGGGGATTCAACCTGATCGAGCTACTAATGGTGCTGGCGCTCATTGGCATCATCTCAGCCATTGCCATCCCCAAATACCTCGGAGCGCGAGCCAACGCGAGATACCACGGGGATGTCAAGGCGAACGGTGCCATCATCATGATGGCGGCGGAATCCACGCGTTCTGAAACAGGCCTGTACCCGCTAGCTGGAACCTATACGTGGGTAAAAGGCACCTCCCCCTCCCCCACAGACCCTCTCCCGGGGGTGAGGTTCCCCAACGGGAGCCAGGTTGTATTCGTCCTCACCATAAACGCGGATCGCTTGAGCTATACCCTTGATGGCCAGGATCCCTATGACGGACACTCCATCCGGAAGGTGGACCAAGACGGCAAGAGCCTTCTTTAGGGTGTGGCCCCTTCCGCAGCTCAGGCCCATTTTAGGCTCGATTCCGCCCCGCATCCAATAAGCCAACCCCGAGAAGGCCCAAGCCTCCAGCAAGACTAAAGGCCACGAGCATCCAGGTGGGTGTTGGGGGGGGTGGCTTCAAACCCAGTTCGTCGTAGGGAAGGTCTGTAATGATCTTTAATCTTACCCGGAGTTTGCTCTCGTCGACCTTGGGGTTGAAAGGCTGGTCGGGCCGTTTTTGGTATGGGGCCGCCACAATGTGAACCTCCTGGCGGGCTTCCAGGTTTTGAATGGATCGTTGGGTGCAAGTATACGGCAGCACCCAAGGAATCACATCCCGCTGCCACAAGGGGTACATTTCCTGGCCCGCCAATGCGATCGTCAACATCATCCCGATCAAGCCAAACACCATTGAAATGGCCCCTGTGCTGATCCGATCCGCCAACCATAGGTAGAAGAAGAGTAGGGGCATGCTTCCAAGGAACATCCAGCCAAGGGTTTTGGCGACAGCAATCCACTGGAACACGAAGGGATTCTTTAAGTGAAGGGTGGCGATGAGTCCCCATTCGATCCTCAATCCGATCGCCACCAAGGCGAGGGCCGTCCCGTTGAGGAGGAGCAAGGCCATGGCCTTGGCGAAAAACTGAGTCCTTCTTGAAACAGGCTGGCAGTGAAGGTGCTTCCACATGTCGAACTTGTGTTCGCCCTGGAGAAGGAGCGGTGGCAACAACGCGGTCAATAAGGGGTGAAGCAGCCCAGCCCAGAGGATGGCCAGGGATTTCAGGGGCACGAAGGGAAAGAATGCTATTTGAAGTGGAGTAGGATCCTCGGTCGCCACAACAACTCGCCCATAGGCCCGGTAATCCATGACTAAAAATACTAGGGGAAGTAGCCAAAGCACATGCACCGCCGCAGAACGGCGAATCTTCATGGCTTCGACCTTTAACAGACTAAGAAGCACGGCCACCCCCACCTCCTCAATCGCGGGGTTCTTCTTGCGTTACGAAATCAAGGAATCCAATCACCATGAACAACCCCGCGCTAAGCAGGGCTGCCGCCACGGAACCCAGGAGGGATCCGTGGCCTTTCACAATCCGTTCCACCATCTGGGAGCTCATACCCCATGGCAGGAACCAACCGAGTGGAGAGATTTCGGCCACGCGAAAGGCCAACCAGGTTCCCAGCATGGCGATGATGAGATTCGCCCCCAATCCTCTGATCCTCATAGGAAGCCAGGCATGGAAGGCAATCAAGGGGACCGTGGCCACCAAGGAAGCGCTCGTGAATCGAGCGAGTAGCATCGGCTGAATGGGCCCCATCCGAAGCGTGGGGACCCCCAGCCGAAGCACGCATCCAGCCATAAGCAGGGTGCCCACGAAAATCGTGAGTGAAAGTCCCGCAAGCGAAAGGAGGCCCATCAGTTTCACGGCAAAGTGGCCCCACCTTGGAACGGGTTGCAGGAAGAGATGTTTCCACGATACGGCTTGGCCTTCCACATCCCAAATCAGCACCCCGAGCAACCCCATGGCCGCTGGGAAGAAGAAGAGGTTCCACACTGCGAAGTTCACCTGATACCACGCCGTGAATCCTGCCCCTATCTGTTCCACGCGATCCTCGGAATACCAGAAGATCAGCAGCATGAAGCCCACAAGGGTCACGGGAATTAGAACCGCAGCCAACATGGGCCAACTGCGGCGGAGTTTGATCCGTTCCGCCTTGTACAGGACCAGGAAGGATCTCACTCTCCCTCCACCAGCGAGAGGAATCGTGATTCAAGACTATTCCGAATCGCGACAAGTTCAAACAAGTCCTGCCCGACCATGGTAAGGATGTGGGCGATCCTGGGGGCCTCTTCGGGTTTGGCTTGGACGTGAAGGAAGGAACCCACGACTTTGACGGAATACCCCCTCGTTCCAAGCTCCTGCACACCGCGAATGGAGTCCCCCACCCTCACTCGGACGTGGTGCTCCTTGCCATCCCCGAAGCCATCCAGGGAACCCTGGTATCTCAACTGGCCACGATGGATGACCACAAGATGATCTGCCGTTTGTTCCACCTCCGCCAACAGGTGGCTGGAAAGGAATATTGTGGCTCCGACCTCCCTAGGTAGCCGACGGATGAGTTCTCGCATTTCCTGGATCCCGGAGGGATCTAGGCCGTTGGTGGGTTCATCCAGGACCAAAAGCTTCGGAGCACCCATCAGGGCTAGGGCGAGCCCCAGCCGTTGTCGCATACCCAGGGAATAGGATTGAACTTGGCGGCGAGCACTCGAAACGAGCCCCACGAGGGATAGGACTCTATCGGTTTCTGCTCGAGGGGCATTCCTTAGCAGTCGAGTGATCTCGAGGTTTTCGAGCCCTGTCAGATGCCTGTATAGGGACGGAGTCTCGACCATGGCCCCAATCTGTGCAAGCGCCTTGAGGTTCCCAGGCGGGTATCCGAGTACTTCACAAGTCCCCGATTCGGGCTTTAACAGCCCTAATAGGAGTCGGATGGCGGTAGTCTTCCCGGCCCCATTGGGCCCGAGAAAGGCGCTGATACAACCTGAAGGGACCTCCAGGTCTAGTCCCCTAACCGCCACGATGGGGCCGAAGCGTTTGGTGAGTTCTCTGGACCTGATGGCAAATTGCATGGGTTATCTAAGATGTCTTATCAAAGGCCTCTGCCATTCCGAAGATCGGCATGTACATGGCAACCACGATGAAGCCAATGATCCCACCAAGAACTGCGATCATGATGGGTTCAAGCAGGGATGTGAGAGTCGCCACGGCATTGTCCACCTCGTCCTCATAGAAGTCAGCCACCTTCGCTAACATGGCATCCAACGCACCAGTGGCCTCTCCCACTCCCACCATCTGCACCACCATGGGCGGAAACACTTTCGATTCCATCAGGGGTGCGCTGATATTCCGTCCTTGTTCCACCGCATCCTTGGCTTTGAGGATGGCATTCTGGATCACTTGATTACCCGCCGTTCGGGCGGTGATGTCCATGCCTTCCAAGATGGGGACGCCAGAACTAGTCAAGGTCCCGAGGGTTCTGCAAAAACGGGCTACAGCCACTTTCAAGAGCAGGTCTCCAATGACTGGGATTTTCAGCATCACTTGGTCGATTTGAAGCCGTCCTGTGGGTGTTTTGTAGTATTCCTTGAGGCCGAAGAATGCCCCGATCAACAGGAGGATCACGATCCAACCGTAATGAATCAGGACATTGGACAGCCCGATGCAAACCTGAGTCGGGAAGGGAAGCTTCGAACCCAGCCCTTCGTACATCGAACTGAAAACGGGAATCACTTTGATCATGATCACCGTTACTACAGTCACGGCGATGGTGATTACGGCGATGGGGTACATCATCGCGCCCTTCACTTTCGCAGTGAGCTTCACGGCCTTCTCGATGTATTGGGATAGGCGTTGGAGGATCGTGTCCAGGATGCCGCCCGCCTCGCCAGCACCGACCATGTTGACGTAGAGATCGCTAAAAGCCTTGGGGTGCTTTGAAAGCGAGGCTTGAAGAGTTTGCCCCTTCTCGACATCCTCCCTGACCGCTTCGATGACCTTTTGGAATCCCTTATCGGCCTGCTGCGCCCCCAGGATTTCAAGGCATTGCACCAACGGGAGGCCCGCGTCAATCATCACGCTGAACTGGCGGGTAAAGATGGCCAGATCCTTGGGCTTCACCTTCCCGAAGCTCTTGGTGCCCTTGGCTTCCTGGGCCTTGACGGTCATGACCTCGATGCCATTGCGCTTCAAGGTGAGGACGGCGGCGTCCTTGGAGTCGGATACGAGCACCCCCTCCTGGATCTCGCCAAGCCGGTTCTTGCCTTTCCAAGCGTATGCGGGCATCGGGACCTCTCAGGACTGGGTGATGGGGTCAAGCATAGGGCGACCGCCGCGGTAAAAGAAGGGGGGAAATGGCTAAGAGGCCTGCTACGTGTACTTGATATTGGGGTTTCGGCCCCCGAGCAGTCCAGTTCCGCCGCCGGGCTTGGCGGCCGGGGCGGCAGCGCCGGCGGGGCTGCTGCCGAGGGTGCCCCCGCCGCGGTTGATGAGCTCCCTGAGCTCGTCGTGGTTGGAGCTGTAGGACATGGCCATCTCGGTGGTGATATCGCCCTTGCCCACCAGCTCCGCGAGGCTTTGGTTAAAGGTCTGCATGCCGTATTTCATCTGGCCCGTCTGCATCATGCCGTAGACCTGGTGGATCTTATCCTCGCGGATGAGGTTGCGGATGGCGGGGTTGGGGATCATGACCTCCAAGGCGAGAGCCCGGCCCTTGCCGCCCGCCTTGGGGATGAGGCTTTGGCAGACGACGCCCTCCAGCACGAGGGAGAGCTGGGCGCGGATCTGGGCCTGCTGGTGGCTGGGGAACACGTCGATGATGCGGTTGATCGTCTGCACGGTGCTGTTCGTGTGCAGGGTGCCGAAGGTGAGGTGGCCCGTTTCCGCGATGGTGAGGGCGGATTCGATGGTCTCCAGATCCCGCAGCTCGCCCACGAGCACGACGTCGGGATCCTGGCGCAGGGCGGAGCGCAGGGCCTTCTTGAAACTGTGGGTGTCGGCGTGGATCTCCCGCTGGTTCACAAGGCAGCGCTTGTGCTTGT
>CAYWDR010000056.1:0-17137 GCA_964457075.1 uncultured Solibacteraceae bacterium
TGGTAAAGGATGGGGCGTAATTTGAGATCATGCAATGTTATTTAACACAGTAGTGCTAAGTCGCTGTAGCGAAATAATCATTCCGTCAAAACGGCGAGAGCGACATAAGGGGCCGTAACGGACCAACCAGAAAAGCACTGGTTATTCCGTAACGGCCCCTAATCTTGAACCCCCTTTCGAGGCGCTTCCATGAGACCCGCAACCCTAGCCGCCTTCCTCTTCGTGTCGCTCGTGGCCTTCGGCCATCTCCTCAGGCTGCTGTTCCGGGTTCCCTTGATCATCGCGGGCCGGGAGATCCCGATGTGGGCGAGCCTCCTGGCCGTCTTCGTGCTCGGAGCGATCGCGTGCGGGCTCTGGCTGGAACATCGCCGTTAGGGCCAATGCCATGGATGGGCCCGATTCCATCACAAAAATGAAATAACAAAAACCGGAGATGAACGGAGATGGACGGAGATGGGCTCCGCTGGCTTTTAGCCTCCATTCATCGCTGACATGCGCGACGTGCCGGTGAAGCCGGTGATCGTGCGGGATTCCACGGAAGTGAAGCCGAAGGACGCCGAGAAAAAGCGGCGAGCCGACCCTCGAAGGCCCGGGGCGACTGAACGACCGGAGCCTTGTCGTCGCTGGCCTTCATCACTGTTCATCACGTTTTTATCACTGTTCATCACTGGTTGCTTTTAAAGAAATGCCAGTGATGAACAGTGATGAACAGTGATGAAAAGAAAACCGGAGATGAACGGAGATGGACGGAGATGGGCCTACGAGCTTTTATCTCCGTTCATCTCTGGTTAGCTTTTGGATTTTGATCATCGCGACGGCTCTCGGCCCCCGGCTCAGCCCCGCAGCACCATCAACGTGAGGTCATCCGCCAACGGCCCATCCCCCGTGAACGCGGCCACGTCCGCCAGCAGCGCTGGCACGGGATCGGCGGCGCCGGCGAGGACGGCGAGGATGCGGTCGTCGCCGTAGAGGGCGTCGTCGGGGCCGTGGGCTTCGCTGAGGCCATCGGTGAAGAGGAGGAGGGTTTCCCCCGGCGCGAGGCGGCCTTCGCAGAGGTCCAGGCGCTCACGGAAGCCCTTGGCGGTGAGGCCGATGCCGAGGCCCCGGGGCTGGAGGCGCTCCACGGTGCCATCGCTGCGGCGCAGGAAGCCCGGCGTGTGGCCGGCGCGCACGAAGGCGAAGGCGCCGGAGGCGGGGTGGAAGGTGCCGAAGGCGAGGGTGATGAAGGTGCGCTTATCGTGGCTTTCGCACCAGATGGCGTTGAGGCGGTCGGCGGCCTCCACGGGATCGGCGAGTGCGGGTCCCAGGGCGGCCACCATGCCCTTCAGCTCCGCGGCGTAGAAGGCGGCGCTCGTGCCCTTGCCGCTCACGTCCGCCACGAGGAAGGCGAGGCGGCCGCCCTGCAGGCGGTGGAGGTCGTAGAAGTCACCCGCCACTTCCCGGGCGGGAAGGAGCACGGCCTGCACTTGCGCTCCGAGGCCGAAGGTGGCGACGTCCGGCAGCAGGCGCGTTTGCACGTCCCGGGCCACGCGCAGCTCCTCCTCCAATTGGAGCCTCACTTCCCGCTCCTGGAGGGAGGACTGCAGCTGCGCCGCCATGGCGTTGAAGGACTCCGCCAGATGTCCGATCTGATCCTTCGTGCGGGGGCGGAGGCGGGCACCGAAGTCGCCGGCCGCCAGCCGCCGCACGCCCCGATGGAGGTCGTCCACGGAGCCGCCTAGGGACCAGGCCATGCGCAGGCCCAGGATCGTCGCCACGAGCTGGCCCAAGGCGATGAAGAGGAGCAGGCCCACCACGGCCACGATGGCCACGGCGGTGCCCTCGGAGAAGGGTTGCCGTTCCCGGGTGGCATAGCCGCGGAAGAGGGCCCCCAGGCTCGTCTCCGGCTTCACGATCATGAGGAGGGGGCGGCCCGTGGACCACTCGAGGATGGGGAGATCCTGGGGCGGCAAGGAGAAGGGGGCGAAGAGCAGGCGGCCCACGGGCCGTTCGCCCTGCACCCAGGTGGCGAGCACTTCTTCCTCCGCCCGGGTCACCACCCGCTGCTTTCCCTTCCCGACCTGGATCTTGAGGTCATCCGCCTTGGGTTCCCTCGCCGGTTTGAGGCGATAGGTGATGGCGCCGCCCAAGAGGGCCTGGCTTTGGATGCCCAGGCGGCCCAGCTCCAGCCTCAAAAGGCGGAACCCCCCCGCCTCGCGATGGACACCGAGCAGGAAGGTATCCTCGTCCGTGCCGTTCAGCCCCTCGCCTTCGCCCTTGGGCGTGCGATCCCACACGAGGCCCACGAAGTTCGGCTTCACGCCCTTGGGCAGCGCCTTCACGTGGGAGACCCAGGCCTGCCCGTGGGTGCGCAGGGCGAGGATGGCGTCGCGGTCGGAGGCCTGGGCATTGGCGAGGCGCACGGCCTGTTCCCAGGCCTCCAGGTTCTGCTGGGTGGTGCGGCTCACTTGGGCCCCCAGCGCGAGCCAGGCCACGGATATGAATAGCACGGCCAAGCCCAGCACGGGCAGCACGGAAAGGAACCCGAGGATCGCCCAAAGCCGGCGTGATACCCGGAAGAGCATCTTGCGCCAGAGCCACCCGAGGCCCCGGAAGGTCAGCACGATCCCGCCCCACCAGAGGAGGACCATGGCGAGACAGCCACCCCCCGTGGTCAGGCGGAGCAGGAGGCCCAGGATCAACGCGACCCAGGGCCCATGCTTGCGGAAGGAGAAGGACCGCCAGATCTCCCGGAGACGGTCGCGCAGCGTAGGCATCAGGGCATCAGCATGCCGCCGTTGACGCTGAGGATCTGTCCCGTCATGTAGGCCGCTTCATCCGAGGCGAGGAAGCAGACGGCGGCGGCGATGTCCCCGGGCTTGCCCATGCGGCCCAGGGGGATCTGCTTGTTGAACTCGGCTTTCACGTCGTCGGGCAGGCCGGAGGTCATGTCCGTCTCGATATAGCCGGGCGTCACGGCGTTGGCGGTGACGTTGCGGCTGGAGAGCTCCCGGGCCACGGACTTGGTGAGGCCGATGAGGCCCGCCTTGGCGGCCACGTAGTTGGCCTGGCCCGCGTTGCCCATCTGGCCCACCACGGAGGCGATGTTGATGATGCGGCCCGTGCGCTGTTTCATCATGGATTTCGTCGCCGCCTGGATGGCCGTGTAGGCGCCCTTGAGGTTCGTGTTGAGGACGGCGTCCCAGTCGTCCTCCTTCATCTGGATGAGGAGCTTGTCGCGGGTGATGCCCGCGTTGTTCACGAGGATGTGCAGGGCGCCGTGGCGCTCCAGTGTCGTGGCCACGGCGGCCTTCACGCTCTCGGTGCTGCCCAGGTCCATGACAACGACATCCGCCTGGCCACCCTCGGCGCGGATGGCCTCGGCCACGGCGGTGAGCTTCGCCTCCGTGCGGGCCGCGCAAACGACGAGGGCCCCCTGCTTGGCCAGCGCCTTGGCGATGGCTTCGCCGATGCCCTGGCTGGCGCCGGTGACGAGCGCGATCTTGCCGTCGAGACGGAACATGGGACCTCCAATCCGGGAAGGGCCAGTCTAACGTGAGTAGCCTTAGGGACCTCCTGGAGGTCCCCATGCCTGCCGCACCATTCGGCCACTTCTGCTGGCCCGAGCTCTTCACATCCGATATCGCCGCCGCGAAGGCCTTCTACGGGGGCCTCTTCGGCTGGTCCTGGCGCGAGGTTCCCTCCGCGGGAGGGGATTACCTGCTCGCCCTTCTGGACGGGGATCAGGTGGGCGGCGTCTTCCTCGCCCCCGCCCGCCTGGGCCCGCCCCGGTGGAACAGCTACGTTCAAGTGGCCAGCGCCGATGCCACGGCGGAGCAGGCGAAGGCCCTCGGCGCCACCCTGACGGCGGGGCCCTTCGACGTCCCCGATATCGGGCGCATGGCCTGGCTCACGGATCCCGGCGGCGCGGCCTTCGCCCTCTGGCAATCGGGGGGCAGTGAGGGCGCCACCCGCTTTGGCCAAGACGGGACGCTCATCTGGACGGAGCTGAGCACCGTCCACGGGGCGGCCTGCGCGGCCTTCTACGGGCAGCTCTTCGGATGGGAGGCCCGCGTCCGGATGGACATGCCCCGCCCCTACACGGAGCTCTTCCTCCAGGCCCGAGGTGTGGGGGGGATCTATCCCTCCACGCGGCCCGTGGGCCTATGGCAGCCCTACTTCGGCGTCAGGGATCCTGGCCGGGTGGCCCGGGCCGCCGCGGAGGCCGGAGGCCGGATCCTCGTGCCGCCCACCGAACTGCCCACGGTGGGTTCCTTCGCCATGCTCGCCGATTCCGTCGGCGCCAGATTCGGTGTGGCCTCCTTTGACGCCCTCTCCGGATTCACGGGGGGCTAAGCCCCCACCGATGAAGGTCCAGACCAGGGGCCGCCATGCCGAGGCTTCACCGATTCCGCGCTCGGGCGCTCCGTGAGCCCTTGAGCCTGATCTTCCTCGCAGCCCCGGCCCTGGGGCAGGCGGCGCCGGAATCCGCCTTCACCCTGCGGGGCTTCGGCACCGTGGGGTTCGTCCGCAGCAGCACCGACGGGGCGGAGTACATCCGCGACGTGTCCCAGCCCAAGGGGGCCACGCGGGGTTTCGATCTCGGCGTCGATTCCCGGCTGGGGCTCCAGGCCAATTACCGCTTCAACGAGCGGTGGGAGGCGGTGGCCCAGGCCGTGGCGAAGCGCCGTTTCGATGGCGGCTTCACCCCCGGCGTGAGCTGGGCCTTCGTGAAATTCAGGGTCTCGGATTCCGTGGATCTCCGGGCCGGGCGTCTGGGTTTCGACGTCTACCAGCTCGCGGACACCCGCAACGTGGGCTACTCCTACCTGTGGGCCCGGCCGCCGGTGGAGTTCTATGGGGGCATCCCCATCACGGATTTCGATGGCGGCGATCTCGTCGTCCACGGCCCCCTCGGGGGCGGCTTCGCCCAGTGGAAGGTGTTCGCGGGGAAGGCGAAGGGGCGGATCCCCTCCTCGGGCCGGTCCACCTTCGACCTCGGCGGGTCTCCGCTGATGGGCACCCACGGGGATTTCCGCGCGGGCGCGTGGTGGTTCCGCCTGGCCTACGCCCAGCTCCGCTTCAAGGCCGAGTTCGATTCCGATGTCGACCTCCTCCTCGCGGGCCTGCGAAATCCCCTCGTATCCGCCCTGAGCCCCGCCACGCCGGCCCTCGCCGATGAGCTGGCCCTCACCGATAAGTGGGCCCGCTACCTCTCCCTCGGCGTCGTTTACGAGCAGGGGCCCTTCCAATCCCATCTGGGGCTTAGCCGCGCGTCCTCCCAGACTCCGGCGCTCTCGACGACCTACGCCGGGTACCTCACCTTCGGCCTGCGGCGGGGAGCCTGGACGCCCTACCTCAACCTCGCCGCGGTGAAGACCGCCCGAGAGACCCGGGAGACGGGCCTGCCGGACGCGCCTCCCTTCGACGCGTTGAACGCGGGGGTCCGGCGGTACCTCGCGACCAACCGGAACGACCAGCGCGCCCTCTCCTTCGGCCTGCGCTGGGATTTGCAGCGCAACCTCTGCTTGAAGGCCCAGGTGGATGCCATCCACGCCCGCGACCAGACCCGCCAGCTCTGGTGGCGGGCGGATCCCGCGTGGAACGGCCGCGCCATCGTCGCCAGCCTCTCCCTCGATTTCGTGTTCTGACCATGCGAGCCGCCCTCCTCCTCCACGCCATCCTCCTCTCGGGGGGCCTTTCGAGCCTCGCGGGCGACCTCGTCGTCGTCGTGAACGCCGGCGCGGGCGTGGATCGCCTGAGCCGGGACGAGGTGGTCAACCTCTTCATGGGCCGCACCCGCAAGCTCACGGCCGGCGTGACCGCCCTGCCCATCGATCAGGGCGGCGCCTCCCCGGATCGCGTCCATTTCTACCGGTCCCTCGTGGGCAAGGAGCTCCCCGAGATCAACGCTTACTGGGCGAGGCTCCTCTTCTCGGGCCAGGCCTCTCCGCCCCGGCAGGCGGAGAGCGAGGCGGAGGTCCTCGAAATCCTCCGGAACAACAAGGGCGCCATCGGGTACGTGGATCGCAGGCATGTGGACCGCCGCCTCAGGATCGTGTTCGAGGTGGGCCCATGACGTCTCCATTCAGGACGCGCATCGCCGTCCGGAGCACGGCGCTCATCCTCGCGGTGACGATCCTCGTGGGGATCCCCATGGTCGTGTTCCTGGCGTGGCGGGTCCGCCGCCAGGAATCGAACCGTCAGCGGGCCACCCTCGCGCAGCTGCTGGACACGGTGGAACGCACGGCCCAGATCGCGTGCTTCGTCGGGGATCGCCGCCTTTCCGAGGAGCTGGGCGCCGGGCTCTTGAAGAACGAAATCGTGGGCCAGGTGGTGATCACCGCGGGAGATCGCGTGCTGGCCTCCCAAAGCCACCCGGGCTGGGTGGCCGGAACGGCCCCTCCCGTGGCCCGGGAACTGCATTCGCCCTTCGATCCGAAGGTCGTCGTGGGGCGCCTCAGCCTCGCGCCCGACGAGTCTGAAATCGAGCGCCAGATCGCCCGGCAGGGCCGCTCCATCGCCCTGCTCCTGGCCTTCCAGGCCCTGGCCGTGGCGGGGGCCTCCGTGATCGTCGTCCTCCTCCTCGTCACGCGCCCCATCTCCCGCCTTTCCCACCGCCTTCACAGGCTGCAGGCGGAGACGGGGGAGGCCCTGCGTTCCATCAAGGGGCACGAGGACGACGAGATCGGGCGCCTGGTAGACGACGTGAACGCCCTCATCGATCGCCTCCTCACCTTCATCCACGCGGAACGCTTCCTGCGGGACGAGGTGGAATATGAGCGCTCGCGGCTCCAGGAGGCCAAGGAGGCCCAAGCGCGGAGCCTGGCCGAGGTGAAGACCCTCCAGGGCCTCCTCCCCATCTGCGCCTGGTGCAAGAAGATCCGGGACGACGAGGGCCTATGGACGCAGATCGAGCAGTACGTCACCACCAACACGGAGGCCCGCTTCACCCACGGCCTCTGCCCCGAGTGCGCGAAGCTGCAGTTCGAGGAGTACCGGAAGGAGAAGGGGGAGCCGCCCTGAGGTTTGTTCGGAAGGTGCTTGATCTGGGTGGAAGAAAAGCTGGACGCGGAGATCGCGGAGCAACGCGGCGTACCGGAGAAAAGCGGAACGCAGAAGACGCGGAAGGCGCTGCGCGCCACGCAGAAACCGCAGAAGGGGGCACGACCCATCCGTTCTGTCGGCCTTCGGATCCTGGGCGGAGCCCCCGGGCAGCTTCAAGGGCTGGCCGGGAGCCCCGCCCAGGATCAAGGGCCACGCCGTGGCCCTTGGCGCTCCGCGCCCGGAGGCCTCTCGGCGGGGACCAGCTTTTTTTCGGCGGCTTCTGCGTTGTTCTGCGTCTTCTGCGTTCCGCTTTTCCCTTCGTCCCTTGCGTCCGGCCATTCCGGTGCCGTGGCGGCACTACACCCAGCGTCGTTACTTGAGCCCCTTCAACCACGCCGCCAAGGGCCCCAGATCCGCCATGGGCGTGTCGTCCCCATAGGCCTCCGCCGCCGTGAGGCCGCTGAGGGATGCCGGGTCGCGAGTCTCCCGCTTGAGCACGTGATTGGCGCCGGGAATCTCGATCGCCTCGCCGCGGAAGCCTTCGGGCAGCTCCGTGGGCTTGGGGCACTGCACGTCGGCCCCGGCCCACATCGCCGCCAGCCGGCCCGTGTACCGGGAGGCCAAGCGCCACGGATCCAGATCCAGCGTGGCCTTCACGAAAGGCAGGTTCACCCCGAACATCAGCCCCTTGCCCAGGCCTGTGACTCCCGGGGCCACGCCTTCCGCCGCCTTGGGCTCCGGCTCCCCCCGGCGGATGGCCTCGAAGACCCGGTCCAGGTGGGCGAGGTTCACCTTCGTGGCCTCCGCATCGGCCCCCGCCGCCGCCAGCTGGCGCCGCACCTGATCCAGGATCGTGCGGCCCATGGAACCTGGAAGGGGCGCCACGAGGAGCAGGGCCTCCGCATCCGTGGCCGCCACGAGCGCGACGAGGCAGCCCTCGCTATGGCCCAGCAACAGGATCCGCTTCCCCTTGGCCTCGGGGAGCGCGCGGGCATGGTCCACGGCCGCCCTCACATCCCCCGCCTGGGCCTCCAGGGAGATGTCCATCTTGGGATCCCAGGCGCCGATGAAGCGCTTATCGAAACGCAGACTGCCCACGCCCTGCCCCTGCAGCCAGCGCGCGAGATCCCGCCCCCCGTGGCTGGGTTTGGGCAGCAGGCGGGTGGACCAGTCCCGATCCGTGGGCCCGCTGCCCGCCACCATGACGGCGAAGTAGGGATGGCCGCCGCCCTTGAGCACGGAGCCCTTGAGGGTGGCGCCGTTGAAGCCGGGAAAGGCGATCTCCCGCTCGGGCAGCGGCGCGGGCGCCTGGGGGGCCGCGCCGAGCAGGGCGGGAACGAGGAGGGGGATCAGGGATCGCATGGGCGGCTCATGAGAGGCGGCGGCGCAGCCGGTAGGCATGGACGATGGGTGGAATGATGGCGCCGATCAGCACGATGAGGGCGAGCCATTGGCCGAAGGACTGGGGCAGGAAGCCCGCGAGGATCAGGAGGAGCCCCGCGCCCATGAACCAGGGCGCCGCGTAGCGGTGCGTGGATTTCCAGACGCGGCGATCCTCCAGGGTGGGGGGGATGCGGATGCCCGCCCACTGGTTGGGTTCCAGGCGCGGGAACTGGTTCCCCAGGGCCAGCATGAAGGCCCCCACGGCCACCCAGATGAATGCGGGCTCGGCCTCCGGAGTTCCCCCCAAGAGGTGCAACAGCATCAGCCCATGGAGGACGACGAAGAAGAGGCTCGTGAGCCCCAGGATCGTGCGCCGAACCCTGGGATCCATCCCCTTGGCGCTCTTGAAATCCAGGGCGGGCCGGGAGAGGAGGATCACCAGGGTCACGAGGCCCGTGAGCACCCCGGGCAAGGTGAAGACGAGCGCCGACTTGGGCCCCCAGGCATCCACCTTCCCCGAGATGCCCCAGTGAGTGGGCACGCGCTCCGGCAACCGGGGCCAGGCCCACAGGCTCACGGCCCAAAGCGCCACGACCGCGATGAGGGCAGGCGCGATCTCCGCGAGGAAGCTCAGCGGCGCTTGCGGTTCTTCGGGGGGGTCGGATTCAGGTCCATGAGCCATGAGAGCACCTCCTGAAGCACGGTGGTGTGCAGGGTGTAGATGCGGAAAGCCCCCTCCTTGCGCACCCTCACGAGGCCCGCCTGAAGCAGGAGCGAGAGGTGGTGGCTGAGGCTGGCGGCCGTGAGATCGAAGCCCTCCGCCAGCTGCCCCGCGTTCAAGTCCTCGTGCTTGAGTCGTTCCAGGATCGCCCGCCGGGTGGGATCCGCGAGGGCCTTGAAGGCCGGGGAGTGGGTGGTGAAGTCCATGCCGGGACCAGTATCGGTTCATTTAGACATTTGTCAAAGTGTCTAAATTAGTTGAACCACGAAGGCACGAAGGGCGCTTTGCGCTTCACGAAGAAAAGCAAAAGAACACCACAACGACACAACGACACGACGTAAAGCGGAGAAGTCGCGAGCCGCCCCGGGGGCAAGGGTGGTCGGCCCCGGGGCGCCCTTCAAGGGGCGCCCATGGACCGACCGCCCTTGGCCGCCTCCGGCGGCCCCGCCAGAGGCGGGCCCTCGGGACGGCAGGCGTGGTCCCGCTTCGCTTTTCGTCGTGTCGTCGTGTCGTTGTGGTTAAGGCTTTTCTTCGGGGCTTCGTGAGGCGCGAAGCGCCCTTCGTGCCTTAGTGGTGAATTACATCTTCCGCGGCCAATGCGCCACGGCCAGTCCCGCGAGGCAGGCGATGAGGAGCACGCTGTACTCCATGCCGTTGCGGCCGCCGCCCACGACGAACCAGCCCTCGGGGCCATGCACCATCTTGATGCCCATGGCGAGGATGCTGATGAGGAGGAGGCTGCCGGGCACGACGAGGCGGCGGGAGAGGAGGGCCGCGCAGCCCAGCAGCTCGCAGGACGTCACGGCGTAGGCCACGGCCGTTCCCATGGGAAGGCCCTGGGTGCCCAACCACTCCCCGAAGAGGGGCACCGTGTGGTGGATCAGGCGTGAGACCGGATGCACGAGGAGGATGGCCGCCACGGCGTAGCGGATGAAGGCGAGGCCCCGATCGGTTTGAAGGGGGCGGGATTGGACGAGGGCAGCGAGCATGAATCCTCCAGGCGCCCACTCTGGCGCAGCGAGGGTCTCCGTCCCAGGCAACTGGGATGAGGAGGCTTCCCTGGGGGCCATCCGCCGGAAAGCCTAGGCGAAGGCCGCCTCCAACTCGCCCCTCAACCGCGCCAGGGATTCCAAGGCCAGCAGCCCGTGGTCGTCCTCCAGCGCGTGGAGCCTGGCCTCGGGGTTGCGGGCGGCGTAGGCCTCGCTCTCTTCCAGGGGCACGGCCTCGTCCCGGCGCCCATGGAGGATCGCCGTGGGCACGGTGATGCGCCAGCGATCGTCGTCCATCCAGTTCGGCAGATCCCGGAGGAGCTCCGGGCCCAAGCGCAGCAGCTTGCCCGCGCCGTAGTGGAAGACGTCCATTTCGCCCCGCTCGCGATAGGCCTCCCAGGCGGGACTCGTCCATCGGCGGCGGGCGAAGTGGATGGCGGGGGCCAACAGGATCATGGATCGCAGGCGCGCGCCACGCTGGGCCACCGCCGTGGCGATGAAGCCGCCAAGGGAACTACCCACGAGTACGGGAGGAGCGGGCAGGGATTCCAAGAGCCGCTCCACGGCCTCCACCTGGGCCGTCACCGTGAGGGTCTCAAAGGTGGGCAGGTTCAGGTCGGGCGCGTGGAAGGGAATCCCCCTCGCCTCCGCCCAACGCTTCGTGAAGGCTCCCTTATTCCCGCCCGGGGCCGATGAAAATCCGTGGAGGTAGATGAGTGCGGTCATGGCGTCGCTCGGGGGCGCAGGACCTCGGGGGCCTGGCAGAAGAAGGCGAAGGGGCGGCCCATGGCGGGATCCCGGCCCTCCAGGCGGAGGGCGTGAAGGCGGTAGCCCAGTTCCCCCGGCAGGGCCTCCGTCACGGCGCCGCCCGCGAGGTAGAGGGGATCCCCCAGGAGCGGGTGCCCCGCCGCGGCCAGGTGGATGCGGATCTGGTGGGGACGGCCCGTGAGGATGGTGACCTCCAGAAGGCTCGTGCCATCGGCCCTGCGCTCCAGCACCAGGGCGTCACTACGGGAGGGGCGGCCCTCGGGCGACGCGCCATGCACGGTGCCAAGGACGCGGTGGGGAATGGGGCCGATGGGCGTCTCCATCGTGAAGGCGTCCTCCACCGGATGGCCCGCCGCGAGGGCGCGGTACACCTTCGTGAGGTCGTGGTCCCGCCAGGCCCGGGAGAGCCCCTGGCGGGCTGCCTCCGTGCGGGCGAAGAGGACGAGGCCGGAGGTGCCGCGCCCCAGGCGGTGGAGGGGGCTCGCCTCGGGATAGCGGCGGCGCACGAGGTGCAGGAGCGTGTGCTCCAGGAAGTCGGCCCCGGGCAGGGTGGGCAGGCCCGAGGGTTTGGCCACGGCCACCAAATGGGCGTCCTCGTGCAGCACGGCGAAACCCAGCGGGGCCTCGGGCTCCTCCCAGGGGGGCCGCGCCCAGATGAGCACCTGGCCCGTCCTGAGGATCTCCTCCGCTTGTGCGATCCGCCCATCCAAGGTCACGAGGCCCGCGTCGATGCGGGCGCACCACTCGTCCACGCTGGAGTGCGTGAAGGCCGCCAGGCGCGCCAGAACCGTGAGGCCCGCCTGCCGCCGATCCAGCTTTTCCCGGTAGGCGAAGCCGGCGTTGAGCATCAGGGTTGAACGCTGACGAGGGCGCCCAGGGGGCAGCGATCCCAGAGGAACTCCATCACCTCCACCGCCACGGCCACGCAGCCCTCCGTCCAATCCCCCTCGGGCATGGCCTCACCCGAGGGCGCGGCATGGATGCCGATCTGGCCGCCGAGGGTCGTATCCCAAGGGGGACGCACGCCTCGCGCGTGGGCCTCGCCGATGGCGGCGGCCTGGGGCACCGTGAGCAGGCCCTCCGCGAGGCCCCGGGCCGCGTCCCCCGGCGAGGGGTAGCTGAGGCCCAGGAAGCGGTGGAAGCGGCTCTCCGCGTTGCGGGTGCAGATGTAGAAGCTGCCCTCGGGCGTGCGGCCATCGCCTTCCTGCACCTTCACGCCCTGGGGATTCCGGCCCAAGCGGCAGGGCCAGGCCCCCACGCGGACTCCGCCCTCCCAGAGTTCCAGGCGGCGGGCGGACTTATGGATGCAGATTCGGATCACGGGGCCACCTCCACGGGGGTCCCCAAGGGGCACACCTCCCAGAGTTCCTCGATGTCCGGATTGGCGAGGGCGATGCACCCCCAGGTCCAATCGCTTCCAGCGCCCCCGCCGTGGATGCCCACGAGGCCGCCCAGCTTCGTGAACTGGGGCGGCGTTTCTCGGCGCGCCAGGGCCGAGGTGATGGCCCGATGCTGGGCGGCGGTGATGAGGCCCGCCTTCAAGCCCCGGTCCGCCGCGGGCCCATGGGGATAGCTGATCCCCAGGAAGAGGTGGAAGGCGCTGGCCCGGTTTCGGGTGCACACGTAAAAGCGCCCCACGGGCGTGCGATGGTCCCCTTCGCGCACCTTGTCTTCCGCCGGCGCCGCGCCCAACCCCACGCGGTAGGTGGAGAGGCGCCGGCCCTCGGACCACAGCTCCAGGGCGCGCCGCCCCTTGAAGATCTTCAGCTCCGGGGAGGCCAGGGGCCAGCGCAGACCTTCGCGGCGCGCAGTGGCTTCGACCCGGGCCCGAGCCGCCTTGAGGGCCGCCGCATTCGATCCCCGCGCCAGCCCCACGGCCGACGCGAGGAGGAGAATGATGGCGGCAGGACGCACCGGTCTAGCCCAACTGCGCCAGGTCGTCCGGCCCCGCGACGCTGAAGGTGGAGACCTCGAGGCCGCGCTCCTTGGCCTGGCGCTTCACGAGGCCGGCGAGCACCTTGCCGGGGCCCAGCTCCAGGAAGGTGGTGACGCCCTGCTGGAAGAGCACGTCCAGGATGGCTTCCCAGCGCACGGCGCCGGGGATCTGGCGCACGAGGCCATCCCGCAGGCCCTCCGGATCACTGACGATGGCGGCGTCCACGTTGTTCACGAGGGGGGCGAAGGGGGTCTTGAAGGCCAGCGCGTTCAAGAGCGGTTCCATGTGGGCCTGGGCCGCTTCCATCAGGGGGCTGTGGAAGGGGGCGCTCACGGGCAGGAGCATGGCCTTGCGCCCACCCCGGGCCTTGGCGGCTTCGATGGCGGCCTGCACGGCCTCCAGGTGGCCGGCGATGACGATCTGGCCGGGGCCGTTGAAGTTGGCGGGCACGACGATCTTTTCGGTGAACGCGGAGCCCTCGGCGCAAGCGGCCTCCACATCCTCCCGGCTCATGCCGAGCAGGGCCGCCATGGCGCCCACGCCCACGGGCACGGCCACCTGCATGGCGCGCCCGCGCTCGCGCACGGTGCGCACGGCCTCCGCGAAGGAGAGGGCCCCCGCCGCCACGAGGGCGCTGTACTCGCCCAGGGAGTGGCCCGCCACGAAATCCGCCTCGGGCAGCTTGTGGGCGTAGGCCCGTACCACCATCGTGCTGTGGGTGAGAATGGCGGGCTGCGTGTGCTCCGTGAGCTTCAGCCGATCCTCGGGGCCCTCGGCCATGAGCGAGGAGAGGGAGAACCCCAACGCCGCATCCGCATCCTGCAGCACGGCGCTCGCCGCAGGCTCCACCGCGGCCAGGGCCATCCCCATGCCCACCGCCTGCGAACCCTGACCGGGGAAGAGCCACGCGACTTTGCTCATGGGAACCTCGAAAAGAAAGGAAAAAGAGTTGACAGAATGAACAGAATAAAAAAAGAAATGAACAGAATAAAAATAGAATTAATAGACAATTACTCTGTTCATTAGGCTTTTAATTCTGTTCATTCTGTCGACTCTTTTTCTTTTTCAAACACCATGCGCGCGGCAATTTTAGAGACCAACTGATGGTCGATGGCCCTGAGGGCCGCACCGATGCCGTTAATGACGGCGCGGGCGTCGCTGGAGCCATGGCCGATGATGGAGACGCCCTTGATGCCGAGGAGGGGCAGGCCGCCGTGTTCGCGGGGGTCCAGCTGATTGAACCAATCCTTGAGGGCGGGCTTCACGAGAAGGCCGCCCAGCATGGCGGGGACGGAGCTCTTGATGGCTTCCGTGATGCCGTGCTTCAGCATGCGTCCCAGGCCCTCGGCGCTCTTGAGGACGATGTTGCCCAGGAAGCCGTCGCAGGCGATGACGTCGAAGCGGCCGTTCCAGAGGTCGCGGCCCTCGGCGTTGCCCTGGAAGTTGAGGTCCATCTCGCGCAGGAGGGCGCAGGCGGCGAGGGTCGTCTCCGTGCCCTTCGTGTCCTCCTCGCCCACGCTCATGACGCCCACGCGGGGGCGGCTTACGCCGTAGACCTGCTCGGCGTAGATGCTCGCCATGAGGGCAAAGCCGGCGATGTGCTCGGCGCGGCAGTCGATGTTGGCGCCCACGTCCGTGAGGATCGTGAACTTGCCGGGGCCATTGGGCATGAGGCCCGCCAAGGCCGGGCGGTCCACGCCGTCCAGCTTCCCGATGACGAGGGTGGAAGCCATCATGGCGGCCCCCGTGTGGCCCATGCTCACCATGCCGTCGGCCCGGCCCTCGCGCACGAGCTGGGCGGAGACCCGGACGGAGGAATCCTTCTTTTCCTTGAGGATGACCTTGGGCTCATCCTCGAAGTCCACCACGCTGGCGGCATGGACCAACTCGAAGCGGGACGCCAACGGCCCCTCCAGGCCGTGATGGGCGAGGAGGGGCTTGATCTCGGCCTCGTCGCCCACCAGGAGGAGATGGACGGAGGGGAATCGTTTAAGGGCGGCGTAGGCGCCCGCCAGGGTGGCCTGGGGGGCATGATCACCCCCCATGACGTCCAGCGCGATGCGCGCGCCAGTCATCTGAACCTCGGCCAAGCCGTCACCAACCGGCAGCGATTAACTGTTGGAGGCGACGCGGACGGCCTGCTTGCCGCGGTAGTGGCCGCAGGAGGGGCACACGCGGTGGGGCAGCTTGGGGGCGCCGCAGTTGGCGCAGCCGCTCTGGCTCATCACTTCCAGGGCGTCGTGGGTGCGGCGGCGGTCGCGGCGGGCCCGGGAATGGCGGCGCTTGGGATTCGGCATGACATACTCCTGAGCCGGATAGTTTACTTCGGATCTTCGGGGAATTCCAGCTTTAAGCCTGCCAGGGCGCGGGCGAGGGCGCTGGGCGGCTTGGAGAGTTCGGGATTGCAGGTGCAGGGGCCCTTGTTCCAGTTCTTGCCGCAGGTGGGGCAGAGGCCCTTGCAGTCGGCCTTGCAGAGGGGGCGCATGGGGGCGGCCAGCTCGAATTGCTCCCGAACGAGGTCGGCCTCGTCCAGGGCATCCTCGGGAAGGAAGACCACGTCCAGATCCTGGCTGCCCAGGGCGTGGCTGCCGCGGGCCACCAGCTCGGGGTCCTTGGAGCCCAGGAATTGAGCTTCCACGGCCAGGGGCCTATCGATGGGTTCGTTGCACGAGGCGCAGCTGCCCTCCCAGGTGCCCTTGCCCTTCACTTCCACGAAGAGGTCGGGGTTGGAGGGCAGGAGGAAGAGCTTCCAGTCCATCTCGCGAAGGGCGGAGCCGCCCTCCAGGCGGAGGCGGTCCAGCCGGCCTTCGAGCCGCAGGCCTTCGGCGGGAATGGCGTGAAGGTCGATCACTTGGGGGCTCCGGCCTCGGGGACCTTCCCGGTGGGTCCTTGGGGCGCCTTGTCGCCGCCGCCCACGGCGGGGGTGGCCTCGTTCATCTGGCCGGGCGTGCGGCTGAAGGGGCCGTGGCCCTCCTGGTCGTCGGGCGCCCCGAGGCACTTGATCTCGTAGCTGCCCCGGTTCGACTTGCCTTCGTAGGCCTGGCCGAAGGGGTCCTGGGTGGGCAGGTTCGTTTTGATCAGATCCTGTTTCACGAGGACGGAGTTGGGGTCCACCATGGCCTCCCAGCTGCCGAAATCGGGGTAGCGGCCGTGCTTGAGGTAGTACTGATCCAAGCCCTCCGCCACGATCCTCACGTCGTCCTTGGCCCGGATGTACCGGGCCTCCGAGCTGTGCTTCCGGACTTGCTGGAAGCCCAGCGTGCCCAGCACGGCGATGATCATCATCGCCACCAGCAATTCCAGCAGCGAGAAGCCCTTTTCGTTCCGGCGGTTCATGGTTACCTCCCCTTCAGTCTAGCTCATGCCTCCGCACCGGCCTCGGGTTCCTCGGGGGCGGGGAAGTCCTCGGGACGGGGGCAGGCCGTGGGCAGCGTCTCCAGGCCACCCAGCTCCGCGAGCCAGTAACGGTAGGCGCGAAAGCTCATGCCCAGGCGCTTGCCGGCCCGGGTCTTCACGCCGCCCACCTCGTCCAGGGCCCGCCGGAGGAAGAAGCCGCGCAGGGCCTTGAGGTAGGCCTCCACGTCGAATCCCTCGGCGGGAATGGAAAGCTCCGCGGCGCGGCCGCGCCCCTCGGGCTGGAGCAGATCGTCGGGCAGAAGGTCCCGCGTGATGGGGCCGCCCGGATTGAGGGCCACGCACCGCTCCATGAGGTTTTCCAGCTCGCGGACGTTGCCGGGCCAGCGGTGCTGGCGCATGAACTCCAGGGTCTCCGGGTGGAGGGACATGGGCGGCTTGTTCAGCTTCGCGCAGAAGCGGCGGATGAAGTGCTCGGCCAGAAGGGGCAGATCCTCGGGCCGCTCCCGCAGGGGGGGCAGCTCGATGTGGAGGATGTTGAGGCGGTAGTAGAGGTCCTCGCGGAAGGCGCCCTTCTCGGCCCGCTCCCGGAGGTTGCGGTTGGTGGCGGCGATGATGCGCACGTCCACGGGGCGCTCCGTGGCGCTGCCCAGGCGCCGCACCATGCGCTCCTGGATGACGCGCAGGAGCTTCACCTGCAGGGATTGGGGCATCTCGCCGATCTCATCCAGGAATAGGATGCCGCCGGAGGCCTCCTCGAAGAGGCCCCGCTTGAGGGCGCTGGCGCCCGTGAAGGCCCCCTTCTCGAAGCCGAAGAGCTCGCTCTCCAGCAGATTTTCCGGCAGGGCACCGCAGTTCACGGCCACGAAGGGGCCCCGCACGCGCTCGCTGTATCGGTGGATGAGGCGCGCCACCACCTCCTTGCCCGTGCCGCTCTCGCCCGTGAGCAGCACGCCCGTG
>CAYWDR010000057.1:0-9634 GCA_964457075.1 uncultured Solibacteraceae bacterium
CACGGCCCTTGGGCGCGCAGCGCCTGGGTCTCTTCGCGGGGCCGTGCCGATGGATTGGGAAAGCCTTGGGGGGCCGTTCGGAGGGAATGGGTCGGCGTCCCTTCGTGGCCTTCGTGCGCCCGCAGGGCGGCTTCGTGACTTCGTGGTGGGATTTTCGACCTGTTGATTCGGAATCGATCTACTAGCCCAGCGAATCGAGAAGGGCCCGGGCCACCCGGCCCTGGGTTTCGGGATCCAGCTCCGGCCAGATCGGGAGGCTGATCACTTCGGTGGCCAGCTGCTCCGTCACGGGCAGCACCACGTGCTTATGGCTCTCCTCATAGAGCTTCAGCTTGTGGCAGGGCACGGGGTAGTAGATCATCGCGCCGATGCCCTGCTCCGCCAGCCGGGCCTGCAGGCGGTCGCGATCCACGCCGGTCACCCGGAGGGTGTACTGATGGAAGACGTGGCCGGGGACGGCTTCGGGCGTGATGACGCGATCCTGGCCCTTGAAGAGCTCGTTGTAGCGCTGGGCCACGGCGCGGCGGGCGTCGTTCCACCTGCCGATGTGGGGCAGCTTCACCCGGAGGATGGCGGCCTGCATCTCGTCCAGGCGGGAGTTGGAGCCCACGGTCTCGTTGTAGTACCGGCGGCGGCTGCCATGCACGCGTAGCATGCGCATGGTATCGGCCAGCTCGTCATCGTTCGTCGTCATGAGGCCGCCGTCGCCGTAGGCGCCGAGGTTCTTCGTGGGGAAGAAGCTGAAGCAGCCGATCTCGCCGGTGGCACCCGTCTGCGTGCCGTTCCAATCCGCGCCGAAGCTCTGGGCGCAATCCTCCACCACCTTGAGGCCGTGCTTGCGGGCGATGGCCATGAGCCCGTCCATGTCCACCGGGCGCCCGAAGAGGTGCACGGGGATGATGGCCTTCGTACGGGGCGTGATGGCCGCCTCGATCTTGGAGAGATCCAGATTCATGGAGCCGGCCTCGATATCCACGAACACGGGCGTGGCGCCCACGTGGCTGATGGCTTCGGCGGTGGCGAAGAAGGTGAAGGACGTGGTGATGACCTCGTCGCCGGGCCCGGCGTTGAGCGCCCGCAGGGCGATGAAGAGGGCGTCCGTGCCGCTGTTGCAGCCCACCGCGTGCTTCACGCCGAGCTTGGCGGCCAGCTCCTTCTCCAGCAGCTGTTCCTCGGGCCCCAGAATGAAGGCGGTGCTCTTCAGCACCTTCTCCAGGGCCGCGGTGAGCTCAGGCCACAGGGCCTCCACCTGGGGCCGGAGGTCAAGGATCGGGATCTGGGTCTGAACGCTCACGGGGTGCCCCTCTAGCCTCGCAGACGACGCCGCCTGCCAACTCCAACCTTTAAAGGTACAGGCCCGGCCCCTGCACCGCATCACCCGAGGCGGTTCGACACCCCTTGGCCACCTCGCCACCTGACATAGACCAGCCCCGATGGAAGCCAGCCCTTACCGCAATTCTTGAAAGGCCATCCATGCGTGAAAGACGCTTAGGTGATAAAAAGTATCATTTTTTTACTATACCATTTCCAGAATCCGGCCCTACCATTGTGTTCACTCTGCCCCGGCCGCCATGCCTTTCCCCTCGGGGACCCAACTATGAAAAACGAGTTCGGAACCCTCCCAGTGATGCTTCGCATGCCCCACGTCCGCCAGGCCGTGAAGCTGGTCATCGATGGCGGGCTCGCCACCCTCGCGTGGGTTATTGCCGGAAGCCTCGTGGGCCTGGGCCAGGGGGTGAAGGAAGCGGCGTTGATCTGGACGGTCTTCGCCCTCGTGGTGAACCTCGCCTTCGGTTTCACCCGGATCCACTACCGCACGCTCGGACAGCAGGACGCGCTCCGGATCCTCGCCGGAACCTTCGTGCTCCTGGTGGGGACCCTGAGCATCCACCCCTTCGAGCCGCTCCTCGGGATCCCCCACATCCACCTGAGCATCACCACGGCCGCCTCCCTCCTCACGGGCGCCTTCTGGTTGATCGTCCGGACGGGCACCATGCTCGTCCATGAACGGCGAGTCGAAGGCCCCGGCCTCATCGGCCCGGCCAAGGGCAACGCCCTCCGCACCCTCATCGTGGGCGCCGGCCGGGCCGGGCTCCTCGTGGCCCAGGAGCTGCGCCGCCACCCCGAACTGGGGTGCGTCGTCGTGGGGTTCTCCGATGACGCGCTCGAAAAGCAGGGCGTGCGCATCCAGGGCATCCCCGTCCTCGGGCACACCCACGTCATCCCCGTCATCATCCGCGAATACCAAATCGAGCAGGTGGTGCTAGCCATCCCCAGCGCCTCCGGCCCCGTGATCCGGTCCATGACGGAGGCCGTGCAAAAGACCGGCGTCCGCCTCCGCACCGTGCCCGGGATCTTCAACCTCCTGGGCAACCAGAGCTGGAAGCCCGAGCTGCGCGACGTCAGCATCGAGGATCTCCTCCGCCGCGAGCCCGTGAAGCTGGATCTCAGCAGCCTCCAGCAGGCGCTGCAGGATTCCGTGGTGCTCATCACCGGCGCCGGCGGCTCCATCGGCTCCGAGCTGGTGCGCCAGGTCTGCGTCTTCCACCCCGCAAAGGTCGTTCTCCTCGGCCGGGGCGAGAACAGCCTATGGGAAATCCACCGGGAGATCCGCCGGGCCTTCCCCGGTCAGGATCTGGAGCTGGAGCTGTGCGACATCCGGAACGTCACGCGCCTGAACAACGCCTTCCGCGCCTGGCGGCCCCGGATCGTCCTCCACGCGGCGGCCCACAAGCACGTGCCCTTCCTTGAGCTCTACCCCGAAGAGGGCATCGAGAACAACAGCATCGGCACGGGCAACGTAGTGGATGCCGCCGTGGCCCACGACACGGCTATTTTCGTGAACATCAGCACCGATAAGGCCGTAAACCCCACCAACGTGCTGGGCGCCACCAAACGCATCGCCGAGCTGCTCGTGTGCCAGGCCGCCCGCCGGGCCGGGGCCCACACCAAGTTCCTGAGCGTGCGCTTCGGCAACGTGCTGGGCTCCCGGGGCAGCGTGATCCCCCTCTTCAAGGAGCAGATCCGCGAAGGCGGCCCCATCACCGTCACCCACCCGGAGATGACCCGCTACTTCATGACCATCCCCGAGGCCGCGCAGCTGGTGCTCCAGGCCGGCGTGCTGGGGGATACCGGAAAGGTGTACCTCCTCGACATGGGCGAGCCCGTGCGCATCGTGGATCTGGCCAAGGACATGGCCCGCCTCTCGGGCTTCACGCCGGGCGTGGACATCGAACTGACGTTCACGGGCGTCCGCCCCGGCGAAAAGCTTTACGAAGAACTGTTCACGGAGCAGGAGGACCGGGGCACGCACGTGCATCCCAAGGTCTTCGAGAGCGCCCAGGAACCCATGGACGAAGAGCTGCTGCGGCGGGGACTCGAATCCCTCAAGCGTGCCGTCCACCTTCCGGGCGGCACCCGGCAGCGGGAATTCCTCCGATGGCTCCAGGAACTCGTTCCCACCTACCAACCCTCCCCCGTGGGCCTCGGCATCTACGCCACCCTGGGCGCCCCCGTTCCCAAGGACGTGGCCACGTCCGTCCAGTGATCCCCGGCCGCTTCAAGCTCCGTTAAGCTGCCATATGGGCGTGTGCGACGAAGGCCATCTCCTCGACTTGGACGAAGCGCTGGCTCGCCTCGCGGATTCGATTCCCATCCAGGGCCTCCCTCCGATGGCCGCCGACCGGGATGACCCCGCGCTCGATCGCAGCGCCATGGATGGCATCGCCCTTCGCGCCGGGGACGGCCTCGCGCCCCGGCTCATGGTGGGCACCCTCTTCGCGGGGGACGACCCCGCCCGCTGCTCCGTGGGCCCCGGCGAAGCCGTGGGGATCATGACGGGCGCCTGCCTGCCCCCAGGCGCGGATGCGGTGGTTCCCGTGGAGCGGATCCGCCGCGAGGGGGAGGCCGTGATCCTCCGGGAGGCGCCCCGCGTGGGCGACCACATCCGCCGCAAGGGCGAGCAGGCCGCGCGCGGAGCCCTCCTATTGGAAGGCGGCCGCCCCTGGAGCGCCGCCCGCGCGGCCCTCTCCGCCCAGATCGGGCGCGAGCTGCCCCTGCCCCATCGCCCCGTGGTGGGCATCGCTCCCACGGGTGATGAGCTGGTGGCCGATCCCTCCCCTTGGCAAATCCGTGATTCCAATGGCCCGATGCTCGAGGCCCTCGCCTTCCGCATGGGCGCCGACGTGCGCCGGCTCCCCCGCTTGGAGGATGAAGCGGGCGCCCTGGAACGCGCCCTGCGGAACCTGGAGGGCGTGGACGTCCTCCTCACCAGCGGCGGCGTGAGCATGGGGGAGAAGGATCTGCTGCCCGGCGTGCTCCAGGCCATGGGCGCCGCGATCCTCTTCCACCGCATCCGCCTCAAACCCGGCAAGCCCATGCTGGCGGCCCGGCTGGACGGCCTCACGATCCTGGGCCTTCCGGGCAATCCCGTGAGCGCCTACCTCAACGCCCTCCTCTTCCTCCCGGTCGCGCTGGCCCGCCTACAGGGCGGCGAGGCCGCCGATCCATGGAAGGAAGCGGAGCTCACCGAGGCCGTCTCCAACAAGGGGGATCGGCCCCTCCTCCACCCCTGCCGGTTGCACGAAGGCCGCCTCGATCCCCTGCCGAGCAAGGGCAGCGCCGACCTCGTGCGCCTCGCCCAGGCCGACGCCTGCGCCTGGATCCCGGCGGGCGGCATGGAAGCCGGAAGGACGCGATACTTGCTGTTGCCATGAGCGAACGAAAACCCCTCCCCTCGCCCGCCGAAGACGCCGCCGTCACCCCCATCATGGGCCACCCACTCCAGCGCCAGGTGCTCGTCTGCACCTCCCGCAGCTGCACCGCCAACGGCAGCGAAGCCGTGCTGGAGGCCTTCAAGCAGCACCTCTCCGACGCCCACCTCCTCTACAACAAGCACGACCGCGACGCGCCCATGCAATGCATCAGCTGCGGCTCCGTGGGTTTCTGCGCCATCGGCCCCGCCGTCATCGTCTACCCCGACGGCATCTGGTACGCCCATGTCACGCCGGAGGACGTGCCGGAAATCGTGCAGTCCCACTTCATCGAGGGCAAGCCCGTGGAGCGGCTCATCAGGAAGCGGTGGCCCCAAACCTAGTTCTCGCACCTCAGCAAAAACAAGTGGCCGGCCTCAGGGCCGGCCACTTGTTTTTGCTGACTGCTAACTCAAGGGGCAGGAGGCGCCCGCTCCTTCGGATGCTCATGAACCATCAGGCCCCCCAGACGTCGAAGGGTTGCCTGACGAGGACGGGCTCCTCCTGATGCTCCAGCACGGTGACTTCGCTGCCGTCATCCAGGATCAACACGGGGTGCTCGCCCATGCGGACATCCACGATCATGCGGTTCAGGTAGCGGGTGCGGGGATCTCGGTGCCAGGGGATGCCGGCGGGATAGGATTCCCGGTAGGCCTCCACGAGCGGCTCCAGCCCCTGGCATAGGAAGGCCAGATCCTTGCGGAAGGCCTCGAAGAAGCCCTCGGGCCGGTGGTCGGGCAGATCCGCCGCGCGCAGGAAGGAGGCGGGCCCTTGCGTCATCACGAACTCTCGGCCTCCATTCACCCAATCCCCACCCGGCAGCCAGGGGCTCCACTTCATGCCGCCGGTGGCGTGCAGGGTGGCGCGGGAAATGAGGGCCGCCGTCTCGCGCCGTTCACCGAGGAAGAGGAAGACGCC
Source organism: uncultured Solibacteraceae bacterium (assembly GCA_964457075.1). GTDB lineage: Bacteria > Acidobacteriota > Holophagae > Holophagales > Holophagaceae > JAFDVN01. The sequence goes on from CAYWDR010000057.1 coordinate 5,670, forward strand.
CATGTAAGGCTCATCCACTGTGTTGCCCACGAAATCCACCCGGCGCTGCGGGTCGTCATGGAAGATCACCGCCCGAAGCGGCAGGCGGGTGAAGCAATCCGCCACGGTCTGGTGGGCTGCGTCGGGATGCTGTTCCACCCGGCGCCGGAGCAGCTGCACCCGGGCCTCGAAGGCCTCCTGCAGCGTGGCCAGGCAGATCACGCCGTCGGGAATGCCCAGCTGGTTGTAGGGCAAGGCGTGCTCATGCCAATCCCGGGCCATGGCCGGCATCACCTGCCGGAACAGGATGAGGGCCGGGTCCCAATCCCAGTGCATGTGGGGGTCGTAGCCCAGTTCGCGGCAGAGCTCGAACCAGGGGCGATCCGGGCTGCTCATGCCGATCTCGAAGACGAGCCGCCCGTCGAGGAACAGCTTCAACTCGGGATCCTGCTCCCGGGCCGCGCTGAAGGTGAGCGCCACCTCATGGCGGCCCAGGGTCGCCAGGGCCGTTTCGAGGTAGGGATGATCCTCCGAATCCAAGAGCTTCAAGGGCTCCCGTAATACCCATCCGTCCGTGGTCATGACCACCTCCCGGAACCTTGAACCCAGGGTGTGCTCGCGCCAAGACCTGTCAACCGAAAGGTGACTCAAGGACAGGTCTATGAAAATGCAGACCCAAGCAAATCATCCCAGGAAGTGTCAGCCTTCCGCCATCACAAGGCGGTCAGCTCGATCCCCTTGAAGTAGTGCTTCAGGATGGCCTCGTAGGTGGCGCCCTCCAGGGCCATCCCGTAGGCCCCCGTCTGGCACATGCCCACACCGTGGCCCCAACCGCGGCCCCAGAACACGAAACGCCGCCGTGGCGCCTCGCCCAGCGCGGTGAACGCGAAGACATTGTCCTTGAGGCCCAGCAGATTGCGGATGCGCATGCCCGTGAAGCGGTGGGGGCGGCTACCGCCATCGAAGATGATCAGCTCCGTGACCCGGCCATGCTCGTTCCGCGTGGGCACGATGCCATTGATGCGCCTGATGCCCGCGCGGTCCTTGAGCTTTTGCAGGAGATCCGCCTCGTTCAGCTCCACACGCCAGTGGGCGGTGGGGTTATAGCGATCCAGCGCCGCGCCGTCGGGATCCAGGCGGCGCACCAGCACCTGCGCGCCCTCGCCGTTGCCCAGCCACTTCAGCCGATCGCCCACCTGGGCCTCCGTGCGGCCCACGAGGCGCAGGGCCCCGCCGGGGACCTCCTCGGCCACCACCACCTTCGGCGCGATGGGGAAGGGTTCGGGCCCGCCCTTCTTCCGCCTGACCTGGCCATCCATCAGCAGCGTGCCCTCGCCCCACTCCAAGGGCTCCAGCTCCTGCCAAAGCCGGGCGAGCACCGTCAAGGCCTGTTGCCGCGAGGGTTCACCCCCCTGGGCCATGGCGCCCGTGATGCCCCGGCGCACGAGGAAGGTGGCGAGGCTGCGATCGGGTTCCGTGAGCGCGCCCAGGCCGAAGTAGACCGCGTCCTGCGGGCGCTCCTGCCCCTGGGCGATGGAGGCGAAGCCCAGGGCCCGGGCGAGGCCCAACAGGATCGGGCCCTTCAGGGCCTCGCTCTCGCGGAGGCCGGTCCGCCGCTGCAACGCCTTGAGCAGCGGCAGCAGCTCCTGCGCCGTGGCTGGCTTCCGAAGGGCCTCCGCGCAAAGCCAGGGCACGGGAAAGCCATCCAGGCTCGCCAGCCGCAGCAGCTCCGCGCTGAGCCACGGTTGATCCGGCTCGCCGCAGACGGGCTGGCCGCTCTCCAGGCCGCGGGTGAGCGGCTTCTCGGCGTAGCAGGAGGCGGCCGCCAGGTAGCCCTGATCGCCGCCGAAGACGAAGGCGTTATCCACCGTGTGCCCGCCGCAATTGGCCATGAAGAGGGCCTGGATGGGTTTCCCGCTGAAGGTGGCCACCTGGCCCGCCGTTTCCTGGATGGCGCGATCCGTGAGGCTCTGCTCGCCATCGCGGCCTCCGTAGACCTGATCGGACACGGTATCCAATAGATCGAAGCCGTCCTTCGCCCGCTTGCCCAAGTTGGCGAAGGCATACGTGCGGGCGGCGATGGCCTGCGCCTTGAGCGCCTCCAGGGCCGGGAACTCCCAGGCGCCCATCTCCTTGGGCACCACGCCGCGAAGGTAGGTCTCCAGGTCCACCTGGCTCACCACCGTGAGGCGGCCCTGCGCGTTGGGATAGATCTCGATGATGCCCCGGTAGCGCCCCTTGCCCTCCACCTTCGTGAGTTCCCCCGCCGGGACGAAGCGCACGCCCTCGCCGGGCAGCGGCCTTCGTTCGTAAGCCTCCGTCACGGCGTAGAGCGCGCGTCCCCTCTTCCCCTTCACGGGACGGGTTTCGGAGGCCACCCACAACTCTTCGAAGCCCACGTCCTCCAGCTTCTTGAGGATCGCATCCGCCTCGTCCACTCGCGAGAAGCGCCCCGTCAGCACCCGCCATGTATCCCCATCGGAGACTCGCACCCGTTCAGGCGCCTCCCCGAGCAGCTTCAACCGCTTCACCAGCGCCTCGGCCTCCTTCACCGCCACGGGCGGCCCCACCTGGATGCGGTACTCCGTGGAGCTCTCCACCTCGCCCTTGGCATCCCACCAGATGCGCACCTTCTCGCCATCCCGCAGCTTCATCAGGGCCCTGCCCTTCCGGCTCAGCACCTGTCCCCCGCCCTCCATGGAGACGATCCACTCGTTTGAGGCGACGTCGATGCCAACGCGGATTTGAGACACTTCTCGCGGTTTTGGTTGCGGCGCCTGCGCCGCAACCAAAACCGCGAGGGATGAAAGAAGGATGGAACGGCGGATCATCCCTGAAGGGTATCAGCCAGCTTGGCGAGCTGGCCCCACCTTCGGGCCCGGAGCTCCCCTTCGGAGAGGAGGTTTCCTTCGGATCCCAAGCGGTGGAGGAGGAGGGCGACGACGCAGCCGTCGGAGGGGCGCACGCAGAGAAGCGGGCCCGTGTATCCCGTGTGGAACCACCAGGTGGTGGGCTCGCCGGGAGGGCCGTCAAGGACGGGGGCCGATTGGGGCGTCTCCGTTCCCGAATGCACGGCCAGGTGCAGGCCGCCGATTCCATCGGGAATGCGCGCCAGCAGTTCCGCGAAGCGTCCCGGGCCCCGTTGGGCGTTGAGCAGCCCGAGGCCCCAGACCTGCCCTTCGGAAGTCTTCGCCGTGGGGACGGCCATGCGGCGCGGCCAGCCGCAGCCGACCCACACCCGCAGGGCCTCCGCGAACTGCGCGGCCGTGGCGGCGAACCCCGCATGTCCGGCCATTCCGGCCCGCGCATTCGCATCGTGGGGGAGGCCCGGATGGGGCTCAGGAAAGGGGGCCTCCGTCGCCACGGCCCACGCTTCCCGATCCCGCCCCGGCGGCAGGTCGATGGGAGCCGGGCGCCAAGGCCAGGGCGATAGGCCCGACGCGGCCGCGCCCAGCTCCCGCCAGGGAAGGCCCAGCTCCGTCTCCAGCAACTCCGCGATCAACCGGTAGCCCAGGTCCGAGTAGGTGCTCTCGCCGACGGTCGCCGGCCGCAGCAGGGGATCCGCCCCCACGGACCGCCGCAGCTGCGCCGCCACGGATTCCCCCGTGTAGGGTCGCCAGGGCGAAAGGCCCGCGCCGTGGCTCAGCAGCTGCCGCACCGTCAGGGGTTCAGGGCGATCGTGGAAGCCCAGCTGCCAGCGCCGATCAGCATCCAAATCAAGGAAGGCCAGGGCGAGGGGGGCCGTCACCATTGGTTTGGCCAGGGAGGCCAGGTCGAAAAGAGGATTAACCATCTTCAATGCGCCTTCAGCATCTCCGCCAAGCTCTTCTGCACGGCCTGCTGCACCTGATCCGCCACGCGCATGGCTTCGAGGCCCTCTTCCCAAGTGACGGTATCGCCATTCTGCCCGAGGCAGGCGCGGTGGAAGGCTTCGATTTCCAACTTGAGGGGTTCGCCTTCTTCGATATCGACCTGCTCGTTCTTGA
>CAYWDR010000057.1:9644-17024 GCA_964457075.1 uncultured Solibacteraceae bacterium
CGCCCACCACGCCCGCCGCGAGCAGGAACGGGACGCCGTGCCCCAGCCCGGCGAAGGCGGCCGTGCCCCCGATCGGGCCGACGATGCTCATGATCCCCCGGAACGTTTGCTGCGCGCCCATGACGAGCCCCAGCAGCTCCAGCTTCTGGGCGGCGAAGTCAAGCTTGGCGTAGGCCTTATCGGCGAAGGCGCGCAGGGTTCGCTCCTTCTTTTGCGCCACGCGGCTCGCCGTGACGGTGGCGAAGGCGCCATTGGCGAACTTGAGGCGGGCGTTCACGAGATCCGCGTGGGGCGTAAGCACCGGCACGCCCACCGCCTCCACGTCCACCACCGGCGCGCCCACGAGGGCGCGCAGCAGATCGAGGTCATGGATCATCACGTCCATCACCACGTCCACTTCCAAGGAGCGCATGGGAAAGGGCGACACGCGCACGGCCTCCAGGAAGCGGGGCTTGAAGCCGCGATCCGAGAGGGCCTTCACGGCGGGGTTGAAGCGCTCCAGATGGCCCACGGCGGCCACCAGCTCCGGCTTCGCCCGCAGGGCCCGCAACAGGGCCTCCGCCTCCCCCAACGTCGCCGCCAGGGGCTTTTCCATCAGCACATGCTTGTCCGCATCCAGGGCCTGCAGACCCAGCCCATGGTGCAGACCCGTGGGCGCGGCGATCTGCACGGCGTCCACCTCGGGCAGGATCTCCGCCAGGGTGCCCGCCCAACGGGTGCCGAACTTCCCGGCGATCTCACGCCCACGTGCCTCCCCCGGATCCACCACGGCCACCAGGGTGGCGTGGGGGGATTGGGACGCGATCCGGGCATGATGCTGGCCCAGGTGGCCCACTCCCACGACTGCGACCCGAAGCTTGGACATGATGGCCTCCCCTGGAAGGCTATCAGGTCTCCCCGCGCGCCTCTCCCGCTACACTGAGGGCACCTTCATCCAAGGATCCCCATGCGCCTCAGCCCCCTCGATCTGCTCAAGTGGATGCACTTCATCTGCCTCGGCACCGCCCTTGGTGGCGCCGTGGTCGCGCTCCTCCTCTCCGGCTTCGAACAAGAGCGGGAGGATATCAAGGGCCTGGCCGCCACCGTGTGGAAGCAGGCGGTGGTGTGGCCCGTCCGCGTGGCCATCGTCTTCGGCCTGCTGGCCATGATCCAGAAGCTGCAGTGGAAGATGAACCCGTTCGCCTTCTATTACTTCCACCTCAAGCTGGTCCTCGTCCTTCCCTTGGCCGCTTCGGTGGAGGTGGCCCCCAAGGCCCTGGCCGTGGGCAAGCGCGGCGCCGCGATGGTGGCCCTCTTCCTCTTCATGGCGATCAGCTTCGTGGTCTACAACCAGCGCCTCTTCGGGACCCGCCCCCACAGGACGCTGGATCAGCCCACCGTGGCGGCCTCGCCGGCGAAGTGATTCACGCGGATCCCGGGCTCCTGGGCCGCCTCCGCGAAACGTGGGAGGCGGCCCTTCCCGCCTTGAAGGGTGCTCAGCCAGAGGGCTGGGCCCCCGCCCTGCGCCGCCTCAGCGACCGCTTCAACCGCATCGAGGATGCCCCTGAAGGCGACTACTTCGACGCGGGCAATGTGGAGCCCTACCTGGCCCACCACGGCTGGGCCCAGGCCGAGGCCCTGGCCTGGATCGCGGCGGAGCGTCCCGCTTGCTTCGCCGGGAAATCCCTCGTATGGGACTTGGGTGGAGGGCCCGGCGTGCTCACCCTCGCGGCCTCCGTGCTGCTGCCCGGCGCGCGCTTCGTGCTCACGGATCTGCGGGCTCCGGCCCTCCAGTGGGCGGAAGCGCGCCTGCGGCCCATGGGCGTGGACCTCACCACCCAGGTGCAGCGCCTGCCCGGGCTGCCCTCGGGATCGCCGGACCTCGTGCTCGTGGGCCACGTGCTCAACGAACTGCCCCCGCACCACCAGGAGGCGCTGCTCGACGCCCTCAAGGCCCGCCTGGCCCCCGGCGGCACTATCCTCATCCTCGAACCCGCCCTGCTGCCCCCGACCCGCCGCCTCATGGAGCTGCGCGAGGCCTTTCTCGCCTCGCCTTGGAGCATTCAAGCCCCCTGCCCCTGCCCGGGCTCCTGCCCCATGCTCGCCCTGCCCAAGCAGTGGTGCGTGGCAGAGCTGCCCTGGGATCCGCCCCCCTGGTTCCGCAGCCTCGATGCGGCCGCGGGCCTGGATCGCCGGCACCTGAGCTTCGCCTACATCCTCGCTCAGCGGGATGTTCCCCCTCCACCGGAACGGGCCCGCATCGTCGGCCTGCCCCGCCCCCAAAAGGGGAAGGTGCAGCGCTGGGCCTGCACCCCCACGGGCGGCGAAGTGTGGGAGGCCCTCACCCGCCATGGCGAGCCCCCCTGGGCCCTGGCGCGCACGGAGGAGTTGCCCCTTCCCCCCGAACTCGGCGCGCCCCGCCCCCAAGGCCACCATTGGCCCCTGCGGCGGTGGGAACCTTGAGGCCATGAGCCGACGCCAAACCAGTCAGCGCCACCTCGCCACGACGCCACGGTTGGTTTCGCAGCATGGTCCGTGGCGCATTGGCGTCGTGGCGCTGATGTTTTCTTTTGGGGCGGCTCAACAACCACAGGCCGTGCCGGAGGCCACGAGCTGGGCGCGGACCTCCACCCTCTCGGACGTGGCCGCCTTCATGGGCCAGTTGGCCAAGGCCCACTCGGCCCTCGTCCCCTACGCGCCGCCGGGTGCTCCCAACCGCACGGAAACCGGCAAGGCCCTGCGGGCCTGGCGCCTGCCGGCCACGAAGGCGGGCGCCCTGCGCGTCTACCTCAACGGCAACATTCACGCGGGCGAGGTGGAGGGCAAGGAAGCGATTCAGATCCTCCTACGGGAGGTGCTGGAGGGCCGCCACCCCGCGCTCCGCGAGGGCATCGAGCTCGTCGTGATGCCCTGCTACAACGCGGACGGCACCGATGCCCTCGACCCAAGCCACCGCCGGCACCAGCCCAACCCCGCCAGCGGCGTGGGCCGCCGGGAGACGGACCGCGGCCTCGATTTGAACCGCGACGCCATGAAGGCGGAGGCCCCCAACACTCGCTGGTTCCTCGCCATGCTCCGGGATTTCGACCCCCACGCCGTCTTCGACCTCCACACCACCAACGGCAGCACCCACGGCTTCCACCTCACCTGGGCCCCCGCCCTCACCCTGGGCGGCGATCCGGAGCTCCTCGCCTTCAACCGCCGGCTCCTCGTGGAAGTGCGCGGCCAGCTCAAGGCGCAAGGCCTCCCCACCTGGGATTACGGCAATTTCGAGCCCGATCCCCGAAGCGGAAAACCCGTGGAACGCTGGGAGAGCTACGATCCCCTGCCCCGCTACCTCGTGAACTACGCCGGCCTCCAAGGCCGCCTCGGCATCCTCTCCGAGGCCTACGTCTACCGCACCTTCGAGCAGCGCGTGCTCGATACCCGGGCCTTCGTGCTCCGTTGCCTCGCGTGGATGGCAAGCCATCCACGCGAAGTGGAAAAAGCGACGGCGGGGCGCAACGTCTCGCTTCTGCCGGGGGCGGTTCTTCCTCTGGGCGCAAGGCTCCTGGAGACGGAGAAGGCGGCGTTCGAGATCGTGGATTTGGAGAAGGATGCCCAGGGTCTGCCCGTGGGGGAGAAGGGGCGGCGGGCGGTCACGCTGCCCAGCCTCACGACCTTCGAAGAGGTGCCCGAGGGCCGCGTGAGGGTGCCGGCGGGTTTCCTCGTGGATGGCGGGTGGGCGGATCGCGTTCGCCCCCTGCTCGAAGCCCATGGCGTGAAGGTGCTGCCGGGTTCTGCCCGGCCCGCCTTGGCCCCGGCGTTCTTCACCGAATCCGGTCGGAAGGTGGCGACTCGCGCCTTCCAGGGCGTCTTCGAGCTGGAGCTCCAAGGCCGCTGGTCCGCCGAAGCTCCCAAAGGCTACGCCCCCTGGACGCCCGCCGATCTGGCCCGCGCCCTCTGGGTGCCCCTCGATCAGCCTCGCGGTCGCGTCGCCTTCTACTTGCTGGATCCCCGCAGCCCCGACTCCCTGGCCCACTGGGGATTCTTCCACTCGGTGCTGCTGCGCGGCGGCTGGGGCGAGGCGGCGCGCTTCCCCATCGTGGCCGTGGGAATGCCGGCGGAACCGAAGGCGCCGGTGCAGGAACTTCCGGCCGCCACGAAGCCCGAGTGACTCAGTAGAAGCCCCAATGCTCCACCGTCATCCCCACCGTGAAGCGGGTGGGCACTTTCTCCAGCTCCGTGAGGGGCACGGCCACCACCAGGGTTTGGCCCGCGCCGATGCTTTCCGTGAAGACCTGATCCCAGGTATGGCCGGCCGTCGTGACGCGAAGGGTGAAGCCCTCCACCACGGCCGCATAGACGTTGCCGAGCCGGAGCTTCAGGCGCACGCCGCCCGGCATGGCATCCACGCCCTCCATTCGCACCATGAAGGAATGCCCATCCGGGTCCACCACGGCCGCGCCTTTTTGGGAGTGGATGGAGAGCTGGGCCGGTCGCGCCGTGGCCAGCCCAGAAGGCTCTGAGCGCGCCTGGGCAGACAGGGGCAGGACCGCCAGGGCGGCGGCAAGGAACAGGGTGCGCATGGGGTCTCCTGGGGGAGCTTCGTCCCGAAGTCCAGCTCAGGGGTGGAGGGGCGGGATCGAAGGTTCCCGGACCCAAGGGACGAAAGGCTGTCGATGAATGCAGGGAAAAGCGGAACGCAGAAGCCACAGAAGAACGCAGAAGCCGCAGAATACAGCCGTCCCGACGCGTTGGTGATGCCATGGCTACCGACCCGAAGGGATCCGGGCCCGCCCTTCCCGGTTCCCTTCGCGAATTCGTCGGGCTCCTTCGGCGGTTTCTGCGTTCTTCTGCGTCTTCTGCGTTATTCCCTTCGATCCATTCCCGCAGTCCAGCTTCGCGCCGTCACCCTTCCGCAGTTCTGAGGGGCCCCTTCAAATGACCCCTCTGCTCGACTGCTTCAGGCTCAGCTCCAGAAGGAACGTGGCCACCGTCTCGAAACTCCCATCCGGCAGTTTCACGTCGGCTCGCAGGTTCACCAATTCCGTGACGCGGTCCTCCGAGACTAACGCCCGTTCCACCTGGGCTCGGATCTGTTCGCCCTCTTCGCAGATGAAGTAGACGTCATGCTCCGGCCGCTTGAGGAACTGCGCCTGGAAGGACTTGAACACCAGCGAGACGTTCGCCTTCTTCCGCCGGATCTGCTCCACGGCGATGAGGCCGCCCGCGCAGTCGGCGCCGATGGCGAGGGCCCCGAAGTACATGGAGCCGAGGTGGTTCTTCGTGGCGCGGCTGAGGGGCAGGCGCACGACGCAGCGCTGTTCGCCCAGCTCCATCACGGTGGGCCAGGTCTTGGCGAGCAGCGGGATCTTGAACCAGCCGAAGAGGCGAACGCCCCAGGTCTGTTTGAAGGTCTCGGAGAGGAGGGTCATGCCTCATCCTAGGGCGGGCCGGAGGCCGCGTCCCGGCTAACCCTCGGTAGGTTTCATGCGCTCGAAAAAGCACTCGCGGAGGGACGCCGAGGGGCCGGAGGACCGCGGAGAAAAGCGTGGAAAGCCCTTCTCTGCGCCCCTCCGCCCCCCCGGCGTCCCTCCGCGAGCGTTTTTATCGATCAAGCGGAGAACGATTCAGCGCGCCGGCACCAGCCGCTCCGGCGCGTCGGCAAGGGCCCACACGAGGGTGGTGAGGATGGCGCTGTTCGTGGCGAGGTCGGCGGGGTTCACCTTGTCCAGGGTGTCGGCTTGGGTGTGGTGCACGTCCCAGTAGCGGCGGGCGTCGTGTCCCACGCCGAGGCCGGGCACGCCCAGCTGCACGAAGGGGCCCACGTCAGCGCCGCTGCCTCCGAATTCCATTTTCATGGGGCCGAAGGGCGCCAGGAGGGGAGCGATGGCCCTCAGGTTGACAAGGCCCTTCTCCGCGCGGGGATCCGTGGGTGCCGCCAGGCCCGTGGGCTTGTTCCGCATCTCGCCCCGCAGATCCAAGGTGAAGCCTTCGATGAGGCCGTTCCCACTATCGGATTCGATGGCCGCCACGTGCCGGGAGGCCTCGGCTGCGTGGGCCTTCGCGTAGGCCTTGCCGCCCGCCAGTCCGTTCTCTTCGTTGGTGTAGAGCACCACGCGCACGGTCCGGCGGGGCTGGATTTTGAGGCGTTTGAGGATGGCGGCCGCCTCCATGGAGAGCACGCAACCCACGCCGTCGTCCTGGGCGCCCTGGCCCACGTCCCAGCTATCCAGGTGGCCGCTCACGAGGACGATCTCCTCGGGCTTCTCCCGGCCCTGCAGCTCGGCGATGACGTTGAAGCTATCGGCATCGGCCTCGAAGTGGGCCTCCATCTCCAGCTTCACCACCACCTTCTCGCCCCGCGCCACCATGCGGTGGAGCTGGGTGGCGCTTTCGATGGAGACGCCCGCGGCGGGAATCTTGGGCTGCTTCTCGTCGTAGTTCAGGGAACCCGTGTGGGGCGTATCGAAGCTGATGGGGCCCACGCTGCGCACGAGGCAGGCCACGGCGCCGTGGGCGGCGGCACGGGAGGGGCCCGCGCCTCGGTAGGCCACGGTCTTGCCGTAGCCCTCGAAGGGGACGTCGAAGAGCACGATGCGGCCCTTGGCTTCGGCGCTCCGCCTTTCCAGTTCGTCGAAGGACCCCACCACTATCACCTCGGCCGTGAGTCCCCCCTTGGGCGTGCCCACGCTATTGCCCAGGCCCAGCATCCCGATGCGGTGGGGCACCGGCGAGAGGATGGACGCGGATTCGCGCCCCCGCACCCACTTGGGCACCTTCACGGGCTCCGTCCACACCTTCAGGCCCTCCTGGCGAAGCATCTCCTGGCTGAGGACGATGGCCCGTTCCAGGCCGGGGCTGCCCGCCAGGCGGTTTCCCGCCTGATCGCAAAGGGCCGCCAGCTTGGCGTAGGCGGCACCGCCGTCGCGGGCCTCCTGGGCGATGCGATCCCGCACTTCGGCGGGGGTCTGCCCCGCGAGCGGAAGCATGGCAAGGGAAAGGGCGGCGATGGAACGGCGCATGGGACTCCAGGGCGGAATGGGCCAGCATAGCCAAGGAAGGTCCCTTCCACGGCCGCCCTTGACGGTTCGTCCAATCCATTTCGCCCCGTGTCAGGATGGAATCCACTTCCATGACCTCCGATCTGCCCCTCCACCTCCCCGCCTCGGCCTCGGCCGAGGTGGGGGAGGCCCGGCCGCGGGAAGCGCTCCTCAGCCAATTGCGCGAAAGGATGGTGGCCTTCGCGGCATCCCGTCATGCAGGGGCCCATTCCGAGGATCTGGCCCAGGAGGTGCTCGTCGTGATCCACCAGAAGTACGCCCATCTGAGCCGCGTGGAGGATCTGCTCCCCGTCTGCTTCCAGATCCTGCGCTTCAAGCTGGTGGCCCTGCAACGCAAGCAGGGGCGGCGGGGGGA
>CAYWDR010000058.1:0-6309 GCA_964457075.1 uncultured Solibacteraceae bacterium
GTGGAGGACGACCCCATCAACGTGAAGTTCATCAAGGTCGTCCTGGCCAAGAAGGGCGGCTATGAGGTGCTCCACACGGAAGACGTTCCGGAGATCCTGCAGCTCGCCCGGGAGGGGGATCTGGCCGCCATCATCATGGACGTGAGCCTCACTCGCAGCACCTGGGAGGGCCAGAAGGTCGATGGCCTCGCCATCACCAAGCTCCTGAAGGCGGATGAAACCTGCCGCCGCGTCCCCGTGCTCCTCGCCACGGCCCACGCCATGTACGGGGACCGGGAGAAATTCCTCACGGAGACGGGCGCCGAAGGCTACTTCCCCAAACCCATCCATGACCCCGACGCCTTCGTGGCCGCCGTGCGCGGCGTCATCGAGGGCGCATGAGCCGGCCGGCCTCCCGGCCCGGGGCCCCTGGCCCCCGGCCCGGATCGCGTCCCCGCCCGGCCAAGCCGCTGGGCCTCGTGGCGGCCTACCGGCTGGTGCTTGAATACGAAGGCGGCAAATTCCAGGGCTGGCAGCGCCAGGGCGAGCGTCAATCCGCGGAGGGGGTGCGCACCGTGGCGGGCAGCCTCGAGCACGCGGTTCGCCAGGCGGGTCTTCGCCTCGTGACCCTCATGGGCAGCGGCCGCACCGACGCTGGCGTCCATGCCCTGGGCCAGGTGGCCCACCTGCATCTGGAACCCGCGGGCGCGCCCAGCCACCGGGATCTGCCCCGCCTGCTGGAGCCGCACCTTCCGGCCGATATCGGACTGCGGGCGGCCTACGCCTGCTCCCCGGATTTCCACGCCCGGCACGACGCCATGTCCCGCAGCTACCTCTACCAGATCTCCCTGCGCCGCTCCGGGCTCGCCAAGCCCTTTATCTGGTGGGTGAAGCAGCGGCTCGATCTCGCGGTGCTGGAGCGTGCCTGGAAGGCCTTCGAAGGCCCCTTCGATGTGAGCGCCTTCGCGGATCTCGACGCTCCCCCGCCGGCGCCTGGGCGGGCAGCGACCCATGGGCAGGAGGATCCCCGCTGCCGCATCGAGGCCTGCGAGATGGCCCAGTCAGGCAGCCTCATCCTCCTGCGGGTCACCGCCTCCCACTTCAAGCGGAGCCAAGTCCGTCGCATGGTGGGCGCCGCCGTGGCCTGCGCCCGGGGCGAAGCCGGCGCCGACCCCGCGCGCATCGCCCGGGACCTCACGCGACCCCGGCCCGAGGCCGCCCTCTTCTGGTCCGCCCTCGCCGCACCGGCCTCCGGCCTCTTCCTGGAGCACGTGCGCTACCAAGGGGACGCAGGCCCGGGCGAGCTGAAGCCCATGATTCTCGTGCCCTGAATCTCCATTCAGGCCGCTTAGGATTTCGCGTTGAGCAGCCCCGTGGCCAGTTCACCCAGGAGCACCTGGGTCGGCGCCTCTCGACCCTGCATGGCGAAACCGCGCCCCCTGAACCTGAGGCGCCGCAGCATCCACAGGTAGAGATCGCCTTGGGCTCCGGACTTTCCGAGCAGGAGCACGACGAAGGTCCGGTCCCCCATCTTCGCCAGCAGATCCCCGGGCTCCATGGCCTCCCGCAGCGGCTTGAGGGCTTCGCGGCGGCCGACGAGGGCAGGCTCCGACCCCGCCGGGAACTGGACGGCCACGAGGGACCACGGCGCGTGGATCCGCGCCGCCCCGGCGACCCAATGGGAAAGGTAGGCCTCAAGGAAGGGGCGGGTGAACGCCCCCGAATCCGGATCCAGAAAGGAGGGGCCCAGTTCCAATCCAGCGTCCTCCTTCTTCGCCAGATTGAGCAGCGATCTCACGCGCATCTGAAGTTCCGGGAGCACGAGGGGGCTGGCCACCAGATCCACCCGTTCCTCCCGAAGGAGGGGCAGCTCCATCTCGATCCGGGACTCCTCGCAAACGACGAGCACGGGGACCTGGACGGCGCCGGGGATCTGCCGGAGGGCCTGGATGAATCGAGGCAAAGGGCCCGGAACCGAGGTGGCGGCGATGATCAGGAGATCCACGGGCCCCTGCTCCAGGGCCAGCAGGAAATCCGGGAGGGCTTTGACCTCCCGGTAATCCATGCCAAGGGTATTCAGATCCTGCTGAAGATCCACGGCCAGCGTGGAGGGGTTCACCAGGGCCAAGGTGCGCCCGGGCCGGGCTTCTTCCCATGTGGGCGAGGGCATGAGCCGCCACTGTTCCGCCTGCTCGATCCGCTTGGTGAGCATGTGGACCTTCAGGCGGGCCTGGAGCTCCAGCGGGTCGATGGGCTTGGTTAGGAAGTCGTCGGCGCCGGCCCCGAAGGCCTGGCTCTTCAGATCCTGGCGTTCCCCCGTGAGCAGGATCACCGCGACGTCCCGCCATGGAACGTGGGCCTTGATGGCTTCGCAGGCCTTGAGCCCGCTCATTCCAGGCAATACCACGTCCAGGAACACGAGATCGACCCGCTCCACGCGGAGCAGGTCGATGGCTTCGAGGGCGTTGCAGGCCAGGCGGACCTCGCACCCAAGCCGCGTGAGCATCTCCTGGAGGATGCGGAGAGTCACCCGGTCATCGTCCACCACGAGCACCCTCGGCATCGGCTGGCCGGGAAGCTGGGAGGGGTTGGCGGGAAGGGGCATGGGATCAGGGTGCGATCGTGGCGCCTGGGGCTCCCGTCGAGCCGGGATGCCGGAACATGGACCAGGCGAAGAGTATCCCGCCGCAGACGATGAAGCTATCCGCGACGTTAAAGGTCCAGTAGTGCCAGCCCCGGATGATCACGTCGATGAAGTCCACCACGTGGCCGTGGCGCAGGCGATCGAGGCCGTTGCCAAGGGCGCCGCCCAGGATGAGGCCCAGGGCGATGCGCTCCAGGCGCGGAGTGGCTTCGGCGAGGAAGGCCCGGCCGAAGAAGATCAGGGCCGCGAGTCCCGCCACTCCGAAGAGCACGGTGCGGAAGGCCGGGGATAGCCCCTGGAAGCTGCCGAAGATGGCGCCCGAGTTGTATCCGAGCGTGAAGTGGAACACGCCGGGAACCACGGCGAGACTATCGCCCTCGTAGCGGAGATGTTGCAGGATCACGGCCTTGGAGACCCAATCCAGCAGGAGGGCCCCGGCGGGAAGGGCGAGCCAGGAATAACGGCGGCCGCTCAAGCCATGCTCCCCGCGAGGGCCGCGCAGCGCCCGCAAAGCGCCTCGTCCTCACCCTCTCCCTGGCCACCCTTGTGGTTCCAGCAACGGGGGCACTTGATCCCGGCGTGGGCGGTGATTTCCAGGTTCAGCTCCGGAGCCTCCACCATCTCCAACCCGCTCACCACCAGCAGCTCCTCCAGGGGCTCGCCGATGCGGTGCAGCTCCGCCTGGTTTTCCTCGGGGAGGCCAATCCGGACATGGGCATCCAGGCTGGTCCCCACCACCTTGCTGGCGCGCAAGGGTTCCAGGGCGGCGGCCAGGGCATCCTTCACCACCCACAGGGCGGCCCAACTCTCAGGCAGCGTGCGGGTGGCGAGCCCTTCGGGGAAGCGCTGCTCGAAGACGGAGCCCGAGACGCCCGGAATCAGCTCCCAGGCCTCGTCGGCCGTGAAGCTCATGATGGGGGCAAGGAGCGCGCAAAGCCCCTTGACCAGCTCCAGGCAGGCCGTCTGGGCGCTGCGCCGGCGCGGGCCCTCCAGCTCGTCGCAGTAGAGGCGGTCCTTCAGGATCTCGAAGTAGCGGCCGGAGAGATCCAGCTGGCAGAAGCCGTGCAGGGCCTGGGTGGCGGCGTGGAACTCGAAGGTCTCGTAATGGCCGCGGACCTCCCGGGAGAGGCGGCCCAGTTCCTCCAGCACCCAGGTATCCAGGGGCTCGAGATCGCCCATGGGCACGGCCTGAACGGGCTGGAAATCCGCGAGGGCCCCCAGCAGGAAGCGCAGGGTGTTGCGGATCTTGCGGTAGGAATCGGCGCTGCGCTCCAGGATCTCCTTGGAGATGCGCACGTCCTCGCTGTAGTCCACGCTGCAGGCCCATAGGCGGAGGATATCGGCGCCGTAGGTCTTCAGGGTCTCCTCGGGCAGGATGACGTTGCCCAGGGACTTGGACATCTTCTGGCCCTTGCCATCCAGCACGAAGCCGTGGGTGATCACGGTGGTGTAGGGCTTCTCCCCGCTGGCGGCCAGGTTGAAGAGGAGGCTGGAGTGGAACCAGCCCCGGTGCTGATCGCTGCCCTCCAGGTAGATGAACTTGCCGTAGTCGGCCCGGCTCAGCTCCGGGTGGGTATCGCACACGACGCCCGCGCTGACGCCGGAATCGATCCACACGTCGAGGATGTCCGTCTCCTTGTCGTACTGGGAAGCGTCGATGCCAAGGCCTTCGACGAGCTTTTCCACGGGGTAATCCGCCCAGGCTTCGATGCCGCCCTGTTCGATGACTGCCGCGGCCCGCTCGAAGAACTCGGGGCGCACGAGGGGCTCTCCCGTCTCCTTGTGGCGCAGCACCGTGATGGGCGTACCCCAGGCCCGCTGGCGGCTAATGCACCAGTCGGGGCGGCCGGCGATCATGGCGTGAATGCGGTTGCGGCCGATGGCGGGCACCCAGGTGGTGGCCTCCACGCCCTCCAGGCCCGCCTCGCGCAGGCTCTTGCCGGCGCTGGGCCCGCCCTGGATGGGATCGTCCATGGTGATGAACCACTGCTCCGTGGCCCGGAAAAGGATGGGCGTCTTCGTGCGCCAGCAGTGGGGGTAGCTGTGCTGCATCGTGTCTTCGTGCAGCAGGGCCCCCGCGGCCTTGAGCTTGGCGATGACCAGAGGGTTGGTCTCGAAGATGTTCTTGCCCTCCAGCTCCGGATCATTCACCGCCGGCTGGAACTTGCCATCGGGGCCCACCAGCTGGAAGAGGCCCAGTTGGTGGGCCACGTTGAAGTCGTCCACGCCGTGATCGGGGGCCGTATGCACGAGGCCCGTACCGGCATCCGCCGTCACGTGCTGGCCCAGCAGCACGGGGCTTTCGCGATCGATCCAGGGGTGGCGGGCCACGAGGGTCTGGAACTCCACCCCCTTGCGCACCTGCTCCCGGTGGACGGGCTCGCCCAGCTCCTTCTCGAAGGCCTCCACGAGGGGCACGGCCACGACGAAGTGGCGATCGCCCGCACGGAGGATCGCGTACTCCAGATCCGGGTGCATGGAGATGGCGCGGTTGCTGGGCAGCGTCCAAGGCGTCGTCGTCCAGATGGGAAGGTAGAGGTGCTTGGGCAGACCCAGGCGCTGGGCCTCCGAATCGGGCACGGGGAAGGCGACGGTGACGACCGGGCTCGTCTTATCCGCGTACTCCACCTCGGCCTCCGCCAGGGCCGTGCGGGCGCCGTAGCTCCAGTGGACGACCTTCAGCTTGCGGGTAACGCAGCCGTGCTCGAAGAGCTTGGCCAGCTGCCGCACGATGGCCGCCTCGTAGGAGGGATCCATGGTGACGTAGGGCTTCTCCCATGCACCGAGCACTCCCAGGCGCACCCAGGTGGCCCGCTGGACGTCGATCCACTTTTGCGCGTAGGCCCGGCATCGGGTGAGGAACTCCGAGCGGCTCAGCTCCCGCCGCTTGGGACCCAGATCCTTTTCCACCGCATGCTCGATGGGGAGGCCGTGGCAATCCCAGCCCGGAACGTAGGGGCTTTCATAGCCCTCCATCCGGAGCGACTTGGCCACCACGTCCTTGAGGATGTGGTTCAGGGCGTGGCCCGTGTGGCTGGCGCCGTTCGCGTAGGGCGGGCCATCGTGCAGCACGCGGCGCCCCCGCCCCTTCCCCGCGGCGTTCTCCTCCCGCCGCTTGCCCTCGATGCGGGCGTAGAGGTTTTCGGCCTTCCACTTTTCCAGCCGTTTGGGCTCCCGCTGCGGCAGATCCGCCTTCATGGGGAAGTCCGTCTTCGGAAGGAATACGGCGTACTTCTTCTTTTGGCCTTGGGCCTGCTCGCTCATCGGCGCCCTCGTGCGTCGGCGGAGGCACCCAAGCCCCCGGGAGGTTGATCGTTCAGTTCACCAGAACTCTGCAGTTCTTTCCACTTCCCCTTTATTCGGCCTCGGTTCCCGAGGCCGAATAAAGGAGAGGTTAAGCCAGCTCACTGGTGCAGTGCTTGCAGCGGGAGGCCTTGAGGGGCACGGGTTCAAGGCAGCGGGGGCAGTCCTTGGTGGTGGAGGCGAGGAGGAGGGTATCCTCCTGCTTCTTAAGCTTGGAAAGGCCCTTCACGAACACGAGGAACACCACCAGGGCGATGCAGAGGAAATCCACGATGGCGCCCGCGACGCTCCCCACCTTGAAGGCGTTCTGGGGGCCCACGGCGATGGAGCGCCAATCGCCCCCCGGCACGGCCATGCCCACGAGGGGCATGATGATGCCCTCG
>CAYWDR010000058.1:6319-16707 GCA_964457075.1 uncultured Solibacteraceae bacterium
CCGCAAGGGGGGCGGTGGTGGGGCCTCCGACGGGGCCGGTACGGATCGCGCCGAGGCCCCCGCCGATGACGACGGCCACGGCCAGATCCACGACGTTGCCCTTCATGACGAAGGCTTTGAACTCTTCTTTGAGGCTCATGGTGTCTCTCCGATCGGCCCCAACGTCACCATCGGCTGGGCGGTTTCCACCGTTCCACCCTCGGCCACTTGGAGCTTGACCACGATTCCCGCGCTGGGGCTCTTGAACTCGTTCTGCATCTTCATGGCTTCGAGGATGAGGAGGGACTGGCCCTCTTCCACCTTGTCGCCCTCCTTCACGAGGAGCTTCACGACCTTGCCGGGCATGGGGGCCGTGAGCACGCCCCCTGCCCCGCCCGCGCCGCCGGCGGCGGCGAGGAGGGCCTTGCGGGGATCCTGCAGGGCGAATTCGTAGGCGCCGTCGAAGAGGCTGGCGCGAAAGGCGTGGAGGTCGGGGTCGGGGTGCTTGGCGTCGTCCAATCGGACGTCGACGCTGCGTCCGCCGATGATCACGGAGAAGCAGCCGGGCTCCACCTCGCGGAGGTCCACGGGCGTGGCCTCCCCGTTCCAGATGAGGGTATCCACGCCGTCGAGGCGGGTGAGTTCCACTTCGATATGGTCTTTGCTCACAATCAACGTGCGCTTCATGAAGATCCTTCCCACTGCTTCTGAATTCCGCAAAGCGGAATTCAGAAGGGATTAAAGTCGGTTGAACTTGCCCCAGGTCTTCCATGCATCGGACATGCCCTCGCCACCGCTGGGCTGCATGGCCCTTCGCTCTTCGGATTCCATCTCCTGCATGAGGGCCGCGGCCACGGCAAACTTGAGGCTGGGGCCCACTTCCTTCTTTTTCCAGAAGGGCTTGTCCAACATGCCCGTGTGGATGGCGCCGCTGCGAAAGGGCTCGTGATCCATGAGCACCTGATGGAACTGCACGTTGTGGCGGATGCCGCCAATCCGGTACTCGCCGAGCGCCATCTTCATCTTGTCGATGGCTTCGATGCGGGTGGGTCCCCAAGTGCTCAGCTTGCTGATCATGGGGTCGTAGAACATGGGCACGTCGGAGCCCTCGTACACGCCGGAGTCGTCGCGCACGTTGGGGCCCGCGGGGGTGCGCAGGAAGGTCACCTTGCCGGGGGAGGGCATGAAGTTCTTATCGGGATCCTCGGCGTAGATGCGGCATTCCATGGCCCAGCCGTTGAGCTGGATCTGCTCCTGGGTGAGGGGCAGCTGTTCGCCGCGGGCCACGAGGATCTGCCACTTCACGAGGTCGAGGCCCGTGATCCACTCGGTGACGGGGTGCTCCACCTGGAGGCGGGTGTTCATCTCCAGGAAGTAGAAATTGCGATCGGCATCCGCCAGGAATTCCACGGTGCCGGCGCCCACGTAGTTCACGGCCCGGGCCACCTTGAGGGCGGCCTCTCCCATGGCCTTGCGCATCTCCGGGGTGACGTGGGGGCTGGGGGCCTCCTCGATGACCTTCTGGTGCCGGCGCTGCACGCTGCACTCGCGCTCCCACAGGTAGACATGGTTGCCGTGGGTGTCGCCGAAGATCTGGATCTCGATGTGGCGGGGCTGAATGATGGCCTTTTCCACGTACACGGAATCGTCGCCGAAGCTGCTCAGGGCCTCGCCCCGGGCGCGGGCCAGGGACGAGGTGAAGTCCTCGGGCCTGGTGACGAGGCGCATGCCCTTGCCGCCGCCCCCCATGGCCGCCTTGAGCATCACGGGGAAGCCCATCTTCTGGGATTCGATCAGCAGTTCGTCTTCCGTCATCGTCTTTTGGATGCCGGGCACCACGGGGCAGCCCGCGGCGATGGCCACCTCGCGGGCGGCCGTCTTGGAGCCCATGCTCACGATGGATTCGGGGCGGGGGCCGATGAAGGTGATGCCGTGGTCCGTGAAGAGCTTGGCCGCTTCCGCGTTCTCGCTAAGGAAGCCATAGCCCGGATGGATGGCGTCGGCGCCGCTGCGCTTGGCGACCTCGAGGATCTTCTCCACCACCAAGTAGCTCTCCCGGGCGGCGGCCGGGCCGATGAAGTAGGCCTCGTCGGCCATGCGGACGTGCAGGGCTCCCCGATCCGCCTCGGAGTAAACCGCCACGGTGTGAATGCCCATCTCCCGGCAGGTGCGAATGACGCGGCAGGCGATTTCCCCTCGGTTTGCAATCAGGACTTTGGTAACGGGCATGGGACGGCCTCAGAATGGATGCGATGCGACCCTCCAGCCTACCAAAGGCCTTCGTGGCCCTGAACCTATTGGTCTGCGCTTCCACCCTCGGGTGCGGGCGCAAGGGGGATCCCATCCCCCGCGCGCGTCAGGCCGCCGAGGCCCCCAAGGCCCGCTGGAAATCCCTCCGGAGGCTGGAGATCACCCTCCCATACCGGGATTCCGGCGGGGAATCCCTCGTGGGGCTGGAGAAAGTCCGGCTGATCTGGATGCCCCTGGGCCTCTCCAGGCCCTCGGCCCAGGAGGTCTTTACCCGGGGCGAAGTGGCCTTGGAGCGCCGGCGCCCCGATCTGCCCGCCCCCGGCAGTGTATTCGTGATGGACCTCACGAACCTCAAGCGCCCCGCCGGCTGGATCATCGTCGTCGCCGTGCGCGGCGGCGAGATCCCGGGAGCTCCCAGCGAGGTATTGCCCTGGGTGGATTCGGGGCTTTGAAATTCAAAAAGCCTTAACCGCGAATGACGCGAATGTACGCGAATAAAAGCCCAAAATCCTCATTCGCGTGAATTCGCGTCATTCACGGTTCCCGCTTTTCCCGGACCGCCCTCAACCCAGCTTTAGGATGCTCGACCCATCCGCGTAGTCTTCGAGCTTCATCTCGCGCATCTTCTGCAACACCTGGACGAGCCCCCGGATCCGATCCACCATCTCGCCGATCTTCACGAGCTTGGGCTCCTCGGGGTACTTCCGCTGCAGCATCTCCACCTGCATGGAGATCACGGCCAGCGGGTTGTTTATTTCGTGCTTCAGGGTACCCGCCATCTGCCGGAAGGTGTCCAGCCGCCCGGCCTCCAGGGCCTTTTCCTGCAGGGCTTGATGGCCCCGGAGCACTTGGAGGCGGTGGTGCAGCGCCTCCCAACGGAAGCCCTCGTTGAGCCAATCCGTCGCACCGGCCTGGATGAGATCGGCGCTCAGATCCTCCCGGGTGCGCACGGCCAGGATGGGCGTGGTGGTGAAGCTCGGATGGTGGCGATAAGCCCGGATGCAGGATTTGGGGTCCTTCACCCCCTGCACGTCCACCACCAACATGCGGAAGCGTGGGAGGGGCGGCACGGGAGGTTCCTCCTCCAGGGGGAAGAGACCCAGCTCGCCGGCCTCCGCCGCGCTTTGGAAGAGCCCCAATAGCCCCAGCTCCTCGGTGACGAGGCCCAAGAGCGGGCGAAGGGGCTCCTCGGGCAGGGCGTCGGGCCCCTCCGGGAACTGGAGATAGAGAATCTGATCCGACCAGCGCCACCGCAGGCCCGCATCGTTGAGGATGCGGCGGGTCCAGGGGTCCGGAAGCGGCGCCTGCACGGAGGCGGGGAAGCCCATGCGGAGGACGACCGAGCCCCGATCCTGGTTCCAGGTGGGCCGAAGCTGGCTCCCGGCGGGCAGCTGCAGCAGCAGCGGCTCCACCAGGCCCCCCAACGCGGCTGAAACGGGCCCGCCGCCCACCCATATGGACGCTGCGGGAGGGGTGGGCCACGTCACATCCACGCCGGCCAGCCGGAGCAGATCGTTCCAGCGATCCATGAGGTCCTCCTGGAGGGCCTCCACCTTCCATGGGTGCCCCGACGTCGGCGAGGCGGCCAGATCTCCGAGTCCGAGGCCGTGTTCGATAAGTTCGCCCATGCGCTCCAGCTGCTGGCGCAGGGCCTGAGCCCCATCCAGCTCCAGATCGCGGGCGAAGGCCTGCACCCAGTGCAGGGGCCGCTCCATGGCCAGCATCAGCTGGGCCCGCTCCTCCCGTTCCCGTTGGTGGGTGCCGCGCAGGCGCAGCAGCTCGCCCTGGAGCTCGGCTTGGCCCAAGGCGCGATGGGCGAGGAGGGTGTGGCGCATGGCCAGCACGCCCTGGCGCACGAAGGCCTGGAAGAGGGCCAGGTCGAAGCGGGTGAAGGGGCGGCGGGCCTCCTCCCGGTCGAGGTAGAGGTAGCCCTGAAGCTGATCCTCCATGGTGAGCGGCGCGCAAAGCAATCCGCCCCGGTGCATTTCCACGAGACTCATCCCCCCGAAGCGGGGGTCGGCCAGGGGGCTGTTGGAGAGCACCGCCACCCGCTCCTGGGCCACGTAATCCAGCACCGACCGGCTGAGCCCGATGCCCTCGTTCACGTCTCCCACGCGGTGCGCCGTGCGGCGGGTCCCATCCGGCTGCAGCATCACGAGGAAGCCGCGATCCGCCAGGAGGAGGTGCATGGCCTCCTCAAGGAGGCCCCGGAGGAGCTGGTCGGAATCAGTCTCCCGCAGCAGGCGTTCCGTGCCCCGGTGAAGCAGTTCGAGCCCCCGGAGCAGCAGCAGGGTATGCACGGGATCCGGCCGGATTTCCTCGGCGAGCTCGCCCACATGTTCGGCGAACATCTCGCCATCCAGGCCCGGGTACCCATCGGTGAACGTGACCGCCCAGCCCGCCAAATCCAACGCGTCCCCCGACCGGAGGCGGTTGCCCCCCGTGTTCAGGGGGAGGCCGTTCAGGGTGCTCCCCTGGCTGCTCAGGTCTTTCACCCACCACTCGCCCCGATGCTGGGAGACCCGCGCGTGGACTCGGCTCACGGAATCCTGCCCCACGGGGGCCACGCCCTCGCACTGAGTCGCATCCCGCCCGAGGCGGACCTCGCCCCCCATCCGGTGGCGAATCAAGATCGGGCCATCTTTCCAGGAGAGCCAGGGCATGGTTTCTCTTCGGCCGGTGGGCTCCCCCGTTGAATCCTGGCGTTAGGGCCTATTCATGAACAGGTCCCTATTCGGAAGCCTTCGCCGAAGGCAGCGGGTATCGGGTGGGCCGGTTGCGGCTGGCCCGGTAGACGAGCACCGTGTGGCCGATGGTCCACACGTGTTCGAGCCCCTCCACCTGGGATTTCAGGGCCTTCACGACCCCTTCCTCATCTTCCGAGGTGTTCTGGTTCAGCTTGATCTTCATGAGTTCCAGGCTCTCCAGCATCTGATCCAGCTCCGCGGCGAGGCCTGCGGTCACCCCGCCCTTCCCCACATGGACGGTGGGCTTGAGGGCATGGGCCTGGGCCTTGAGGAACTGGCGCTGCTTCGGCGTGAGCATGGGGGACTCCGAGCCTTCCAGTGTGCAATCAAACCGGCTTGCGGCGAAGCACCAAGAACGTCTGGTCGTCCTTGGCGGCCGCCCCTTGGGCATGGGCCATCAGGGCGGCCACCAGGGCATCCTTGAAAGCCGCCAGCGCGAGGCCCCCAAATCCGCCAAGGATTTCCTGAAGCCGCTCCAGTCCGAACTCCTCCCCCGTGGGCGATTCGGCCTCCGTGAGCCCATCCGTATAGAGCAGGAGGACGCCCCCGGGTTCCAGCTCGGTTTCCCCGCCCTGGTAGGGCACCTGCCCGGGCAGCATGGCCAGGGGCAGCCCCTCCGCTTGAAGCACCTCTACCCGGCCGTCGTTCCGGCGGAGGAGGCCCGGGAGATGGCCCGCGCTGGCGTAGCGAAGCCGCCCGGATTCCGGATCCACATGCACGAGGAAGGCCGTGATGTAGCGGTTGGCCTCGGTATGGCGGGCCAGGGCACGGGAGAGGCGATCCAGCAGGACCGTGGGAAGGGCCGACCAATCCGCCCAGGCATCCATGTAGGCCTGGAAGGTGACCATGAGCAGGCCGGGGCCCATGCCCTTGCCGCTGACGTCCGCCACGGCGGCGCAAAAGGCGCCATCCTCCAGCACCCAGGATCCGAAGAGATCCCCCGACACCCGCCAGGCCGGCACGTTGTAGCCCAGCACCTCGAAGCCCTCCACGCAGGCCGGCTCCGATGGAAGGAAGCCCTGCTGGATGCGCCGGGCATGCACCATCTCCCGCTCCAGATCGCGGTGCCGCTGGGCCTCGGCCTCCAGGCGCGCGGAGCGCAGGCGGGAAGCCGCCAAGTGGGCGATGAGGGTGGCCAGGCGCAGGTCCTCCCGATCGAAGTGGCGGGATGGATTGATCGCATCCAAGTACAAGAGCCCCAGGATGTGCCCCTCCGCTTCCAGGGGCGTCACGAGGGCCGAACGGATGCCCGAGTGGACGATGGAAGCCGAGATCAACTCCGGCTTCAGGCTGTCCACGTCCGACATGAGGATGGCCTGCCCGCGCTCCAGGGAAGCCTCCACGAGGGTGCCCGGCAGGCGGATGGCCGAGCCGTCCCGCTCGGACCCCCGGCTCACGATCGTGCCCCAGCTCTGATCCTCGGATTGCACGAGGATCGCCCCGCGATCCGCCTGCATATGGTTTTGAAGCCCCTCCAGCAAGCGCTCAAGCTGCTCGGTGGTCTGCCCCACCCGCACCAAATCCAGGGCCACCGTCTCCAGGAAACCCAGGGCGGCCACCGCGCGGGCCCCCTCCGCCGCCTGGGCCGAGGCCGTGCGGAGCTCCTGGGCCTTCATGATCAGGGAGGGCGCCCAAGGGCCCGTCTCCCGGGCCTCGATGATCACGCTGGGACCCGTTTCATCCAGGCCCTTCACCTGAATCCGCAGATTGCCCGGCGAAAGCTCATCGCCGGGGCCGAAGGGCAGGGCGGAATCCAGCTTGAGCCCGTTCAGGCCCGTCCCGTTCTTGGAGTGGAGATCCTCCACCAGCCAATGGCCGTCGGCCCACCGGAACCGGGCGTGGTGGCGGCTCAGGCTCAAATCCTCGATCACCAGATCGTTATCGGAACTGCGCCCCAAGGAGTACTCCCCCTGCTCGGGTTCGAGCGTCCAAGGCACGCGGCCCGGCGCATGGAGGCGGAGCGTTTGGGTCAAGGGCATCTCCCCGAAGGGGGAAGTATTGTCTTGCGAGGCCTCGATGCGATCAAGCTGATATGCGTTATTTTTCCTGGCCTGGGCTTATCGATCCTGACCCTCTGGCCCGGCGGCCACCATCGGGCCATCCCCAGGCGCCATCAGCCGTTCCCGGCGGAGCCGATGGACGCGGTCCCGCAGCTGGGCCGCCTCCTCGAATTCCATCTTGGAAGCGTGATCGCGCATCTTTTTGTCGAGCTTCCCCAGCTCCTTTTCGAAGGCGGCATCCTCCAGGTAGAGGATGGGGTCCTCGGCCGCCTGATCCACCTTGGGCACGCCCACGAACTCCCTGGCCAGGGCCTCGCCCAGCACGTCGTCCAGATTCCGCTTCACGCTCTCGGGCGTGATGCCGTTCGCCTCGTTGTAGGCCAACTGCTTGGCCCGGCGGCGGCCCGTTTCGTCGAGCGCGGCCTTGATGGAGCCCGTCATGCGATCGGCGTAGAGGATGGCCCGACCGTTCACGTGGCGGGCCGCCCGGCCGATGGTCTGGATGAGGGAGCGGGTGTTGCGGAGGAAGCCCTCCTTGTCCGCGTCCAGGATGGCCACGAGGCTCACTTCCGGCAGATCGAGGCCCTCCCGCAGGAGGTTGATGCCGATGAGCACGTCGAAGTCGCCCCGGCGCAGGCCCCGCAGCAGCTCCACCCGCTCCACCGTATCGATTTCGCTGTGCAGATACTCCGCCTTCACCCCCACCTCGCGGTAGTAGGTGGTGAGCTGCTCCGCCAGCTTCTTCGTGAGGACGGTGACGAGCACGCGCTCGTTCTTCGCCACGGTCTGGCGGATTTCCTCCAGCAGATCATCCACCTGCGTCCCCACGGGCTTGATCGCCACCTGGGGATCCACGAGCCCCGTGGGACGCACCACCTGCTCCGCGATGACGCCGCCGCTCTGTTCCAGCTCGTAGCTGCCCGGGGTCGCGCTCACGAACACCACTTGGTTCACTCTCCTCTCGAATTCTTCGAATTTGAGGGGGCGGTTATCGAGGGCGCTGGGGAGGCGGAAGCCGTAGTCAACCAGGGTGGTCTTGCGGCTGCGGTCGCCGTTGTACATGCCGTGGAGCTGGCCCGTCGCCACGTGGCTTTCGTCCATGAAGAGGAGGAAGTCGTCGGGGAAGTAGTCCAGGAGGGTGTGGGGGGGCTCGCCGGGCTGGCGGCCATCCAAAAAGCGCGAGTAGTTCTCGATGCCGGAGCAGGTGCCCATCTCCTTGAGCATCTCCAGATCGTAGATGGTGCGCTGGTGAAGGCGCTGCAGCTCCACGATCTTGTTCTCGGCCCGGTACTCGTTCTCCCGGAGTTCCAGCTCCGCCTTGATTTCCCGGATGGCGATCTTGAGCTTGTCCTCGGGAGTCACGTAGTGGGTCTTGGGCCAGACGGTGAGCTGCTCCAGCTTCTCCACGACGACGCCGCGGAGGGGGTCGATCTTGGAGAGGCGCTCCACTTCATCGCCGAAGAGTTCGATGCGGTAGGCCACGTCCTCATAGGCGGGGTACACCTCCACCACGTCGCCCCGCACGCGGAAGGTGCCCGGCTCGAAACTCACTTGGTTGCGGGCGTACTGGATGGCCACGAGATCCCGCAGGAGGGTGCTTCGCTCCACGGTGCTCCCCACCTGCAGTTGCAGGCTCAGGCCGAGGTAGGAGCTGGGATCGCCCAGGCCGTAGATGCAGGAGACGGAGGCGACGACGATGGTGTCGCGGCGCTCGAAGAGGTTGCGGGTGGCGGAAAGCCGGAGCTTCTCCAGCTCCTCGTTGATCTTGCTGTCCTTATCGATGAAGAGATCCCGCTCGGGCACGTAGGCCTCGGGCTGGTAGTAGTCGTAGTAGCTGACGAAGTACTCCACCGCATTTTCGGGAAAGAACTGCTTGAACTCCGAGAAGAGCTGGGCCGCCAGCGTCTTGTTCGGCGCGAAGATCAGGGCCGGCCGCTGCAGCTTTTCGATGACGCTGGCCATTGTGAAGGTCTTGCCCGAGCCCGTCACGCCCAGCAGGGTCTGAAAGCGTTCCCCCGCCTCGACCCCCGCCACCAGCTGGGCGATGGCCTCGGGTTGATCCCCGGCGGGCTGATAGGGGGCGTAGAGCTGGAAGGGGATGGCTTTGGGCATGGGCCATCAGGATAGCGCCGGGGCCCTACCCCGTACCCCCTTGGATCCGGCTGCACCGTTCACTGGCCCTCACAGGCAGAGCATGGGATTTGCCGGAGTGCCGGAAAAGACTTGTTTTCGCCGGTGAGGGCCGGTGAAAAAACAACATGAGCCTGGATAAAGGGGATGGATGGGATGGCCGAACGATTGCTTCGATCGCTGTCTCGAATCATTTCTATGCTTTGTTGCCACGTGGTGGCGCGCGCGGCATGGGGTTTGTGTCCGCGCTTTCCTATGTGACCTCCGTGTCCGGCTTTTTCTTGGCGGTTCGCTGCACCGTGAGCGGTCGTGGGCCTAGGCCCGCGTCAGCACGGGCAGGTAATCCACCCAGGGCCCGACTTCCGCCTTGTAGCGCTTCGCCATGACCCGGGCGATCTGGGCGAGGTGCCCCAAATCGTGGACGACCCAGCTGGCCAGCAACTGTTGGAGGGTGACGGTCCCGAGGCCGGGATGGGTGCCCCGGCGGGCGAGGTCCGCTTCCGTGAGGCGTAGGGCGATCAGGGCCTCCAGATTCTGCGCGCGCAACCGCTCGAATTCGCGGAGGAGATCATCCAGGGCCCAAGCCTTCGCCTCGGCGAGGAAACCCTGGCGGTCGAAGGGATCGAAGGGCCGGGCCTCGCCCTGTTCGAGGAGGATGCGCACCCGCGTCAGCCAATCCGTGCGTTCCCCGAAGATGAGGTGGGCCAGGATATCCCGGGGGCTAAAGGTATCGGGGCCCTCGTCCGCCTGGATCCAGACTTCCGGAAGGCCGGAGAGCCAGGCTCGAAGCGTCGCCGGGGTCGCCTGAAGCGCTGCCAAGGCCTCATTGAGCTTGATCGCCATCTCATCCTCCTGAACACGGCGCCTTAAGTTATGCCGCATGGCCAACAGATCCCCCTCGTCGTTGACACGAATGCGCTCGACAAAATGGGGGTGTCCAATACGTGTTTTCATCAGCGGACATCAGCGTTCATCAGAGCTGAATTGTTCTTTTCTTGCAAAAGATCAACATGTTCAACTCAATGCGGCGCCTCATGGGCGCCGCATTGAGAGCCTGAGCAGGAACTCCACGTTGCCTTCGCCCCCCTTGATGGGGCTCTCGGCTAGATCCATGGGCTTGAGGGGGGTGCCTTCGAAAAAGGTCCGGATCTCATCGCACACCCGCTGGTGGATGGCGGGATCCCGCACGATGCCGCCCTCGCCCACGTCGCCGCGCCCCGCCTCGAACTGGGGCTTCACGAGCAGCACGGCATCCGCGTCCTCCGTGAGGCTGGCGAGCACG
>CAYWDR010000059.1:0-16305 GCA_964457075.1 uncultured Solibacteraceae bacterium
TGGGGTGGTTCATGCCGAGCTTCATGATGCCGTCGATGGCCTCCACCTCGGCCACGCCCTCGTACAGGGCGTAGATGGCCTCGTTGATCATGGGGAGGAGCACGCGATTGCTCACGAAGCCGGGGAAGTCGTTGCAGGCGATGGGGGTCTTGCCGAGCTTCGTGGAGAGCTCCATCACCGTGGCGTAGGTGGCGTCGCTGGTGGCGAGGCCGCGAATCACCTCGATGAGCTGCATCACGGGCACGGGGTTCATGAAGTGCATGCCTATGAAGGCTTCGGGGCGCTTGGTGACGGCGGCCAGCTTCGTGATGGAGATGGAGCTGGTGTTGGAGGCGAGGATGGCGCCGGGCTTGCACACGCGGTCGAGGGTCTCGAAGAGCTGCTTCTTCACGTCCCAGCGCTCGGTGGCGGCTTCCACGACGATGTCGCAATCGGCCAGGTCTTCGAGGGCCGTGGTGGTCTTGATACGGCCCAGGACGGCGGCCTTCTCGTCGGCGGACATCTTGCCCTTGTCCACGCCCCGCTGGAGGTTCTTATCGATGGTGGCCACGCCCTTGGCGGCGAACTCGGCGGAGATGTCCTGCATCAGGACGCTGAAACCACTCTGGGCGAACACGTGGGCGATGCCATTGCCCATTTGGCCCGCGCCGATGACGCCGATGGATTGGATGATCATGCTGCCTCCGAACCCTCAAGGATACCGTTCCGCGAGGGGAGGCCCATCACATGTCTTATCGCACCAGCCCCAGCCGCAGGGTCCATGCCCGGGGCTCACGGGTCACATCGTAGTAGGTGTCCGGGTCGTAGGTGGGATTGAAGGCCTTCTTGTTCCAGAGGTTGTGGACGGCGAGATCAAGGGACCATCCGGCCCGGAAGCGCCATCCGAGGGCGAGATCCTGGGTGAGGATGGCGCCGAGGTTGTCCCGGTTCTTGTACGCGGCGTAGGCCGCGGGGACGGAACCGTGGTAGGTGTCCACCACCGCGCCGAGGCTTGGGTCGAAGACTTGGCCGGGGTTTCGGCGCCCCATCCAGCCCAGGGAGGTGGAGAGGTGCATCCTTTGTCCCTGGAGGGTGAGGCGGGCGTTCGCCGTGGATTGCGGGACGTATTCGAGTGGGACGGACCGGGCCGGAGAGTCCTCGGCGGCGCGGAGGAGGCGGGAGCCGCCGAGGGTGTAGGAGATGGATTTGAGGGGGCCGGAGGCGGGCACGGCCACGCCCTGGAATTCCAATTCCAATCCCCGGATGGTCCGGGGCAGGGTGCCGTTCTGCCATGGGCCCTCGGCGATGGAAACGAGGGCGCGATCGTAGCGGCTCTGGAACCAGATGGTCCGGAGGGCCGTGTTGGGCGTGAAACGGTGGAGCCATTCCGCCTCGAAGGTCCGGCCCACCTCGGGGCGCAGTTCCGGATTCCCGGGTTGTTTGCCATCCGAACGGCGGACGAAAAGCTGGCGCAGGGTCGGCGGCCGGAAGGCCTTGCCCGCGAGGACCTTGAAGGTGTCGGAGCCCGTGGCCTTCACGACGACGCCCGCCCGTGGGCTGTATTCGTTTCCGAAGCCCTCGAAGCGGGCCCAGCGGAGCCCCGCCGTGAGGGTGAGCCGGTCCGAGAAATGGCGGCTCTCGTGCTGGGCGAAAAAGGCGAGGTTGCGGGTTCGGGCCGTGTTGTATCCCGGGCCCTCCCCGTGCTGGGAGAGCCATGAATTGATGAAGTAGCGCTTGGCCGGATCGGAGGATGTGGGATTCCATTCCTCTTCCAAACGGGAGGCGATATTGTGCTCGACGTTCATCCCGAGCAGGAGGCGCTTGCCCGGGCTCGGGGCCCAGGCGGCCTGGGCGTCCAGGCCATGGACGAGGCTTTGGCGTTTCTGGATCTTTTCCTGCTTCAAGGTCTGGTCGAGGTTCCTTACCCGCGATACGAAGCCGAAGCGGGCCTGATCCGCATAGCCTCGCACCACGGTGCCCCAGGCCCCCCACTGCCCCTCGTGGACGAGGGATCCCAGGGTGTAGGCGTAGGTGGATTCCCGCTGGGTGCCGACGTCGTGGAGGGGATAGTCGTAGTTCCGGAGGCCGTGGGCGAGGCTGCCGGAAAAGCCGGAGGCGAGCCCCGCCCGGGCCTGGATGGTGCGGGCGTCCCGGGCCGTGCCATTGGCGGTCGGGGCCCCGGTCCGGCCGCGCTCGGAAGCCCACCCGTCGCTGCGGAAGGCGCTGGCCGCGAAGGACCACCATAGATCCGGCCCCTCCTCCCCATCCTGGTAGGCCAGGGAGGCCGTGCCCTGGGAGCCCGTGGAACCGCGGAGCCGCATCCGTCCGATCCCCGTGCGGGTGAACACGGAGATGACCCCCGCGAAGGCATTGCCTCCGTAGAGGGCCGATCCGGGGCCGCGCACGATCTCGATGCGCTCCACGGCGTGCAGATCGAAGCGCTCGTCCGGAGCCCAGGAGGAGGCCCCCGTCTCCCGGAAGGGGATGCCGTCCACGAGAAGGAGGACCCGCTCGTTATCGCCGTTGACCACGCCCCGGATCCAGATCATCTGATCGCCCTTGTCGTCGTTCAGCACGACGATGCCGGGGACCTGCTTGAGGAGGTCCGCGAGGGTCCTCGCGCCGCTGGTCTCGATATCCCGGGCCGTGAACACGGCGAGGGTCGCCGGGGCGTTTTCCATCTCCAGAGTCCCCTTGGTGGCCGAGTAAACCTTCTGCTGCATCAAGGCCTTCAGGGACTCGAGGCTGGGGCCGGTGTCCTGGGCAGGATCCTGCAGGGCCAAGGCAGGGGGAACGATGACCATCGGAAGAAACACCATGACCTCCTCAGGGTCCACCCTCCTCGTCGGCAGGGGCAGGAGGGTGCTGAAACCTGGAGACGGGCCTGGTTCAGCGCACCCAGCCGGGCAGCTCCGCGATGGAAGGCAAGCAGGCGTAGCCGTGGCTTTCGGGCGTCACCCCCTCCACCCGCTCTAGGGCCCAAGTGAGGGGGTAGGGCACGTGAACGGCCCGGGCGCCCAGGGCCCGCACGGGCAGGATGTCGGATTTGAGACTGTTGCCCACCATGAGGAAGCGGTCCGGGTGGATGCGGTGGCGGGCGAGCACGGCGCGGTAGCTGGCCTCGGTCTTTTCGCTCACCACCTCCACGGCCATGAAGTGCGCGCCCAGGCCGCTGCGGGCCACCTTGCTCTCCTGATCGAAGAGGTCGCCCTTGGTGATCACCATGAGCTTGTGGTCCCGGGCCAGTGATTCGAGGGTCTCCGCCACGCCGGGGAGCGTTTCCACGGGGCCATGCACCATGCCCTTGCCCCAGTCCACGATGCGCTGGATCTCGTGGCCCGTGACGCGGCCCTCCGAGAGCTCCACGGCCGTCTCGATCATGGAAAGCACGAATCCCTTCACGCCGTAGCCGAAGGTGCCCAGGTTCCGCCGCTCGGCTTCGAGGAGGCGGGCCTCGATCCAGGCGCGGTCGTGGTAAGGGGCCAGAAGGCCCAGGAATGACTCATGCACGGCCTGAAAGTCCCGCTCGCAGTGCCAGAGGGTGTCGTCGGCGTCGAAGGCGATCACATCGAACATGGGAAGGACATTTAGCCACACTTTGTGATTATCTGGGTCCATGTCCTCCGCCAACCGCACCTCCTGGGCCCTGCTGCTCTTGCGCCTCGCCGTGGGCGGAGCCGCCATCCTGCAGGGTTTCTCGGCCCTGCGCAGCGCCCACGGCGCCATCACCTTCGCCAATGCGGGCCACTGGGGCCTGGAGCTGGGCGTGATGATCGCGGGGGCCTTCGTCCTCGCGGGCCTGTGGCTGCCCATCGCCGCGGGCGCCCTGGCCGCGTTGCTGGGCTGGCCCCTCGTGCACGGCTGGCTTCATGGCGCCGGGGCCCTCTCCCAGCCCGAGCGCCTCTTCCGCCTTCTGGCCACCCTGGCCTCCGCCCTGGGCGGGGCCGGCAAGTGGGGCGTGGGGAAGTGAGATGTTAAGACCCCCGCACTACCTTCTCTGGGCCTTCGACGCCGAGTGGGTTCCCGACCCAGCCACGGGCCGACGGGTTTTGGGCCTGCCGGCTGAGCTGCCGGATGAGGACGTCCTCGCGAAGATGTGGGTCTACGGCGGCGCCACGGAGGCCAACCCCAGGCCCTACCTCAAGACCATCCTCTGCCGCCTCGTTTCCATCGCGGCCGTGGTACGCACGGTGAAGGGCGGCGAAGTCAGCCATAAGCTGATGGCCCTGCCGGATCGCCCCGGCCCCATGGCCGAGGACGACCTCCTGCGCCGCTTTCTCACGGCCATGGGGGACAAGAAACCCCAGCTGGTGGGCTTCAACAGCCGCGAGGCGGACCTGCCCATCCTCGTGCAACGGGCCATGACCCACGGGCTCTCCATCCCCGGCCTGGGCCGCGGCTCCGATCGCTGGGACAAGGCCGACTTCTTCGACCGCTACGGCGCCCAGCACATCGATTTGCGGGAATCCACGGGCGGCTTCGGCAAGGCGGGCTCCACCCTCCACGAACTGGCCACCGCCTGCGGCATCCCAGGCAAGCTGGGCACCGACGGCGCTAGCGTCATCGACCTCTGGCAGGCCGGCGACGTGGAAGGCATCGTCCGCTACAACCAGTTCGACGCCCTCACCACCTTCCTCGTGTGGCTGCGGGCCCAGACCCTCAGCGGGCATATCACCCCGGAGCAGATGCAGGCCGAGGAGGAATCCATCCGGACCCTGGTGGCGCTGAAGGCCATCGAGGATCGGGGTTTCCAGGTCTATCTCGACGGGTGGGAACGGTTGGGACGACTCTAGGCCTTGAAGAACAAAAGAAACTGAGTCGACAGAATGAACAGAATGAAAAAACCAATGAACTGAATATCGGTCGGCAACCGGAGTCGGAAGTGACCCCTACACGTTCTTCATTCTGTTCATTGGTTTTTTTTCTGTTAATTCTGTCAACTCTTTGTCTTTACTCTTTTGGATCTCGCTTCGGTTGGGCGACCCACACCACGGCGACGCTGATGAAGTAGAGGCCCAGCAGGATCACGCTGAAGAAGATGGTGGTGGCCATCACGTCGCCAGGCGTGAAGAAGGCGCTGAAGACGACGATGCCCACGGTGGCGTGGCGCCAGAACTTCAGCATCGTTTGGGCGGTGATGAGCTTGAGCTTGCCGAGGAAGAAGAAGAGCACGGGCAGCTCGAACATGGCGCCCGTCATGAGCGTCGTGCCGAGGAAGAGGTCCAGGTAATCCTCGATGTGGAGGTTGGCCCGCAGCCCCGCGTTCCGGGCCTCCTCGAAGAGGATGTCGCCCAGGAACTGGAAGGCGTACTTGTAGGCGAAGGCGCAGCCGCCGATGAAGCAGAGGCTGGTCACGAGCACGAAGGGGACGGCGAAGCGCCGCTCCCGGTCGTGGAGGCCTGGCCGGATGAAGGCCCAGAGCTGGTAGAACACCCAGGGCGCGGCGAGGAAGGCGGCCGACCAGAGGCTCAGGCGCATGAGGCTGAAGAAGGGCTCCGTGAGGCTCGTGAAGGCCCAGGGCTGGAGCTCTCCCACGGGCGTCTTCAACTGGCGGGCCATGGCCTCCATGAAGGGAAGCTGGGCCCAGTGCCAGATCTTGAAGCGGTAGGCATAGGTGAGGGCGAAGGCCACCACGACACCCATGAGCACCCGCATGATCCGCAGGCGGAGCTCATTGAGGTGCTCCCAAAAGGTCATCTGGCTGGTTGGGGCGGTCCCAGTATCCAAGAGGTTCCTACTTCTTATCGGAGGTCACGTCGTCCTTGACGGAATCCGTGAGTTCCTTGCTGGCCTTCTTGAATTCCTGGATGCCCTTGCCGAGGCTCTTGCCCAGTTCCGGAAGCCGGGAAGGGCCGAAGAAGAGCAGCAGCACGAGGCCGATGAGGAGGATTTCGGTAAGACCGAGGTTACCCATGTGGATCTCCGGGACTGAAGGGAAGGGGACGCTGCCACCCGCCTATCATTCTAAGGGCCGGGATCATTCCGGCGCCCCGGCTTTCTTCAAGCAATTCCCAGCCGGGCCTTCAGGCGCGCCGTCGCGCCCCGGCTGGATTCCAGCTCCACACCCCCCAGGAGGCGCACCGTGAGGCGCCCGCCCCAAAGGGATTGGATGCCCTGGATGCACTCGGGCCTGACGAGCAGGTGGCGGTGGATCCTGAACAGGCCGGCGTCCGGGAAGGCGGATTCCACTTCGGCCAGGGCGTTCCACAGGGTCTGGAACCTCTCACCTGCGTGGGCCCACACCACTTCTTCGACCACTTCGAAGTGGGTGGTCTTCGCCAGATCCAGGAAGATGAGGCCGTCCCCCGCCTTTACCGGGAATCGGGGACGGGCCGGGGCGATCGTGGCGGGCGTCCGCGCTTCCATCAACCGGGCCCTGAGGCGGCCGAGGCACTTTTCAAGGCGCTTCGCGGTGAAGGGCTTCAAGAGATAGTCCGCCGCCGCTTCATCGAAGGCCTCCACCGCGTGCTCCGGGTGGGCGGTGACGAAGACGACGGCGGGAGGGAGGTCGAGGGATCTCAGGATCTCCAGGCCGCTGGCGCCCGGCATGCGGATATCCAGGAAGAGGGCTTCGACGGGGGGCTGCCGCCGCGCCCAGGCGAGCATGGCGTCGCCATCCTCGAAGGTGGCGACGACCTCGCAGCCCGCCTCCTTCAGCATGCGGACGAGCCGCTTCAGATTGAGGGGCTCGTCCTCGGCGACGGCCACGCGCAGGGGGGCGGCGAGGTTCATGAAGCGCCTCCGGGCCGGAGGAAGAGTTCCGCGAGGGTCCAGCGCCCCTCCTGGCGGAGGGACAGGCGGGAACCCTCGCCGAGGAGCCGCAGGCGGGTCGAGAGGTTCGCGAGCCCAGTCCCCTCGCGCCAATCCGGGGCCAGGGGTCCACCTTCGTTGGAGACGGTGAAGCACAAGCCGCGGCCGGCCTCGGCCACGGCGATGCACACCTTTCCCCCCTCCTTGCGGGGGGCGAGTCCGTGCTTCAGCGCGTTCTCGACGAGGGGTTGGAGGAGGAGGGGCGGGATTTCGCGCTGGCCCAGGGCCTCGGGCCAATCCCATTCGATTTGCAGGCGGGCCCCAAGCCGGAATTGCTCCACGGCCAGATAATCCTCGACGAGGGCCCGTTCCTCATGGAGGGGCACGCGCTCCCGGGCGCCGAAGAGGGTCAATTTCCGATAGAGCTCCCCCAGGCTCACCACCGCCTCTTCCGCACGATGCGCATCCTCGCGGATCAGCTCCGAAATGCCGCTCAGGGCGTTGTAGAGCACGTGGGGATCCAGCTGGGCCTTCAACGCTTGCTCCTGGGCTTGGCGCGCCGTGGTTTCAAGCACGCGGTGGGCGGCCACGGCCTCTTCCCGGTCCCCTTCCGCGGCCTGCAGCGTGGCGATGACCCATCCCACCACCATGGAAACGGGAGCCAAGCCCACCAAGGGAAGGACGGAGCCGGGAAGCCCCGACCGGTGATGGAGGTGCCTGAAGAAGGCCATGAGCGCTGGGTCCCTCGGAGGGGGCAGGGTCACGACACGGATGTGCTGGACCGATCCGTAGAGGTGCAGCAGGAGTCCCATCCATAGGGCGTTCCAAAGCAGGGCCTGGAGGAATCCCCTTGGGAGCGGCGCCATCCGGCGCGCATCGCCCGTCCACTGCCAGGGCATGGGGGCGAGCACCGCCATGCCGAGGATCAGCAGGAAGCCATGTAGAAAGTGGGGCCATTCCTGGGGAGAGGGGGGATCGCCGAGCAGGATGCGGACGAAGGCGAGGAGGAGGATGAAGGCCGCGAGGAACCCCCACCGGTTCGGCTGGAGCCTGGGTTTGAGGGATCGGAGGAGTTCGCTTCGCTGCATCGGAATTCAGGGTAGCGGGAGAGGCCCCGGGCGGCGCCCCTCCCGCTCAGTGCGCTCAGGACTTATGTCCATGGGCCATGGCGAGAAAGCCTTCGATGTGCGCGCGGAACTCGCCCACCAGCTGTTTGGCCTTCGCCCGCTGGCCCTCGGTGAGGATCGGGCTGATTTCCCGGAAGAGCTGATTCACTTCCAGATCGAGGGCCAGATTGGCCGTGGAGGCCTTGGCTTCCAGTTCGCGGATCTGGCCTTCCGTCGTCTGCGGATCCGTCAGGGCCTGGATCACGTCCGCCCGGCCCTCGAAGGCCGCCTTCGCCTTGACGTGCAGGGATCCGTGGCGGGATTGGACGACTTTGTGGATGGCATCCTTCTGCTCCGGCGTAAGCTCCAGCCGCTGGCCGATGACGGCATGCACGTGGCCCAGGATTCCGTTGTGCATGGCGCGGTGATCGCCACGGATGGCCGTCACCACGGCGGGGACGGAAAGGGCAGCGAGGATCAGGGTTTTCATGGGCGCCTCCTTGGGTGCGAGGTTCATCGGAACCTGCATCCAAGGTGCGCTTCAAAAGGCCACGGCCCGCGGCCCGCCGCCCATTTGCGCCGCGCGGGCGCCGGATCGCGCTGGGCCGGGGCCGAATTGCGCTAGGGCGCGACGCTTCCCCGGCCCAGGCTGTGGTAGGTCCAGCCGCCCGCCCGCATGGCCTCGGGCCCGAAGAGGTTCCGGCCGTCGAACATGACCTTGGCCTTCACGCCCAGGGAGCCCAGGTCCACGGCCTTGTACTGGGGCCACTCCGTGGCGATGATCACCGCGTCGGCGCCCTGGGCCGCGGCCTCGGGGCTCTCGGCGAAGGCGCACTTGTCGCCCACCTTGGCCTTCACGGCCTCCATGGCGGCGTAGTCGTGGGCCACCACCTCGGCGCCCAGCTGGCGCAGGCCCTCAATGAGCTCCAGGGCCATGCTCTCGCGGATGTCGTCGGTGTTGGATTTGAAGGCCAGGCCCCACAGGGCGAAGCGCTTGCCCTTCAGCGGCGCGGGCATGCCGGCCTTCACGCCGAAGTGGGCCTTGAGCTTGCGAAGCAGCACCTGCTTCTGGTGGCGGTTCACTTCCACGGTGGCGGAGAGCGTCATCATGGGCTGGTTGTGTTCGCGCCCCGTCTTGAGCAGGGCCTGGAGATCCTTGGGGAAGCAGGAGCCGCCGAAGCCGGGGCCCGGATTCAGGAAGGCGGGGCCGATGCGGTGGTCCGCCCCGATGGCCACCTTCACATGGTCCACGTCCGCGCCCACGGCCTCGGCCAGGTTGGCGATCTCGTTGATGAAGCTGATGCGCAGGGCCAGCATGGCGTTGGCGGCGTACTTGGTGAGTTCGGCGGAGGCGGGATCCATGCGGAACCACTTGCCGTTGGAAGCTTCAAGGAAGGGCGCGTAGAGGGCCTTCATTACGGCCTCGGCATGGTTTGAGTGGCAGCCCACGACCACTCGATCGGGCTTGAGGAAATCCTCGATGGCGCTGCCCTCGCGGAGGAATTCGGGATTGCTGACGACCTCGAATCCCTTCGCCGTCTTCGCGGCCACCTCGGCATGCACGCGCGCGGCCGTGCCCACGGGCACGGTGCTCTTATCCACGATGATGAGGGGCTTGGCGTGATCGGGGCGGAGGGACATGGCCTCGCCGATCTGGGAGCCCACGGCCAGCACGAAGCGTAGATCGGCGCTGCCGTCCTCGCTCTGGGGGGTGCCCACGCAGATGAAGGCGGCGTCGGCGTCGGCGATGCCCTCCTTCAGCTCCGTGGTGAATTTCAGCCGGCCCGAGGCCAGGTGCTTGTGGAAGAGATCGTCCAGCCCGGGCTCGAAGATGGGGCTTTCGCCTTGGCGCAGGCGGTCCACCTTGGCGGCGTCCACGTCCACGCCCAGCACCTCGTTGCCGCCCTCGGCGAAGCAAACGGCCGCCACGAGGCCCACGTAGCCTGAACCGATCACCAAGACTTTCATGCAGACTCCGCGCGCAAACCATCAGTCTATCCGCTCCCGAAACGCGCTCGCGCGTTTCGGGAGGATGGGCAAGCCTGGGTATCATGGGCGGATCAATTTGGAGGCGGCATGCCTTGGACGATCGCCCTGGCGGGGCCGGAACTCAATCTGTGGGAGGCCGTCCTCCATGCGAGCCCCGTCTCGAAAGCCGTGATGGGCCTGCTGGTGGTCTTCTCCTTCTCAAGCTGGGTGGTGATCGTTCGGAAGGCCCTGCTGCTGGGCCGCTGCCGGTCCATGTCCGACCACTTCCGCTTCGCCTTCAAGAAGGCGACGGATTGGCGGGATCTGCGCCATCAGGCCGAGACGTGGGCGGCGAGTCCCCTCTTGGGGCTCTTCGTGGCGGGCTACTCCGAGGTGACCTATCAGCTGCGCAACCCCGGCGACGGCAAGGCCCAGTTGAAGAGCATGGAGGCCGTGGAGCGCAGCCTGCAGCGGGCCTCCGTCGTCGAGATGGGCCGGATGGAACGATCCCTGGGCATCCTCGCCACCATCGCCAGCGTGAGCCCCTTCGTGGGCCTGCTGGGGACGGTGTGGGGCATCATCGTCGCCTTCAAGGGCATCGGCGCCACCGGCAACGCCAACCTCGCCACCGTCGCCCCCGGCATCGCCGAAAGCCTCATCGCCACAGCCATCGGCCTCATCGCCGCCATCCCCGCCCTCATGGCCTACAACTTCTTCCAGGGGCAGCTCAAGAACTGGCAGGTGGAGTTGGATGACTTCGCGCTGGAGTTCATTACGTTGAGCGAGCGGAATTTTACTTAGTTGAAAAGCGGAACGCAGAAGACGCAGAAGAACGCAGAAATCGCAGAAGGGGCCAGGATGGTGGGTGCAGCCTCTGAGGAAGGCCTTCGGGAACTCTCGGGGAAAATCATTGGGGCAGCCATCGAGGTCCAGCGCCATCTTGGATCGGGGCTTCTTGAACATGCCTATGAGGCCTGCCTAGTCCACGAACTGAACCTGCAGGGCCTAAAAACCATGAGACAGGTCGGCCTGGACTTAAGCTACAAAGGCCTTGAAGTTCCCAACGCATACAGGATGGATCTTGTCGTGGAGGGCCTCATCGTCCTAGAACTCAAAGCCGTTCCATTGATACTTCCTGAACATGAGGCTCAAGTTCTCAGCTATTTGCGGTTTTCAGGGCTTCCCCTCGCCTTGATTCTGAACTTTAGAGCTTTCCCGTTAGGAGAAAAGGGCATTAAACGGCTCGCAATGTCGCACCCTTATTCTTTGCCCCCTTCTTCTTCTTCTTCTTCTTCTTCTTCTTCTGCGTCTTCTGCGTGACTTCTGCGTCTTCTGCGTCCGCTTTTCCTTCCCGTCTGCCCCTAAGCATCGACTGGGAAGACTGGTATCAGCTCTGCCTCCCCGGCTTTGAGCGCCATGACGCCTTTGAAGACCGATTGGAACGCGCCACCGAACTCACCCTTGAGCTCTGCTCGGATTTGAACGGCAAGGCGACCTGGTTCTGCTTGGCGGATCAGGCCCGGCGGCATCCGGGTTTGGTGAGACGCATCGCCGGCGCGGGGCACGCCATCGGCGTCCACGGGTTGACCCACGCGCGGGCCTTCGAGCTGCCCCGGGAGATCTGGCGTCAGAACCTCTCCGAGGCCCGCGCCTGCCTGCAGGATCTCAGCGGCCAGCCCGTGCTCGGATACCGCGCGGCGGAGTGGAGCCTGAGGGGCGCGGCGGAGGGTTGGTGGGAGGATCTTCCTCGAATGGGATTCACCTTCGATGCGAGCCGGGCGCCTTTGAAGGTGCTGGGCGATGCATCCTGGCCCCGCCGCCCCCACCGCTTTCCCAATGGCCTGTGGGAGCTGCCTCCCCCGGTCTTTGGCCCCATGCCGCTCTGGGGCTGGGGCCTCCGCAGCCTGCCCGTGAACTTCACCCGCACGCTGATGCATCGGCTGGCGGAGGCCGACGCAGGCACCCCCTTGGTGCTCCATCCCTGGGAGCTGGACGAGGGCCAACCCTCCTTGCCGGAGGTCCCATGGGGGCACGCCTTCGTCCACAAGGCCGGGCTGGGCGGCTATGGTTCCCGCCTCCGCCGCATCCTGAGGGGCTTGCGGCTTACCCCCCTCGAAGCGTGGGTGGAGGACGCGGAGGCACGGCACCGATATTCTGGTGGGCTGGAATCGATCCACCCGTGAAGCCCCTCATCCTCCTCGCCCCTTCCGAAGACAAGGCCCCCGGCGGCAAGCCGGGCGTCTTGGCGGAGACGCCAGCCCAACGCTGGGTGCGGGAAAAGCTGCATGAGCTCGTCGTCCATGCCCCAGAGGTGGCTCAGCGGAAGGCCTTCGACGTCAAGGACGCCGCCCTGGAAAAGGCGAAGGCCGAGGCCCTGGCCCTCCATGGCCCCACGCACCTGCTGCCGGCCCTGCAGCGCTATACAGGCGTGGCCTTCGGAGCCCTGGACGCCGCGAGCCTTCCCAAGGCCGCCTGGAAGCGGGTCTACGTACTCTCGAACCTCCGGGGCCTAGTGCGGGGAGATGAGCCCGTGCCACCCTACAAACTCAAGCTCTCGGGCCTTCCCGGCCTCAAGGCCCACTGGCAAAAGGTCCTGCCGCCCCTCCTGGAGAAACTCCCCGAGGGCGCCGTCTGGGCCCTCCTCCCCCAGGAGCACATGGACTTCCTCAAGGGTTGGGATCGCCCCCGCCACACGGCGGAGATCGTGGATGGGCGGGGCAAGGCGATCAGCCACTGGTCCAAGCTCTACCGGGGCAGGCTCGCCCGCTGGATTTTGGAACATGGCGAGGGCGATCCGAAGAAGGTGGCCAAGGCGCAGCTTGAAGGGGTCGTGATCGAAGGGATGGTGAAAAATGAATCGGGTGGTCAGGAGCTGAGGTTGGTGGTGCGTTCATGAGCGGCTGCGGCAATACCCACATCGACACGCCCTTCTGGCAGCGCCAGCCCGGGCTTCCCCTGGAGGTGCAGCGCTTCCTCCGGGCCCGCCTCGAAGCCGCCCTGGAAGACCCGGCCCACCGCGAAGGCCTCGCCTGGCCCACGGTGCTGGGCGCGCCCCGTCTGCGCGAACTGCACCCGGAGGGTCTACCGGAGACGGAGCTGTTCAATCACACGGCTCGGATGCTCCGCGCCGTGGGGGTGAATGAGCCTGCCGTCGCGTGGTCCGGGCATCTCGCGGCTCACCCCGACACCGCCGAGGCTGGGGCCACGGGCTGGCGCCCGGCCGCTTCCTGGGGTTCGTTCGGCCCCCTCGTCTCCCTGCGCTGCGGTTGGCAACTGGCGGCGTTGACGCCCTTGCCTGAAGGCGAGCGGTATCTCTTCGCGGCCAGCGTGAGCCTCTTCAACCACGCCCTCTTCCACGAGTGCCATGACGCCTTGGAACCCCTCTGGATGGAGGCTGCGGGCACCCTCAAGGCGGGCCTGCAGGGCCTCATCCTCCTCACGGCCGGCTACCACCACCTCCAGCTCCACAACGCCGCCGGCATGAGGGCCGTCTGGGAAGAAGCCCTCGCCCGCCTCCCCGAAGACGGCCGCCTCGCCACCCCCTGGGGCCCCCTGGACGCCACCCTGGCCATCGAGGTGACCCGCACCCGCCTGGCCTTAGTGCAGGATGAAGCCACCCCCTGGGAATCCCTCTGGTCCCTGGACCGCCCCTTCCTTACGTTGGAGATATCCTCATGACCCTTTCGCATACAGCAGGGATTTTGCCCATGCGGGCAAAATCCCTGCTGAGGTTCCAATGACGAACCGGGACACGGACCTCCTCGTTCTAGGCGGCGGGATCGCCGGGTGCACGGCGGCGCTGAGGGCGGCGGACTTGGGCGTTTCGGTCACCCTCGTCAGCAAGGATCCTTTGGGGGAAAGCAATACGGCTTGGGCCCAGGGCGGCATCATCGGGCTGCCGGGCGAGGACGAGGGGGACAGCGCCCAGCTCTTGGCCGACGACATCCTCGCCGCCGGCGCGGGTCTTTGCCGGCCCGAGGCCGTGCAGCTGCTCGCGGAACAAGGGCCAA
This sequence comes from uncultured Solibacteraceae bacterium, assembly GCA_964457075.1. Classification (GTDB taxonomy): domain Bacteria; phylum Acidobacteriota; class Holophagae; order Holophagales; family Holophagaceae; genus JAFDVN01. The sequence continues at coordinate 13,814 of CAYWDR010000059.1, forward strand.
AGCTCTGTCGCAGCTTCCTTTGGGAACGGCTTGGCGTGCCCTTCGACCTCAACGCGAGCGGGCAACCCGCCCCCACGGCCGAAGCCGCCCACAGCGCCCGCCGCATCTATCACGCCAAGGACGCCACGGGCGCCGCCATCCAGAAGGCGATGACGGAGGCCGTCAAGGCCCACCCGCGGATCGCCGTGCGCGAGGGGCTCTGCTTGGTCGACCTGCTCACGAGCCCCCATCACGCCGCCGATCCCGTACGCCTTTACGACCCCATCACCGTGCATGGCGCCTATCTGCTGGATCCCGGCACCGGGGCCGTGGAGGCCTGCCGCGCGGGGCGCACCGTGCTCGCCACCGGGGGGCTCGGCTACATCTTCCTCCACACGACGAACCCGCCCAGCTCCACGGGCGACGGCCTCGCGGCCGCCTTCCGGGCCAACGCCCGAATCGTGAACTGCGAATTCGTGCAGTTCCACCCCACGGCCCTCTACATCCCCGGAAAGCCTCGCCAGCTGCTGACGGAGGCCCTGCGCGGCGAGGGCGCCCACCTCGTGAACCGCAAAGGCGAGCGATTCATGGCCCGCTATGCGCCGGAGCAGATGGAGCTGGCCCCCCGCGATGTCGTGAGCCGCAGCATCTTCCAGGAACTGGGCGCCACCCAAGAGGCCTGCGTCTACCTGGATCTGAAGCCCGTGGCCGCCAAGCTGGATCTGGAGGAGCGCTTCCCCGCCATCCTCGCCGCGTGTCGCGCCGAGGGCCTCGAGCCCACCCAGGAACCCATCCCCGTGGTGCCCGCCGCCCATTACTTCTGCGGGGGCGTGTTGGTGGACCTGGAGGGCCGAAGCAGCCTGCCGGGCCTTTTCGCGGTAGGCGAGGTGGCCTGCACGGGCCTCCACGGCGCCAACCGCCTCGCCTCCACGAGCCTGCTGGAGGGCCTCCTTTGGGGACACCGCGCCGCCGAAGCCGCCGTGGCCGAACTGGAGGGCCTGCCGGACCCGCCTCCCTTCCAGGATTGGAAGAGCCCCGTGGACGGGGAGCCCGTGGATCCCCTCCTCATCGAGCAGGACTGGAACCTCATCCGCACCACCCTATGGAATTACGCGGGCATCCTGCGCAAGCGGGACCGCTTGGAGCGCGCCTACAGCGACTTCGGCTACCTCTTCCACCGCATCGAGGCCTTCTACCGCGAGACGCCCCTCACCCGGGCCCAGGTGGAACTCCGCAGCGCCATGATCTGCGCGCGGCTCATCGTGAAGGCGGCGCTTCTGAACCCGGAATCGCGGGGTTGTCACTACCGGGTGGATTGAGTCCAGCTCTGGCCCTACCCCGGGTCTACAATGTTGGTATGGCCATCAGCGTCTTCGACATCTTCAAGATCGGCATCGGTCCCAGCTCCAGCCACACGGTGGGGCCCATGCGGGCCGCCCGGATGTTTCTGGATGGGCTGAAGGCGGATGGCCTCCTATCGATGGTCACCGCCGTGCGGGTGGAGCTCTACGGCTCCCTCTCCGCCACGGGCAAGGGGCACGGTTCCGACAAGGCCGTGATCCTGGGGCTTCTGGGCCACACGCCCGAGGGGGTGCCCGTGGAGGAAGTGGAGCGCTACCTGGCGGAGGTGCGCTTCGGGCAGAAGCTGAACCTGTTGGGCGAGCGGGAAGTGCCTTTCATCGAGAAGGAGCACCTGAAGTTCGAGCGCAAGACCCTCCCCTTCCACGCCAACGGCATGCGCTTCGTGGCCTTCGGGGAGAACGGCTACGAGCTTCGCGCCCGCCTCTACTACAGCGTGGGGGGCGGCTTCGTCGTGGATGAAGGCGCCGCAACCGGAACGGACCCGGTGAAAGGCGACGAGCGGCCCATGCCCTATCCCTTCCACAACGGCGCGGAGCTGCTGGCCCACTGCGCCAAGCACAAGCTCCGCATCAGCGACGTGATGCTCGCCAACGAATCCGCATGGCGCCCCGAGGCGGAGACCCGCGCCGGGCTCATGAAGATCTGGGACGTGATGCAGGCCTGCGTGAACCGCGGCTGCCGCACGGAGGGCATCCTGCCCGGCGGACTGAAGGTGAAGCGCCGGGCGCCGGACCTCTTCCAGCAGCTCCTCGCCAATCCCGAGGCGGGCCTGCGCGATCCCCTCACGGCCATGGATTGGGTCAGCCTTTACGCCCTCGCCGTGAACGAGGAGAACGCCGCCGGGGGCCGCATCGTCACGGCCCCCACCAATGGCGCCGCGGGCATCATCCCCGCCGTGCTGCACTACTACCGCCGCTTCGTGCCTGGCGCCGGCGACGACGGCGTGCAGCGCTTCCTCCTCACCGCCGCGGCCATCGGCGTGCTCTACAAGGAGAACGCCTCCATCAGCGGCGCCGAAGTGGGCTGCCAGGGCGAAGTGGGCAGCGCCTGTTCCATGGCCGCCGGCGCCATTTGCGAAGTGACGGGCGGCAGCCCCGAGCAGGTGGAGAACGCCGCGGAGATCGGCATGGAGCACAACCTGGGCCTCACCT